>PBLJ01000051.1 GCA_002721705.1 Opitutia bacterium
AAGAACATGCGTTTGCCCAAGGAGCATCCCTTGAAGTAACGTTCCCCCACAAACCAGTAACACCAAGAGACCCAAAACCAACTCGAGAAAAGGGTGATGCGCATCTCGAGTAATACGGGATCCTCCTGAACACGTTCGGACAATTCGTTTAGCTTGGCTACGTCCTTTTCATGCTTTAATTTCTCCCCATATTCCTGAGAGGTTTCCAAACCATTGGATATTTTGTCGGGGAACAAGGCTTGAGCGAACAAAAGGCCAGCGCAAAAGATGAATGCACCGTCCATGCAAAAGGCGATGATTCGAAGAAAGAAAGGAGCGGGTTCAGGTCCTGCCAGTAGATTCTCAAATGACTCAGGAAGAGCTCCGGGATCCTCTGGAACAAGTACTGATTCCGGTTCATCTTCCTCCTTGTTCTCGATTAGGAGATGATAAGCTCTGCTGATTACTGAAAGTTGCTTTTCGGCTTCCAGCTTTTGCTCTTCGGACTTGCATTGATCCGGGTGCAACTGCTCGGAGAGGCGACGATAGCTTTCTTTTATTTCCGCAACAGTGGCGTCCTCGGGGACTCCCAGGATTCCGTGAGGATCTTTCACTTGTACGCTTTCTCGGTTTTCGGTCCTGCTCGGTTAGGCAGGAGTTTCCGGGTGTCCATGAACTCCGGTTTCAGGTGATGGCTTGTGTCGCCATTAGATAGGCCTTCACCGTGTTGCGCATAAGCATGGCAACCGTCATCGGCCCGACACCGCCGGGCACGGGCGTCATTTGGGAGGCAATTTCGGACACCTCGTCGAAGGCGACGTCTCCCACGAGGCGATAACCGCGCGGTCTACTGGCGTCCTCCACTCGATTGATGCCGACGTCGATTACCGCAGCACCGGGTTTTACCATGTCCGCCTTTACGAACTCCGCTCGACCGATGGCTGCCACCAGTATGTCCGCTTCTCTGGTCACGGTAGCTAAGTCACGCGTTCGGGAATGACAGATGGTGACCGTGCAATTCCCAGGGTTACCTTTCTTTGCCATAAGCAAAGCTACTGGTTTGCCTACTATCAGGCTGCGTCCTAGAATGACTGCTCTCTTACCTTCGGTTTCGATCTTGGAACGCTTGATGAGCTCGACTATTCCGGCGGGTGTGCAGGCCACGAAAGCATCGTCGTCCTCTTGGCACAAACGTCCTAGGTTCGCTGCGTTGAATCCATCGACGTCCTTGGTCGGCAACACGTGATTGAAGACAACCCGCTCGTCGATGTGCGAAGGCAAGGGAGCCTGCACCAAAATTCCATGAACGGAAGGGTCTTCGTTGAGGGTGGTGATTTCGTTTATCAGTTCCTCTTGCGTGATAATTTCCGGGAACACCATCAAGTTGCTCTCGATGCCAATTCGGGCAGCGACTTTGCCCTTCTTGTTGACGTACGAAACGGAGGCTGGGTCCTCGCCAACCCTGACAAAGGTTACCGAGGGTTTTATTCCGACGAGGTTCGATACCTCGAGGGTCAGTTCCTCGATTATTTGCCGAGAAATCAGGTTGCCGTCTATGAGCTCCATTGAGCCTGGCCAGTCCTCACCTCGGGCGTATTTGAATGGCCCTGAGGATGCGTTTCGAGGAGTTTTCCTTCATCAATTCCAGGGTCCCCAGGATACTGACCGGCCGGTCGACCAAATGGAGGGGATTCACGGTCCTTAATCGACTGGTGTCGACGTAAGCGATTGTTCTACCCAAGGGGTCGAGCAATTGAAAGGATTCCGGCTTCTTGAATCCGAAGGTTCGAGTCTTCAGGACCAAGGTGCCTTCATGCGTCTTGTTAAGGTTAACTGCCGGCAGCGGACCCGGTGGCTTCACTGGTAAAGTGATCTTGGGGGACGAATTCTCTTCGTTCTCGAGAGGGTCTAGTTCACTCATCTTTTCCGCAGGGGCGTCGCCACCCAAGACGACGGGGTCGACTTCACCATTGGGCAAGGGGGTGGTCGTGGGGCGACGCAAAACGACTTGGCTCCAAGCGCCCCTCTTAATCACCGTGATTGAGTCGCCTTCCATCGTCCTGTCCAAAAGGGCGCTTTCGACGCTGCTTTCAGCTCGTACTGCGGTTCCCACCGGTACGTCTTCGGCATTTTCACTTTTGATGAAGCCGATCAGGCGAGCTTTGTACTGAGGCCCCACGGCGGTCGGAACTTTTGAACCCAAGCGCCTCAAGAGAGGGCTTCCCGCATTGGCATCCAAATTGTCGGGATGCAAGGAATTGCCATAGGCGAGGCTAGGCAGAATTAAGGTGAGCGCGAGCAAGCCGCGCGAGAATATAGTCATCGCGTTTCCCATCATGCTCTTGAGCTACGACCCTTTTCCGAGAATAGCAAATCAATTTCGCCTTCGGATAGTAATCGAAAGCCTCCTTTCGGTATTTTTCGGATCGTCAAAAAGCTCACTTTGGTTCTTCGCAGCAAGGTGACCTTGTAGCCAAAAGCTTCAAGCAAACGCCTGATTTCCCTTTTTTTCCCATGCCCCAGACGAATTTCCAGTCGACGCGATGAACGGACTTCGCTTTTCCCGAGCAAAACCACTTTGTCCAGCCACAAACGATCGCCATCAATTACCTTGCCCTTGCAGAAAAGGGGAAGATGACGGGGGTCGACGGGAGGGAGAACTTCGGCTTGATAGACCTTCCTTGTTTGGTTGGAAGGATGAGTCAATTGGTGGGCCAGGTCGCCGTTGTTGGTGAGCACCAAAAGGCCTTCCGTATCCTTGTCCAGTCGGCCGGCGCAGAAAAGCCGAGTTTTCGCAAATTGCTTGGGCAGCAAATCGAAAACGGTTTTTTTTTCCGTTGGGTCATCGTTCGTGCAAACGTATCCTGCCGGTTTGTTCATCACGAGGCAGATTGCCTTAGGCGAAACAAAGGGAAGAATTTTGCCTTTCACTTTCACGGTGTCCTGCGAAGGATCCACCTTTTGTCCCGTCTTCGCAGGACTCCCGTTGATCTCCACTTGCCCGAGCTCGACCAAGCTTTCCGCTTTCCGACGAGAGCATATTCCACGCGCGGCCAACAGCTTTTGTATGCGTATTGGTTTGAGGATCTTTTCCTCTCCTTTCCCGCTGCGGTTTTTTCCTTTGCTCACTTGTTTGTTGATATGCCCGAAGAAATCCTCCAAAAGTCAACCATCAACGTCTAAAGTTTCATTTCAATGTCTGAAGAAAACAACAATACATTACGTACTGCCTTGGTTACCGGCGCCGGTCGCGGCATCGGTCGAGCCATTGCGGAAAAGCTAGCGTCGGACGGCATGCGAATCATTTGCGTGTCCAAGTCTCCCGATTCCTGTGGAGCGGCGGCGGAAGCCATAAGCGATGCAGGGGGAGACGCCCAGTCAGTTGCCGTGGACGTTTCCGATGGCGCCGCCGTGAGCCAGGCGTGCGAGCAACTGCTCTCCTCTGGAGTGGAGGTCGACGTCTTGGTCAACAACGCCGGCATCACGAGAGACAATTTGCTTTTTCGCATGAACGAAGAGGAATGGGAATCCGTTCTTCGGACCAACCTCACCAGTTGTTTTCATTGGACCAAGGGGCTTGCCCGCCCGATGACCCAGAGAAGATGGGGAAGAATTATAAACGTTTCCTCGGTGGTCGGCGTAACCGGCAATGCCGGCCAAGCCAATTACGCCGCAGCGAAGGCGGGCATGATTGGATTCACCAAAAGCCTAGCCAAGGAATTCGCCGCTCGTAAGGTTACGGTGAACGCCGTGGCCCCCGGTTTCATCGAGACCGATATGACCTCGGAACTCGATGAGCGTTTGCGTGAAGCGGTGGTTAAATTCATTCCGATGAAACGTTTTGGCCAACCGCAAGACGTCGCCCACATGGTCTCATATTTGTGCTCCGAAGGCGCCGCTTACGTGACGGGAAAGGTTTTTACGGTTGACGGCGGCATGGTCATTTGATGAACGGAAAGCCGACCTAAACAAATTCAAATTATGTCAGACAGTCTCGAAGATCGTATCAAGAATATCATAGTTGATCAGTTAAACGTGAACGAAGAGCAGGTGACGCCAGAGGCTTCCTTCGTCGATGACCTCGGAGCCGATTCGCTCGATCTCGTTGAATTGATCATGTCGCTCGAAGATGAGTTCAAGGAAGAGCTCGGGGATGAAATTCCCGAAGCCGACGCCGAAAAACTCACCAGCGTGGGCGACGTAATCGCCTACGTTAAGGACAAAGCCGGTTCTTGAGCGAATTCCCGGAAGAGGGGAGGGGGTCTCTTGCTTAAGAGGCGGTGCTAAGATGCAGGTTGCAGTCACGGGCATTGGAGTAATTACTTCCGTCGGTATCGGCGTGGATCCGTTTTGGGATTCCTTGGTTGAAGGTAAATCCGGCATCGGTCCAGTTACCCGATTCGATGCCGATGGCTACACTTCGCAGGTTGCCTCCGAAGTGAACGAGTTCGATTCCGCCGAATACATGGATCCCAAGGAGGCCCGGCGCAACGATCGCTATACCCAGTTTGCGATGGGAGCTTCTCGCCTCGCAGTGGATGATTCGGGTATCGATTTGGATTCCTGCGACCTATCACGCGTGGGCGTACTCGTTGGATCGGGTATCGGCGGCATGGAAACCATCGAACGCCAAGTCGGCACCATGCTCGAACGAGGGCCTCGCAAGGTTTCTCCCTTCATGATTCCATCTTTGATTGCCAACATTGCAGGCGGTGTCATTGCCATCGAGTATGGCGCTCGAGGCCCCAATTTCGGTGTCGTCAGCGCTTGCGCAACCGGTACGCACGCTATCGGCGAATCCCTGCGTATAATGACCAATGGCGAAGCGGACGTCATGTTGGCTGGTGGAAGTGAAGCGGCCATAACCCGTATTGGATTCGCTGGTTTTTGCTCAATGAAGGCCATGAGCACCTCTTTCAACGATGATCCCAGTCGGGCTAGTCGCCCTTTTGACAAAAACCGCGATGGGTTCGTTATGGGGGAGGGCGCGGGCGTGCTCGTGCTTGAAACCATGGAACGCGCCTTGGATCGCGGAGCCCGGATTTACGCCGAATTGGCAGGATACGCAGCTACTTGTGACGCTTTTCACATCACCTCTCCCGACGTGGAGGCAGTCGCCCTCACGGAGTGTATGAATGGCGCCCTGCGCAACGCTTCCCTCAAGCCCAGCGACGTCGATTATCTCAATGCCCATGGAACTTCCACTCCCTACAACGACAAGTCGGAAACCCAAGCGATCAAGAACGTTTTCGCCGAACATGCCATGGATAACTTGCTCGTCAGTTCCACCAAGTCGATGACGGGGCATCTCTTGGGAGCTGCTGGAGCGATCGAGGCGGCCGCCTGTTGCAAGGCCCTCCAGACCGGAATCGTACCTCCCACCATCAATTACGAAGAACCCGATCCCGAATGCGATCTCGATTACGTGCCCAATCAAGCCCGAAATATTCCCATCGAGATCGCCATGAGCAATAATTCCGGTTTTGGCGGGCATAATGCCAGCTTGATTTTCCGTAAGGCTTGATCGTTTTATGCGAGGGTGATCCTCCCTCATTTACGTGTTATTCATGCAGACTTTTTCTGTCTGAACATTTTCCTTGGCGGCCCTTTACTTTGCCTTTAGCATGCAACTTAAAAGGTTTTCCCGAAGTTGCCGAAAGAATTGCAAATCATGTCTTTGGGATCTTGTTTTTCCACTTTCGCACCCTCTTTCATCAAGGCTGTAAGTAGTTAATATACAGCAGTTTGCCGAACTTCTTGCATTTTTTTTAAAAAAAAACGTAATATTTTCGCGTTTTTGGCTAATACCTTACGACAACTTTATACGTGAATGCGCCCTCGCGCGTATGGACAACGCTCATTATTCAACAACCATTTTCGATGAAAACCAAAGCCAACCGTGAAGAGTGGAATCGACTGATTTGGCAATTGGCCGATGATGAGATTTCAGAGGAAGACAAGGAACGACTGGTTGCCATCCTTCACGAAGAACCCGAGGCTCGACAGTTGTACGTTCGCAACCTCGCAATGGAGTCTTTGCTCCAGTGGGAAAATCCTCCCTCCGAATGGGTCGAGGAAGCGCCTGTCGATCGAGTGAGTCCATTGGTTCCTTTCGGCCAATGGGTCGGAGGCTTGGCTCGTCTGCCGCTGGCGGCCGCCTTGGCCTTGGGGGTCGGTTTATCTACCTATTTCGTTTTTCGTTCCACCGACCAAGTTTCCACCGATCAAGATTTGGCCGTCAATAAAGCGGTTGATCAAGGTCAACCGCTTGCAAATGAGGAAACCGAGGGCGATTTGAAAGCATCTACGCCTTTACTGGCAGTGTTGCATAACAACGACGAGGTCAAAGTCATCGAGGACGTGCACGACTTGACCATCACCACCGAGCTCGCAACGGACGGACGCTTGGTGAACCGAATCTACGTGCCGGAATCCGAGGAAGTGCCTGTTCAGCCCGCCGATCGTCCGTTGGAGGAAGGCGTGACCGGATTCGAGGAAAACGAACTGCTGGTGAAAGCCGCTTTTCCGATCGACGTCTTGGAGAGCGAGCAAGGCTTTGCCGCCGAAGGACAAGTAGAAGTTCAGGGTGAAGTTCCTGCTTGGAACGGTGAGGGAGTTTTGCTCGCCTTGTCATCCGATCAAGGCGTTCGCCCTTTCCAAGGTTCGGACATGATCAAGTTGCCGGCGCCTGCTCCTACGTCTAGTGACGTTTCACAGTCCACTGAGATTCTTCGAGTAATAGACGTTCGCGCCTTTGGCGACGAAATCGGTGATCGCAAGGTGACGGCCCGATCCAGCGCGGCGTTCAATCAATCGGTTGGCATTGCCGACGACGGCACTACTTATGCTCTTCGCTTACATGCCATTGATCGGGAAGCGGGCGAAAATCTAGCCATTGGACGGGACGTGGCTCAAGTCATCGCGGATCGCGATCCGCGAACTTGGCAATCAGCCGAGAGCGAAATCGCTTTGCCAGCCGGTACCGATTACTTGGTGGTTTCGGTTTCCATACGCAAGGAAGGCGACCCGCAAGTTTTCTTCGCCAACATCGGCGGTAGTTACGCCGATGCCATCAACGTTTCAATGGAAGTGAACGGTCGTACCGTTTACGGAACACTTTAATGCCCTCGCGCGCACGATATTACCTTTATATATAGGCTCACCTCTTTTTTCCGAGATTCAACAACCAGAAAGTAAGAACTTATTCAAAATTCTAAGTTGGAAATGAATAACACGAAAAATCGGAATTTCTCCAAGGAAGCGGATTCTCGCTCCTGCACCACTTTCAAAAAAACGCGAAACACGAAGACCGCGAATCATTCGGTCACACATCTAGTCATGAAAATGAACGGCATCGCAACCACACTGTACAACAACTCAATCAAAGTCTTCGCCGCTCTGGCGGTCGGCGCCTTGGGGCTCTTCTGGAGCGCCCCGACGGCCCGCGCCGTGGTGGATGGTGGCGCCTTCCTGCAAGGCACTAAGTTGGAAGACGACAGCACGAGCCTGAAGGTCACGGCCCACAAGGCGATCAAATGGTCAAGCGCCACGCTCGACTCCGGTTTCTTCGAACACCCGGCGGGCAACCCGACGCGCTTGAAATTCAAGGCGGCGGGCGATTACTTGATCGCGCTCACCGCGCCTCACAAGGAAGGCACGGTCACCAACGGGGGAAGACGATCCACCCAGGAATTCGTGGTCTTCAAGAACGGCGTGGCCGTTCCTGAGGGAGCCGGACGATCCACCTACATCCGTCACGCCAGCGGTCATGCGGAAAGTTCGGGGCACGTTCATTTCTTGCTCAGGGGCGTGGCCGCCGACGATTACGTCGAGGTCAAGACCAAGCGTACCACGACCACGAATTCAAACGAGACCACGCTCGAGACCACGAGCCTTTACGTTGAGAAGATAGCCGCCTCCAGAACGGTGTTTTCAGGTACCGCAAGTCGCACAGTATCAAGTACTAACCTAAATGGTAACGCTTCCGCTTTGCAGTGGGAGGAAGGCCGCAAGGACAATGGTTTTACTCACGACGACGCCTCCAATAGCCATGAGATTACGCTCACCGCCGCCGGCAAGTACCTGGTCTTCGTCAACGTTCCGCTTTACGGCGCGTCGACCCGCGGTTCGGTGGCTCTTGAGGTGAAGCTCGACGGTTCGCGCATTAATGGCGGGCTTGCCCAGCAGGGATACATCCGAAACGCCGAAGGCGGCAAGGACGCTTCCGTTCACTGGGCTGGCTTGGTAACCGCGACGGCCGGGCAAAAGCTCACCATCGATGCCCTCAAGAAGGCGGCGGGTGGTACCATTACCGTGAAAGCCGGAGAAAAAGCCTCCATCTTCGTCGAAAAACTGGCTGCGACCGATCTTTACGCCGCGACCGCCACGCAGGTCACCAACAACTCAAATAACTGGAATCCAACCAGCCTGGCCTCCGTCCAATGGTCGACCGACGAGACCGTCGACACCAATATTTTCGAGCACTCCACGTCGATTTTCTCTCATCAAGTGACGATCAAAAAAGGAGGCGACTACCTCTTGGCTTTCAATAGCGCCTTGAAAGACGGTTCGGCTCGCAACAACCCGAAGATCACCGTCCAGGTAAACGGAGTCGACGTCGCCGGGGCCGAGTCAAAGACTCACTATAATCGGAAAGCCAGCGGACACGACGAATCGTCGACTTCCTTGGTCACCTTGATTCCCGGCTTGGCCGTCGACGACGTGCTGACCGTAAACGTGAAGGCCGAAGGAGCCGGCGGCACCGTCAACGACGAGGTGCCGACCAAGCTCGTCTTGCTTCGTCGCCCCGCGCCTCCCAATCCCTTGCCCGTAATAGCGCTCAGCGGTGGTAACGATCATGCCTATCCTTTGCCGATGACAGTTACGTTCAAGGTCGATGGCGTGGATACCGCGGTAAGTAACTTCGCCATCGGTGACCTTACTATCACCAATGGAACCGCGGCCAACTTTGCAGGCTCCGGCGCCACCTACACCTTCGACCTGCTTCCTTCGACCGATCCCGCCGCCGTGACCGTTTCGATCGCATCCGGCGCCGCTCAGAGCACAGGAGCGAACCTGGGCAATTTGGCCGCGAGCTTTTCTCACGATTTCCGCAAGCCTCCCGCCGCTGCCGCCAACCTGATTGGTTGGTGGAAATTCGACGACGGCACCGCGAACGACAGTTCCGGAAACGGTTACCATGGAATTGCTTCCAGCTCTTCGATCTACAATGCGGACACGCCCACCGGGTCAGGAAAGTCGGTCAACCTCAACGGCAACAACTACATTTCCGTGAGCGATGGCGGTGACCAGTCGACCTTCGATGGTAAAACGGCGTTCAGTATAGTTTCTTGGGTAAAGGAATGGCCCGACGGTGGTTGGGAGCCCTTCATTTCGAAACGAGGCGAGGGCCAAGGTTGGCAGATGCGCAGGCGCGCTGGTGACCAAACCAACACTGCCTTCACTATACGTGGCACAGGCAACGACGATTGGTACGTCACCAAGGACATTCGCACGGGTTGGCACCATCTCGTCGGTACCTTCGGTGGCGGATTTAGATCCATCTACGTGGATGGCGTCCAGATTGGTACTGTGGCCAACACGGGAACCGTCCATGGCACTGGTTCGCAGTTGGTTCTCGGCGCTCGGGACAATTCCGGCAACGCGGCCAACGGCGTGAACATCGGTCAACAATCGAACGTATGGCTGGACGACGTAAGGTTCTATGATATCGCCCTGACCGCTTCCGACGTTGCTGCAATCTATAATGGTGAAGGTGCTCCTTCCATCACCAGTTCCACGAGCGCCTCGGGCAATTCGAACGCGCAGTTCACTTTCAACGTCACCGCGGCCACCACGCACGCGGCTTTCCCCGCTACCTTTTCGGCCACCGGTTTGCCTACGGGACTGAATATAAACGCCACTACTGGCGTAATTTCGGGAATTGCGACCGACGCCCCGGCCGAGCCCCCCGTTCCAACCACGGCCACCGTGACCGCGACCAATGGTTACGGATCGGTTTCCGCCGATTTGGAGATCACCCTCTATCCCCTGCCTACTTCCGTCATCGCCAACGCAGCCATCGACCCCGGATTGTACGGGGCGCTGGTTTCCGGCGCCTACTCGGACGATACCGGCACCGATTGCACGGTCTCCGTATTCGTCGACACTTCCGACAAAGGCGAGAATGCTTCCGCGTGGGCTCAATCTTTCAGTCTAGGCGTATTACCTTCGGGTGGATTCGATCGTCTCCTCAGCGGTTTGGCAATCAACTCCACTTATCATTACCGCTTTGCCGTAGCCAACGTGGGTGGTAGCTGGAAATGGTCTTCTCCGCTCACTTTCAACACGCGCTCCAGTCTCGAGCCCGCATCGTTGGGTTCCTTGGCCGCTACGGGAGTGACCGCTACAGGCGGCACCCTCAATGGTTCGGTCACCGACACCGGGGGGGAAAATCCCAACGTTACCATTTACTGGGGAGACGAGGATCGCGGATCCGACCTCAACCTGTGGGATAATTCCATCGCATTAGGCGTACTTGGCTCGGGGGCGTTCTCGGCCAACGTCGAAAACCTTGATTTGGGCAAAGTCTACTATTTCCGGGTAGCCGCCGTGAACGCGGTCGGCACCACAGTCACCCCCCAGATGGGTGTTTTCGTACCGCAGTATTGGTCCGGTGGCACGGTTAAGGAAGACGACTTGGTCGCATGGTGGAAATTCGACGAGACCACCGGGACTTCCGCGGTCGACTCCAGCGCGTACAACGGCGGGGTCGACATCACGGACGGCGGCGGCACCGTCACCGGTTCGGCCTCATGGAGAGGCCATGCGAAAGCTTTCGACAACGTTCGCATCAACGACGACAACGCTCGCTGGCTGGTTAGGCAGAACACCTTGCCCAACGCTTGGGTCCAGTACCAAGTGCCCGGCGGCGCCACCAAGCGGGTAATCCGTTACCGGTGCTGCACCCCATATACGAATCGTATTCCCAAGAGCTGGAAGCTGCAAGGGTCCACCAACGGGTCCTCATGGACCGACGTCGACGTGAGGACGAACGTAACCGGATGGGAGCAGAATGCTTGGCGCTCCTTCGTCGTGGCTTCGCCCGGCGATTACAGTTACTACAGACTGACGATCACGGAAGCCAAAACGGCCGATACTTGGGTTGGGTTTCGTGAAATCGAGTTGCGCGAGGCGCAGGCAGGCCCTCTCAACGCCACCCTCAAAAACATGACCTTCGATGCTCAAGGGGTTACGGGCAAGTTCGGTCGGGCTCTCGCATTCGATAGTGGAAACAAAGACTCCAATGACGCCAGCGGCCAGTGGGTCGACGCGGGCACTTGGCAAACCGGTGGCGCCTGGGGCGTATCGGCTTGGGTCAAGCTGGCCAGCTTCGGCAACTGGCAGCGCATCATCGACTTCGGCAACGGAGCCAACGTCGACAATATCCTCCTCGCCCAAGTCGGTTGGGACGACCGGGCCGGCCTTCATTTCAAGGACGCCGGATGGCCCGGTCACGACGAAAATATGAACAGTGGTTATGGCTTCTGGGTGACCGGTCAGTGGATTCATGCCGTTATGACCGTTGGCGAAGGCCGCTGGGACTATTCCTCCACCAAGCTCTATAGCAATGGTGTCCTTTACGGATCCATGAACTCCAGTTCTTCACCGACGATCAAGAGCCGTAATAAGCAGTATATCGGCCGTTCAAACTGGAACGATCGCTACCTCAAAGGTCAACTGGACGACCTACGCATTTACGAAACCGAGCTGACCGCCGCGGACGTCGGCAATATATACAACGCCGGACAAGGCGACCAGTTCACTCCTCCGACCATCACGAGCGCCGCCACCGCCAGCGCCACCGTCGGCTCGACTTTCAGCTACCAAATCACCACCACCGGCCTGACTGGTCCGGTATATTCCGCGATCAACCTTCCCACGGGACTTACCTGCGACGAGTCGACTGGTGAAATATCCGGCACCCCCACCGTGGGGGGCGACGCCAACGTCACCTTGGTCGCGAATGATTCGACCTTCACCGCCTCGCAGGTGCTTACCATACAAATTCCGGTAGGCCCTCCCGTCATCACTTCTTCGGCCGCGACCAACGTCGTGGCCAACGCGGCGAAGTTGAATGGAGATATCGTCAACACCGGTGGTCGCGATCCCAACGTCACCGTCTACTGGGGCGACTCGGATGGCGGCGAACTCTTTTTCGCTTGGCAAAACAACGCGGACTTGGGCACCAAGGGCTTGGGCGGATTAGTGCGCGATGCCTCGGGATTGACTCCCGGTCAGACCTACTACTACCGTTTCAAGGCGGATAACACGCAAGGCGGCACCGGTGGCGCGACTTGGACCGATGCGCAAACCTTCACCACGGCGTCCTCGGCCAGCGCTCCCGAGCTCGGCAACGTCTTTTCAGTCACCGACGTGACGACCGCTTCCGCCAAGCTCAACGGTACCTTGTCAGGCACCGGTGGAGCTGCGGTTACCTACAAGTTCCACTACGGCACCACCGACGGTAACGTCACCGCCGCCAACTGGGACAGCGCGTTGACCATAAACAACGCTCAACCCGGCAACCTATCCGCGGAAATTTCCAGTGGTCTCACGCCTCCTAACATCTATTACACAAGGGTTTCCGCGACCAATGCGGCGGGTACCACATGGTCTCCCACCACTCTCGTGTTCACGCCTCTTAAATTCATCACGACGCCGACCCGCGCTGACGCCCTCCTCGGGTGGTGGAAATTCGACACCAACAACGCCAACGATTCCTCCGGCAACAATAATCACGGTGTCCATTCCAGCGCTTCGATTTACAATACCGACGTTCCTTTCGGCACGGGCAAATCGGTTAACCTCAACGGTAACCAGTACATTACCGTGAGCGACGGCGGCAGTGAAAATACTTACGACGGCGGTACCCAGTTCTCCATCTCTTCATGGGTCAAGGAATGGCCCGACGGTGGTTGGGAACCCTATATTTCGAAACGAGGCGAGGGCGGCCAAGGTTGGCAACTTCGTCGCCGCGGCGGTGATGCGGACAGGATATCCTTCACCTTGCGCGGACCCGGCAACGATGACTGGTTCGGCCAGAAAAACATCAACGACAACCAATGGCACCACCTCGTTGGCGCCTGGGGTGGTGGCAAACGCAAAATGTACGTCGACGGCACCCTCATCGGTTCCGAAAATCGCAGCGGCAGCGTAAATCCGACCGGTTCGCAACTCGTTTTCGGGGCCCGCGACAATTCCGGCAACGCGAACAACAACCC
Organism: Opitutia bacterium; assembly: GCA_002721705.1. GTDB lineage: Bacteria > Verrucomicrobiota > Verrucomicrobiia > Opitutales > Seribacteraceae > UBA2993. Next base: position 13,263 of record PBLJ01000051.1, read on the forward strand.
CAACATCGGGAACCATTCGAGCATTTGGCTGGACGACGTTCGCTTCTACAACGTTCCACTGACCAACGCCGACGTGTTCGCCATCTACGGCGGCGGCGGCGGCGACGTTGGTGGCCCCGCCATCGTCATCAGCAGTCCGAGCACGGCTACCGCCGCTACCGGCATGGTCTTCACTTACCAGATAGCGGCCAGCAACAACCCAACTGTTTTCTCGATGTTCTATGCCCCGTCCTGGTTAAGCGTGAACTCCACAACCGGTATCATTTCCGGCACTCCTGCCGCCGCCGGTGACTTCGTCGTTAAAATCGCCGCGACCAACGCCATCGGTACCGCCATACAGGATCTTACCATCTCGGTGGGAGACAATGCTCCTTTCGAATATTCGATGGAAATTACGCCGAATTATACCGGTGGATCGGCATTGACCGATTGGCCTATGCTCGTGCGTTTGAGCGAAAGCGACACGACCCTTTTCGACGCAGGCTTTCGCTACAGCCAGTTGAAGGACGGCGCCGCGGACCTCCGTTTCCAGACCACTGCTGGTGTCGAGTGCAAATACGAAGTAGAGGAATGGAACACCGAAGGTGAATCTCGTATCTGGGTACAGGTTCCCTCTCTTGCAGCCGGTGACAAACTCATCATGCGTTGGGGCTATGCCGCCGCCGCCGCTCCTTCCTACACCACCGATGGGTCCGCATGGTCCGACTCGCACCTCGGGGTTTGGCACTTGAACAGCGGTTCGCCGAATGATTCCACGGCCGCCAACAACGTACCCACTGCTGTCGGTACGGTAACCGATTCGACTGGCGTGATAGGTGGAGCCAAGTACTTCGACAACTCCTATTTAAACGTACCCAACGAGGCTCATTTCGACCATTACGAAAACCTCACGGTGCACCTTTGGGTACGCCGTTCAGGTTGGCGCGAAAACTGGCAGAGTTTCATCGCCAAGCGCGGGGAGGGGAACCAAGGCTGGCAGTTACGCCGGCACAACAATACCAATAACCCAAGTTTCACTTTGCGTGGCACTTCTGGCGACGATGCGGGGCAGATCAGCGGATACACCATTCCCGACAACACTTGGGTTCACTGGGTGGCTGTATTCGGCGGCGAGAAGCGCCGCGTCTACGCCGATGGTGTGGAAATTCAAAACATGTACGACGCCGGAACCATCACGCCAACCGATATCACACTGCAAATCGGCGCCCGTGACAACGGCGCCGGCAGACACCGGGGAGATATCGACGAGGTGCGCGTAGAGAAAGTAGCGCGTCCCGCCGAGTGGGCGACTGCATCCTACGAGAACCAGAAACCCGGTTCCACTTATCTTGGTTACGGCAATTTCGCCGGACCTCCCAAGCTGGAAGGCGATTCCAACGTCTACGGCAAGGTGGGAACCGCGGTTTCCCACAATATAGAGGCCGCTGGCGGTGGGTCCTTGAACTATACCGCGGTCGGTTTGCCTCCGGGATTTTCCATCAATGCAGGAACCGGTGAAATCACGGGCACCCCACTGACTGACGGCACCACTCAGTCCACCATTACCGTGACCGGTCAAAACAGCGCCGGTGACACTAAGTCGGACTCGCGAGTCTATACTTTCCACATCACCGACCTTACCGATTACGTCTACAAAATGGACATCACGGTTAGTGGTTATGCTGGTTCTTCCACTTTGACGGACTTCCCCATCTTGGTCGACTTGCACCAAGGATTGACCGTTTCCGGAGGAGCCACGGCCAACTTTACCTACAATTCCTTTATCTCAAGCGGTGGGGGCGACCTCCGTTTCTTCTCCTCCAACGGCCAGGAACTCGATTACGAATTGGAAAACTGGGACGTCACGGGCAATTCCCGCGTCTGGGTTGAAGTACCCGCTCTTTCGGGAACTTCCACGGTCATCACCGCAGCGTGGGCCAATCCCGCGGCGGCCAGCGCCCCGGCCTATACCACCGACGGTTCCACTTGGTCCAACGGCTTTGCGGGAACTTGGCACATGACCGACGTGATCGCCGGCAGTTTCGTCGATTCCTCGCCTGCCACCAACCACGCCGTCGGCAATGGAGCCCTCGTCGACGCCGGAAAGATTGGCAATGCGGCCAGCTTCGACGGTACCACTTGGGCCGACATTGCTTTCACCTCCTCGCTCAATCCCGAATCCTTCACGGCCTCAGCCTGGGCACAGCGGACCAGCGGCACGAACTACGCCGCAGTCTTCTCCAGTCGAGACGATCTTGCTGGTGGAGCTACCGCCAGCGGCTACATTCTCTACTCGCAGGGTGGAAAATATCAGTTCTGGACAGGTCCCGGTTGGAATACCGATCCCAAGCAGAATCACACCAACGGCACTTGGCACCATATCGGCATGACCTATGATGGCACCACCAAGCGTATCTACGTGGATGGCGTGGCCGGATCTACCAGTACACCAAACTTCACGAAGAACAGCGTGACCAACTTCCGCATCGGCGCGGGAGCGAACGAATCACCCAACGGCAACTATTTCTGGGATGGCCTGATCGACGAAGCTCGCATTTCCTCCGTGGCCCGTTCGGCCGACTGGATCAAGGCAGCCTACGACACCGGAGCCAGTTCAAACTTCTTGACCTTCGGTGGGGTCACCGGACCGGCCATCGTCACCAGTCCTCTCTACGTGGACGCGACCGCCAACCACGCCTTCACCTACAACATTACGGCCATCGGAACCGATGGCTCCACTTCGTACGCCGCCTTCAACCTCCCCGGAGGTCTGCAAGTCGACTCCAGTACCGGCGCTATTACCGGCACGCCGACCGTGGCCGGCGCTTTCACGGTGTCTCTGTTCGTGGACTACGGAGACGGCACCTACCTCGGTACGGTCAACCCCGAGGATGAGGAAAACCAAATCTATCTTAACTTGAACGTGGCGGCCACGACCCCGGTAATCACGGCCATAAATCCCGACTCGGCCAACGTCGCCGCTTCCAACGCCGCTTTCAAGGGCGAGATAACGGATGGAGGTGGCGAAGCGCCGGAGGTTCGTTTCTACTACGGTACTTCCGACGGTGGTACCGATGCAGGCTCGTGGACAAACGTCGTGGAGATAGGACCCAAAGGCTTAGGCGTCTTTGAGGAAACGATTGGCGACCTCGTCCCGGAAACTACTTATCACTATCGTACCCGAGCCTTTAACTCCGCGGCTACCGAAGGGGTATGGTCGCCCAGTGCAGCGAGTTTCACCACCATCGCATCGA
>PBLJ01000052.1 GCA_002721705.1 Opitutia bacterium
CCCGAAGCCGACGTCGAGGAGGGCTCCGAAGCCGGCGACAACACCGAATGGAACGGTCTTCACCGCGAGTTCAAACTCGTCGAGTTCCGCTGGATTTCTCCTCAGGAAATGTAGGAGCAAGCCCCTTCGAAGTGCAATCGAATGATCGTTTTCGATTTGCAAAACACCTCCAAGGCTTAACGTAGAGAAACAATCATGAAACCTTACCCTCTATTTATCTTATCCTTAATCTTCCTGCTTGGTTTTTATTACCAAGCGCAAGCTCAGAGTAGCCGCAGGCAAACCGCCAATCACCAAAAAGACTTGCGAGAATTTCTTCGCTACCAGCGTCATTACCAAGGGATACTGCAAAAGATTCAAGACGATCTCCTGGAAAACGATGAAAGCCTGCAAGGTCTGTATTCCGAATCTGTTATATCGGAAGAAATGTATCTTGAAGCCAATCAAGCCTTCGAGAAATTAGAGGCTCAAAAACTGGCTCAATTGCCGGAAAATGAAAATGCCCAAAAAGCCGTGAGCGATTTGCAAATCGCTTTACGAAAAGCAGGACAACCGAGGGATTACTACACAGCCAACATCCAGAGACTATCTGCCGCCAAAAGATACTTGGCCAGTCTTCGGGAGTCGCTCAAAGAAGACGAGGAAGTGAAAGTCGCTTTCGATCAACTCGATGCTTTGGAAAAAAAATACCTTGGTGATGCTAGGAAATTCGAAGACTTGATGATCAAGGCGCTCGCCAACAATCCCAAAGCGCAAACAACGCAGGCTTTACTGGACTCATGTTCTGAAATCAGCAGGCTTCTGCAACGCATTGTTACCACCAGAGACAGCTCCCTCATTCCTACCTTGAAACAAAGATGGCAAACCTTCATCCAACTTTTAAGGACCAAAGGTTCAGACCAAGAAAAGATATTCTTGGCTCAATTGGTAAAGAGGTTGGAAGAGATGCAAAAAGGGCAAGAGCGCTAGCATCGCCTTGCCAATAATTGACCCCGTAAACACGAACCTCACCAAGTGACCCGACTAGTTTGGCAATCGCTGATACTGGGAGCACTTTGCTCCCTTGCCTGTTTTGGTCAGGACAAAAACCAAAACAAGTTGTCCTTTTCTCTTTATGCCTGGCCCTCGAATCAGGAAATGAAAATCAAGAGATGGGTAGCGGAACAGTCAAACAAAGCCAAACGACTCAGCAAAGAAAAGCGCCATCGGGAGGCTGCATTTGTTTTAAAAGAAATTCAGAAATACATTCAGGCTTTTGCCCAAGATTTGAAAAAGAAAGGGCGCGAGGAAGAGGCTACCAGGATTCTTAAGCTTATTGCGAAAGATTCGACAGCAAAATACAGCATCGTTAAAAATGATCCGGTACCCTACCTAAATAAAGTTCAATACAGCGACGGCAACCAAACTCACTCGGTGAATTTGCTTCCCGGTCGACAAAGCAAAAGACTTTTTTACGGAGGTACCAATCCACTGGAACTCAAGAGTTTCATGGTGGAAGCCAACTCCACCCGTATCGTGGCAAGATTACCTGTCGATGCTCAAAAGCGGGATGTCCTGTATATTTTAAACTATTACAATCAGGAATCGAATTCCTATCAGAACGTTCCAGTAGACCGTACCCGCGTATCGAAAATAGCGGGAACAGGCATTGTATTGAATTTATCTGGAAAAAGAGCTCTGGTCTCCGTTAACGGGATAACGAAAGAACTGGTTCATCAACAAGCGGCCCCATTCCGCATGCAGGGAAATAGCCAAGCCTTCACTCGTTTTCAAGTATCGGTCGAATCGGCAGATTCAGAGAAAGGTTGGGCCCTCGCTCATTCCAGTAAACGTTTCCTTTCCAAACGTCCGGGCACGATATTTCTCTTGAGCCTAGGAAATGCGAGTGGAAAGCCGCAAATCAAGGTGGTACCACTTTCCCCACCGCGTTGATCATAACATCTTGGTCTTAAATGCCATGGTTGTGTGTCAACACTGTTCGTTTAGCGCAAAGAGCAACGAGGCATACTCTGTATGGAATTAGTTTAAGCAAACGACTACACTCACCGTGTACCGGGAAAGAAGTTTTCATGATGCAACTGCAGTATTGAAAAGTTCATCGATCGAAAAACAGGATTTTAACTTTTCGTCGAATTGAATGGGGGTTCAGGGAAACAAAATTGAAGTTTTTACCATTTGACACATAAAGGGGCAGAACTTTTGCTTCCTAAACACACTACACAATATCCTAGTCTCATTTGCCATGACCTATGTTGTAACCGAAAAATGCGTCGACTGTAAGTATACCGACTGTGTTGAAGTCTGCCCAGTGGATGCTTTCCATGAAACACCTGATCGCCTGTATATTAATCCGGAGACATGCATTGATTGCAATGCATGTGTCGATGAATGCCCGGTAGAAGCAATTTTTGCAGACATGGACATCCCAGATGAAATGCAAGAATGGATCGACTTGAACGCAACAGCTGACAACTTCCCCGGTCTCGTGGGAGCTAAAGACGCCCTCAAGGGTCCCAAGTGCGTCGACCCTGACGCAGCCTAAACTATTTTTCCTATTCTCGAGGCTTAGGAAAACTACCTAGGCGAGCTCTCATGGGCTCGTGCTCGTATGCAGTAAAGGTCGAATGTAAAACCAAACCTTTGGCGAATGCCACTACACTCAATGCACGCGTTCCCGTGGAGCACTTATCAATTGGGTTTCGCCAACCTAATACTACTTGAAACGCTTGCGATCTCTACGTGATAGATCCATCAAGGTCTCGCAAATCAGTGGAATCTCTGGATTCTTCTTAGTGGATTCGATTATCTCGAAGAATGAATTCAGGGCATGATTCATCAATTGGTTGGTATTCCAATTTCCGTATTTCTTATAATTTTCAACTTTCCGCCAAGTCTCTAAGGAGATGCGGGTGGTGAAAGATTTTGCTTCTACTTTTTTCTTTTTTGCTGGGCGAGCGCTCATAGTTTGTTCTCCGTTAATTTAGCCTAGGATAAGCTAAATCATTGATTTTTCATGGTATGTGACATCATTTGACTTCAAAATCAACGCCTTTCATGCGAGCAGTGAATTTTTGCCTCGCATCATGTCCTTGAACTTATGTTGATATTTTCTGAATACAATGTTTCCAAATAGAATACAAAGCCTCATTAATGCATCTAATAATCTAAATATCTTCATTTGGCTACTTGTTGATTGGTGTCGTTTTCGCTAGAAAAAGGGGTTGGGTTTACAAGGATTGTCTTCGTTAAAGACATGGGAAAGCAAAAAGATAAAAAAGCGCTGACTGTTCGGTTGTCGGAAGAAGATCATGCTCTCTTGCTCGAAATGACTTCGCACACGAGCATTTCAATCAATGCATTTGTTACCAACACCATTCAAGCTGTTCATGAGTTGACCTCGGACAAGTCAGCCCCCCGTCACTGCCACCCTTTTTGGTAACCCTTAAAACCTCCATGAACTACAAACCCGTTGATCATAAGATTAAGGCGTCGCTGTAATTGCGTGGAAGGCATAACAGTTACTTTTTGCGAGTCCTCGTTCGCTGACATAAATCCCGAACGGTCTCACAGATCAGAGGAACTTCAGGATTCTTGGAGTGCGACTCGACGATCTCGAAAAAAGCGTGTAGAGCATGGTTCATCAGTTGGTTGGTCTTCCAGTCACCATATTGCCTGTATTGCTCTATCTTCTTCCAAGTATCCAGTGGAATCCGGGTGGTAAAGGATTTTGACTCTTTTTTCGTTTTGTTGGCTTTTATCATTTCTGTTTGGGCTACGGCAAATTATGCAATCGACCGAAAACTGAATCATTTGTGCTGAGTGTTTCCCTTCCCATCAAATTGATCGGGAAAAGATTGAAAAAGACATCATTGACGTGGGCGGCTGGACAAACTTTTGATTGAACCATCCTTGATACATCGCTCAGCCTTCTTGGGTTACTTAGATGAAGTCACTTTCTCTATTTATTAACTTAACAAAAATCGCTATTGCATGTAATTAAGGATGCATTTGTCTTTTTGTTCTATTCTATTGAATGCACTTTAAATACCTGTTGATAATGCATCCATGGTAATGCATTCCGTACATGCACAAGTAATTGCTTGCGCCACGAGCGACTCCTCCATTGTAACGCATAGTCGCCCCAAAAAATATGGAGCGTTCAGCTTTACTCATTTTCTATCGAACGTGTCCGTTGAGCTGAATGGCAAGCAATACAAGGCTTATCCTGGCGACTGTCTGATTCATGCGAGTAATCATCCGCAGGTATTTCATGGAGAGGATAGTGCTTGGGATTCCGACTGGTGTGTCTTCGATGGATCTGGAATACATTTTTTCATCAAGGAATTGGGCTTGCCAATCAACCAGTTGTTCCGCCCCGCCAGCACCCACTTCGTTCCTCCGTTACTGGAGCGAATCACTTTGGAGCATGAACGAAAAGCAAACCGCTGGAATCTCGTCGTTTCACTTGGTCTACAAGAATTATTGATCAAATTGTCACGTCATTGGGTCAATGGACGGGCGAAGGGAAACGGTCATGGCACAATTGATCCATTGGAAAAATTGCAAGAAGTTCGAACCATCGTGCATGATCAATTGGAAATTCAATGGTCAGTTGCCGATATGGCCAAACTGTGCAACTTGAGCACGAGTCGCTTCGCCTTCCTCTACAAGAAGTGTTTCGAGGTCAGCCCAATGGAAGATCTCATCAGGAAACGTATCCGCCAAGCTACGATTTTACTCTCGGACACGAGTAAAAACATTTCCGTGATCGCCGAGGAATCAGGTTTCGAAGATCTCCAATACTTTTATCGAGCCTTTCGAAAACGCATCGGCACCACACCGAGAAGTCTGCGAAAACGAAATAGTTCATCTAGCCCCTGGAGGTCCTATGAGGAGGAACGAGGTAAACTAGAGTCGATTTGGGCCTCTTCGGATTTTCACGGCATGATCGGGATGAATGATGAGAAAGTTCCTTTCATCCAAGCCATTTCGGGCAATTGGAGCAAACTAGGCTGGGGTCGCAAGGAACTGACGAGCATTCCTTTTTTTGATTTCTTTCATGACTCGGAAAAACACCTACTCGAAAAAGCCTACCAAACTATTTCGACGGGAGGCATTGTGCGCGACTTGCAACTCGTTACCTTATGCAATAGCGGTTTGCATCGCATGGTTGCCTGGACAGGAGCCGAGACTGGCGGTTGCTTTTACTTTTCAGCAAATATCGGTAAACAGGTTTAAATCCATGGGGTGTGCTGATTAAACGCAAAATTTCGTCGTCACTCGTTCTCGCTTGCACCATCCGAAAAGCGAGATTCCTAATGGGGCAATGAAAACGAAAGACGAACCCCCATCTGGCGACCTAACCAGGGGTTGGTGGCACCGCATCGAGGTATTCATCGCCAAACCATTGGCGGAAGCGGAGCTTGAAAGAAAAGCGTATTTAAATTCACAGGATGGAACCAAGGTCGATGGGAAAAGCATCACAATTCTGGTTTCCGTCGCCGTCCTACTGACCTTACAATACTACCTTGTAGTTAAAGGGAACGCTTTCTTCTATTTGGAAGACAAGTTGCACAGTTCCAATGTTTCGAAATGGCTCGGCGGGGCCGACCGAGAGTTTTATTTCATGCTGTTTTGGGCTTTGGGGCAAACCTTGCTGTATATAGTGGTTCCATTAATTCAAATTCGTTTCTTTTTTCGAGAACCTCTCGGTGAATATGGCCTTAAAATTTCGGGTTTATTAAAATTGTGGGGACTATATCTCGCTATGCTCTTAGTAATGGTTCCCATCGTGGTAACCATTTCGGACACACAAAGTTTTCAACGAACATACCCTTTTTACAAACCCCACTTTCATGAACCTTTATGGCCTCGTTTTTGGATTTGGGAATTCGCATATTTCCTTCAGTTCGTGGGCTTGGAGTTTTTCTTTCGTGGTTATCTACTTCATGGGGTAAAACGCCAGTTCGGAGCTTACGCGATTTTCGTCATGATGGTTCCCTATTGCATGATCCACTTCGGGAAGCCTATGCCTGAAACCTTTGCCGCCATCGCAGCGGGCATCATACTAGGATTCATGTGCCTTAAAACACGTTCCATATGGATGGGTGCCGCTCTCCATATAAGCGTTGCCCTCACAATGGACCTCTGTTCGCTTTGGAGAGCTGGGAGATTTGATTAGGAAATCAATCCAGATTCCTTCAAACCGGCTTGCGAAGACCTTCAGGAGCGCCATGCTGTCAATTTCCATGAAAAGATTACTTCATTTGTTCTTTCCGCTTGCCGTTACAGTGTCCTCGGCAGTCCTCCCTCCTCCGACGAACGCACCGGAGCAAGATGAGTTGACCGAAAAAGAAATTCAAGAACGCGAAGGAAACCTTCTTGAGCGTGTTCGCAAACTGACTTTTGCGGGAAAACGAAGTGGTGAAGGATATTTTTCTAGTGACGGGAAGCAATTGATCTACCAATCCGAACGCTTGGCCAACAACCCGTTTTATCAAATTTACCTGCTCAATCTTGAAACAGGAGATAACGAACTGGTCTCAACCGGCTCTGGGAAAACCACCTGCTCATGGATTCATCCCAAAGGGAAACAAGTTCTCTTCGCGTCCAGTCACGAAGACCCCGAAGCCGCAACCAAGCAAAAAACGGAACTGGAGTTTCGTGAATCCGGCAAAGCCAGGAAGTATTCATGGGATTACGACGAATGGTACGATATTTTCACCAAAGACCTAATTACCGGCAAACTAACGAACCTTACTAAAGCCCGAGGCTACGATGCCGAAGGATGCTACTCTCCCGATGGGAAACTGATTGTTTTCGCATCCAACAGGCAAGCCTACGTTGGTGGACTCACCAAAAAGGAAAAGGATATTTTCGCACGCGATAAATCGTTCTTCTCCGAAATTTATCTCATGCAAGCCGATGGTTCACGCCTGCGGCGATTGACCAACGCACCCGGTTATGACGGTGGACCTTTCTTCAGCTCCGATGGGGAAAAGATATGTTGGCGACGCTTTTCGGAAAATGGTCACCAAGCGGAAATTTTCACAATGAACGTCGATGGCTCCGACCAAAGAAAACTGACGAGCTTGGACAGGATGTCTTGGGCCCCGTTCTTTCATCCTTCAGGTGAGTACCTAATCTTTTCCACAAACGTCCATGGTTTCCAGAATTTCGAACTATACTTGGTAGATGCCAAGGGAAAGAAAGATCCTGTTCGCGTGACCTACACCGACGGTTTCGACGGATTGCCATGCTTTGGTCCGGATGGTCAATCTCTCGCTTGGACGAGCACCCGCGGATCAACCAAGCGATCCCAAATCTATCTCGCTGAATGGGATCATGAAGCAGCCCTGCGCTTGCTTGGCCAAGCGAAAGATAGAGCTTCATCGAATGATAACGTCGCTTCGTCAGGATCGAAAGACATTCCCCTTTCCGCCGCTATTCAACCGCAAGACGCTCGCCGCCACGTCGAGTACTTGGCATCCGAAGAATTGGAAGGTCGGTTCACGGGCACCGAAGGCGCTGGTAAAGCCACGCTCTACGTTGCGGAACAACTTTCATCTTTTGGTTTGGAACCTGCGGGCGAAAAGAACACTTGGTTTCAATACTTTGCATTCACCAAGGGAGCTAAACTGGGCTCTGAAAACCAACTGGAGGTATCAGGCGGAAAAACAGTTGCCTACGAAACGGAAAAGGCTTGGCTCCCCGTTGCCTTCTCGAATTCGGGGACAGTGGAACCAAGCAAGGTGGTTTTCGCAGGCTATGGACTTCAGATACCCCAAAGCGAGGAGTGGCCCGAATATGATTCCTACGTACATTTGGACGTGAAGGACAAATGGGTGATGGTGTTGCGTTACCTACCCAATGATTGGGTTAAGACACGCAGGGACAAGTTTTGGAGCCATGCCGCTCTTCGCAAAAAAGCTACCATTGCTCGGGACTTGGGCGCGGCAGGCATCGTTTTCGTTACGGGTCCGAACGCCAAGGACCGAAAAGAGCTCGTTCGTTTTTTCTCCGATTCCTCTGCAGGCATATCGATCGCTACCGTTTCGGTGTCAGACAAAGTAGCGGAAGAGTTATTTGAGATTGCGGGCAAGGATTTGAGAAAAGCGCATGACGCCCTTGACGAGGGCGATCCCGTAATGGGATTTCATCTGAAGAAAGTCTTGCTGGAAAGTAAGGTCGATATCGTTCGTGAAAAAGGAAAAGGCCGCAACGTGCTGGGATGGTTGCGAGCCGGCGAAAAACCGACAAAACACTTCCTCGTCATCGGCGCTCACGTCGACCACGTCGGCAAAGGGCAAAGAGGTTCACGAGCAAAAAAGAAGGATGCTGGGAAAATCCACCCGGGAGCGGACGACAATGCGGCTGGAGTCGCGATTCTTCTGGAAATCGCTCAGTACCTTGCCGACCTGAAGAAGAGAGGCTCACTCAAGATGAACCATGATATTCTATTTGCTGCATGGTCCGGCGAGGAAATCGGTTTGGTAGGTTCAGGTCACTATGCCAAGGAGCTCGAGAAAAGAGTAAAAGATAAAGACGCAAACGCGAGCCTCCCCTTGGTCGCTTACCTTAACTTGGATATGGTGGGACGCTACAAAAAGAAACTGACTTTGCATGGGATAGGTTCAGGTGAAGGTTGGTTGCCGATCATAGAAAAAGCGAACGTTCCCATAGGCCTAAACCTGAATCCTCAAAAAGACAGTCACCTGCCAACGGACAGCACCTCTTTTTATTCCCGAGGAGTTCCTATCCTGAGCGCCTTCACTGGCTTACATTCCGATTATCATTCCCCAACGGATACCGCGGACAAATTGAACTACGAGGCTGCAGCGGACTGTGGACGGCTCCTCGCCAGAGTAACCATGCAGTTACTGACCAGGGATAAACCCATCCCATACAATTCCACGCCTGCCCCCAAAAACAGAAGTCGTGGTCGTCTCGGAGCCTACCTCGGCACGATCCCCGATTATGCTGAAAGCGACGTCAAGGGAGTGCTCTTGTCAGGAGTCACGAAAGGAGGTCCTGCAGACAAGGCGGGTATAAAGGGAGGTGACGTCATAATTGGTTTGATGGGTAAAAGAATTGAAAACGTTTACGATTACACGGATGCAATAAGCGAACTCAAGGTAGGCCAATCAGCATCCATAAAGGTCAATCGGAAAGGCAAGGAACTGGAACTAGCCATCGTGCCTGGCTCCAGAGAATAATCGGGGTTAGTGATCGAAGAGGTAATTGCTCAATCCAGCCCGGCGGTTACCCAGCGATACCCTACGCCATGAACCGTCACTATCAGTTCGGGATTGGCTGAGTCCAATTCCACTTTCTTTCGCAATTGGGCAATGTGCTGATCAAGGGTCCGGGTGGTACCCATGTAATCCAAGCCCCAAGCTTCGTTCAGTAGAAAGTCACGTGACAACGCCTCGTCGGGTCGAGCGTGAAAAAGCCGGAGTAACTTGAGTTCGCGAGGTGTCAGTGCATGCGTATTTCCGTGAGCTCGAGTCTCGTATCGTCGAGCATCCACTTTCAATGGCCCAAGCTGAAAATATGCCGATTCCTCCTCTAAAGTCGGCTCATTCGCAGCTTGAGAACGACGAAAAAGAGCAGTAATGCGAGCAAGCAGTTCACGCACGCCGAAAGGCTTGGTGACATAGTCGTCGGCTCCTAACTCAAGACCTAATACCTTGTCTATTTCTTCACTTTTGGCGGTTAACATAATGATGGGAACATGAGATCCGCTCGCCCGAATCTCACGCGCGACGTCGTAACCATTTTTCCCTGGCATCATCAAGTCGAGAAGCACCATGTCGAAGTCATTTCGCATAAAGACTTTCACTCCGAGGATTCCATCGGAAGCCGAATCGACTTCGTAACCCTCGGACTCCAAAACGTCGGTTAAACCGTTGCGAATGTTGTCGTCGTCCTCGACTACCAATATTCTCTTCTTCATGATTCCATTACTTTAGGGAAAGAGACACGGAAACGAACTCCATGCGGTTGGTTCGATTCACAAGAAATACACCCACCCATATCTTCCACCAATTTACGGGAGATACCCAAACCCAAACCACAACCAGGTTGGCTTGCAGTCAGGGAATCGTCCACGCGATGAAATGTTTCGAAAATGCGCTCCCGTTGCTCAGTCTTAATTCCAGGTCCGTGGTCGGACACCTCGAAAGCCACCTCGTCGCTATTGGATTCCACCTTTACTTCGACCCACTTTCCGTCTGAAGCATATTTCACAATGTTGTCCAAGAGATTAAGAAGCACTTGCTCGAGCGCATCGCTATCCGCTTCGATTCTACAATCTCCGTCTTTAGCGATCCACTCGACGGTGAAACCTTTCTCAGCCAAGCGAGGGCGCTGGGATTCGAGCGCTTCTTTCAAGCAGTCGGCTAACTCCACCTTTTTCAGGTTATAATTCTTTTCTCCCCTCTCCAGACGACTGAAATCCAAGACGTTGTTCACCAAACGGGTCAAACGTTGGCTTTCCGTTATGATAGTCGAAAGGTAATTTCGCCTTTTTTTCTCATCCTTGACCAAGCCGTCATCAAGCATTTCACCATACATGCGAATGGTCGTGAGAGGTGTTTTCAACTCATGAGAAACATTGGAGACGAAGGTAGTTTTACGAATCGCCTCCAGTGAATTGCGACGCACTTGCAGCAAAAGCACGGATCCACCCAACAAGGTCGAACCCACGAGAATAGCCGCCATGACGGAACTGACTACAATATAACCTCCCCAACCTTCGCCCAACCCGGCCAAGGAAGTGTCATCAGCTTCAACTGAAAACTCGTCGTTTCCCTCAACCGTTGGATCGATCTCGGGTAAATCGATTTCAGGCAACGTAAAGGAAGGCAAAGTGCGGCGAGTTGCCAGCACAGTCCAACCGGGCAAACCCTTGCCCACTTCGATTTCCACTCGGGATACGGACTCGCCCTCCAAAGCCATCTCACCCACTGAACAAACCTCTATTCCTTTCTCGTCCAAGAGAACGAAGTATTCATCCTCGTCGACGTTTTCAGGCAAAGCGGTTTTGAGCTTTCCCTCCAGTTCCTTCGAGTCGATTTGCAACCCACGAGTAACGGCTGGGTTATTGCTCAACCAACAACCCCACAACCTACCTTGTGAACCATTTAAATACTGCCATCCCCCCGTCAATGGATTATCTTTGTTTCTCTCTATGCCTTGTTGTTTTTGTATATTTGAAAGAACCTCATTTTGCGTTGAGTTGCGTAGCTCCAAACGGGTCTTTTGGTTCTTGCTATAATTATCTCCCAAGTAAGTGGAGCTGGACCAGGACTTGTTTTCGGGGAGTGATTGCAATTGTTGTCCGATTTCACGATTTTGCTGCTCCAATTGGGAGCTCAAATTTTGATCGTTTGAACCGGTGTTTTGTTGCGATCTTTGATCGACAGGCTCCTGGTTAACATCGACAGTTGGGGAGTTGAGGGCAACCTCCTCCTGCTGTACATCAGGAGGAGGAGAAGAAGGAGAGTTACCCGAAACTTTCTTACCTTCTTCCACAACGTTTGGAGAAGTCTTTCCCGAAACGCTGTCCGTGCTTTGTTGAAGCCGTGAAGGAGGAATCGAATCACTTTGAACCAAGACTGATTGACCGTGCTCGACTTCATTCCAGATCCAATCTTGGTTTTGGTTGAACAAAGGCAGATCCTTTGGATTGGTTTGGCTGGGGATGTTCTGTCCCGACAACGACAAGCACACGTCACCTTGCCATAGATACACTTTGTGAACGAAATTGTTTTTGTCTTCCCAAAGAATAAGTTCCTTGGCGATGCCTTCCTCGGGAAAACTTTGCAAAATCTCCATCAAACCATCTTTCAGTTCGCGCATTAACAAGTCGACGTTGTCGGCAATGGTACGGGCTCGCAAAGCCATCGCATAATCCGCCTGCTGATCGGCGTAGACGGTCATTTGCTGAGAATATTTTCCCATTTCGCGATACCCGGTCGCTACCTTGCGAGCCTCTTCGGCATGGTCGCGAGCCGCTTCGCGAAGAACACGAGCCTTTTCGGCATGGTCGCGAGCCGCTTTCGCGCGATCTCGTATCGTCTCCCCTTCTTGCTTTAAAAACAAAAATGCCACAACCCCGATAGAGAGGGTAGTTACTACGAGGAAAACCAAGAAAAAAACAAACCGAGTGGTTTTCATGAGCAAGTTCAACATGGTCCGTGAAGACCCATTTGGCAAGCCAACCGATTCAGGTATGGTATGTAAGATTAATGAATATCAAGGGAACGAAACAGTTGCCATTTTATCAAAATCGACCCTCGGCATCGTCATTAGTCAGTAAAAGGAATGTCAAAGAAACGTCATGACAAACTTCACTGGCTACCAGTCTGCTCACTACTGGAACCTTTATCCATAACCCTCATCGGCACCTCTCCGTCAACGAATCGCGTTTTCACTTCCTCCCCGACTTGCAAGCCTTGGATACTACTCACAGGCCGCCCATCCGGGTCGCTGACCAAGGTAAATCCTCGCCGCAGTGTGGATTCCAAGCTTCCACTCCGCAAACGTTTATCCAATGCATCAAGCTTGGTTCGTTCCAATCGCAGACGGTTCGCAGGATCGACCAAGGTGAAACGTCTTTCGTAAGTCTCTAGTCGATCTCTCACCTGAGAACTCGTACTCCGGAGGTAATTTGCAAGTCTATTACTGAAATCGTCTACTCGCAAACTCAAGTTCTCCACCAGAGAAACGGGAGACGCTGCTCGTAGTTTTTCAGTCAGAAAACGAATCTCTGAAGAGCGAGTTTCCAAAGCTCGATCCATCACCTCGGTGAATCCGTCCTGGCAACGTCGCCAACGCTCGCGAGATTCCAAGAAACCGTGGCTTACGATTTCAGCTGCCGCCGAAGGAGTCTCCGCCCGCAGATCGGCGGCAAAATCAGCTAAAGTAAAATCAATTTGGTGACCCACGGCCGAAATTACAGGACCCGGAAAAGCCGCGACTTCTCGAACCAACGCCTCGTCGTTGAAGGCCCATAAATCCTCCACGCTTCCACCACCGCGCCCAATGACCAAGAGATCCAAATCTTTCAATTCACTTGCTGCCCGCAAAGCAGCGATCAATTCATCCGGAGCCTCATCACCTTGTACCTTGGCGGGTAAAACAAGTAATTTCCCGCACCATCCTCGCCGTTGCAAAATACTAATGAAATCCTTCAACGCCGCCCCAGTGGGCGATGTAACGATCCCTATCTTTTCGGGCATTTGAGGGATTCGACGCTTTCTGTTTTCGTCGAACAACCCTTCATCGGCTAATTTTTTCTTTAAGCGATCGAATTCCAGACGCAATTGGCCCGCGCCGTCCAGCATGACGTGCCTGACAATGATCTGGTAACTCCCCTGAGGCCCATAGACCGAAACTTCGCCGAAAACCACGATTTGGGCGCCGTCCTCGGGTAATGTTTCCTGCCTGGACGCATCTCCGCGAAACAAAACCGCCCGAATTTGGCCTTGGGAATCCTTCAAGGAAAAATAATTATGCCCGCTGGCCTGTCGGCGGAGATTCGATACCTCGCCTCGCACCCAACATTGGCCGATTCCCCCTTCAAGCAGACGCTTGATCCGATCGTTCAGTTCAGCAACCGACCATACGCGCTCGGAGTCCAAACTTGGCTCAAGATCGTTGGTTGTGTCCATACCTACGAGATACGATGCTCCCCACGAGAATCATGACCACAATGATCGCAAGCCCTAGGGAGAAATACGTCCATTGTTGGCCAAGCCCTCCTCCGACAGCCAGAACGTATCCTCCGACTGTGACGATCATGATGGGAGCGGACACAATCATATAGCGTCGAAAGGGCATGCGAATGAGCCCCAAGGCGTAATTGGTGAAAATAAAGGGTACCCCGGGAACCAACCGTAAGATCAATGCCCACCCCAATTCGCTCTTGCGATCCGGTTTGGGAATATCGTACTTGGTACGACGCAGGATGCTTCTAATTAACTTGCGGCCTGGACCCGCCGCCAACCAATAAGTGAAGGTCAGGTTGACGAGGACGGAAACACTGGCCCAAACCCATGCCCATACAATGCCGTTTTCCTCACTCGCTCCCCAAATCCCTGCGCAAGTCAAGAGGGGAGCAGCTGGAATAATGAATGCCGGCAAAATTGCAATTGCGGCGAAAAGCCAAAACGAATTCTTCGTCAAGAATTGCTGAAAGTTATGCCAATAGGCGAGTAGATCATCATGTGTTCCTATGAAATTCACATAGTAGATGTAAATTCCGCCTAAGACTGAGAAAGCCCCGACGATCATACCGCAGAGCAACCATAGTCCCTTCTTTTTTCCTTCCATCTATCGTGTATTGAGCAAGACAGGATTTGCTCGATAGTCAGGGTCACCCCCTGTCAATCAGCAGGCAGTTATTCGGTCCCTTCGTCACTTTTAGCGCGTGCTTTTTGGGAAGCGTTTTCGGCACCGCTACCTTCCTCGTTCTTGGGCGACGTCGCCGGTGCAGGCGGAACTGCTCCAGCTTGCTTAGTCTTCGTTTGCGGCTTCGAGTTATTGTCGACCTTCGGCGGCGGCTTCTTCATGGATGGATTTTCATCAACGCCAACGGCCTTATCTTGGCGATTGGCCTGGATCGTGTTGTAGACAGGCAATGCCAAAAAGCCGAGCGTTGCTAAAATCAAAAGAACGAGAATCGCTTCGAGACGGGAAAAACCACTCAAAGACGAGGTCTTGGATGAAACTTTGTGAATGCGAGGCATCTTGGATCCATCATGAAAAGAGCCAGCTGATGGTCAAACGCAAAGGTTTACTCAAGAAAAAGGCCATCCATAAACCAAAAAGAAGAGAAGGATGGGTAACGCGATGCCTATAATCATCAGAACCCGCACAATCAAACGGGCACGCCGGATTTTATCCATAGTCTCCAAATCAATCGGTTGCTCTTGGGAATTGGCCTTGGGTTGATTAATCAAGTGTTTTATCGCAGCTAAATATTTACTTTTGTCCAACAAAATTTGTCGCTGTGCTTGCCGCTTGACGATTTCCACGCAATATCAGGTAGCAAATTGTTTCAGAAAATCACCATAGTGGGCCCCGGTTTACTGGGAACCTCCCTCGGCATGGCCATCCATGCACGCGATTCCGCAATGCGTATCTCCGTTTGGGCCCGACGCGAGGAAAGCCGTAACGCTTGCCTGCAAGCTAGCTGGTGCCATGAAGCCAGTGATAACTTGGAAGAAGCTTTGTCGGGAAGCGATCTAGCCGTGCTGTGCACGCCCGTAGTCCATCTCTCTGAAATACTTGGTAAGATTGGCTCGATCTTGCCCGCTAACTGTCTCCTGACCGACGTCGGAAGCACAAAAGCCGAAATCTGCATGACCGCCGAACAGGCTGCAATTAAGAATTTCGTCGGTTCCCACCCCATCGCGGGTTCCGAAAAATCCGGCATGGATTACGCCGATTCCGCGTTGTTCGAGGGTCGACCTTGTTTCGTCACTCCTTCTGAAAATACATCGGTGGAAAATGCCGACAAAATAACGGCCTTTTGGAAATGGCTGGGTATGCGTATCATCCAAGTGGCTCCCAAGGAACATGATCGCATTCTGGCGCAAGTAAGTCATTTGCCACACTTGCTCGCCAGCGCTCTATGCAATTTTCTTTCCAAACAATCCCGTGCGTGCCGTGAAGGAGCCGGCCAAGGTCTACGCGATGCCACGCGGATAGCGGCGGGTTCCCCGAAGATTTGGTCTGATATCGCTCAACACAACAGCAAGGAGATCCTCGAGGCTTTGGATTTATTTTCCGAAGAAATTTCACAATTGAAACATATAATCGCAAATCAGGATTTCGCTGATCTGGAAAAATGGCTCGAGGAAGGCAAGGCTTTCCGTGATTCCATAGCGTAACGCGATTCTTTCATTCTTGTTAATGATGCTGGAAACCTTGCCAATTCGTCCTTTTACGCAGCCGGGCACATGCAAGGCTCATGTCCCGGGGTCCAAAAGCATCACCAATCGAGCTCTCTTGCTCGCCGCCCTGAATGAGGGCCCCGTCACCCTATGCGGCGCGCTCTTCAGTGAAGACGCCGAGGTCATGATCACCGCACTTCGCGCATTGGGTATTGAAACCAGCGCGGACGCGCAAAACCAAACCGTAACCGTTCAAGGCCAGGGTGGCATGATTCCCGTGGCTACGGGAGATATTTTCGTTGGCAACGCAGGCACGGTAGCTCGCTTCCTGGTTGCCGCTCTGGCCTTACGATGGGGAGGGTCGTATAGACTCGACGGCACGGAAGCCATGAGGCGACGTCCAATGCGCGGCTTACTCGAGACCTTGGAAAGTTGCGGGTGCGCATTCGCATGGGAAGCTGAACCATATCATTTTCCCTTCAAGATGAAAACCCAAGGCCTCCGAAAAGGAGTGTGGGAAGTCAACGCCGAAGCCAGTAGCCAAATATTGTCTGCTCTCTTGCTGGTTGCTTCCTTGACGGACGGTCCCGTTCGTGTTCAGCAAAATGGAAATACCGTCTCCAAACCCTTTATCACCATGACTAAACGAATGATCGCCACCTTTCGGAGAGACGGTGCGATCCCTGACGAAGCACCGGATGGCTACGCATTCAAACCGGTGTCTTATCGCATCCCTAATGGAAACTACAAAGTGGAACCGGATGCTACTGCCGCCAGTTACTTTCTTTCCCTTCCTATGGTCATCGGTAGTAGCGTGGAGGTCTCAGGTATCTCACCCGATTCTCTGCAAGGCGACGTCGCCTACCATCGCATTCTAGACGAAATAGGTTTTCTCACCACTTTCACTCACAATGGTCTGCTGTCCGAGGTTCCCGCTGGAGCGTTATCGGGTGGAATCTTCGATTTCAACGACATCTCGGACACCTTTCTCACTCTGGCCGCACTTGCTCCACTACTTTCCGAGCCCGTAACCATCACGGGCATCGCTCACACACGGAAGCAGGAAACCGACCGTGTAACCGCCATGGCGAACGAACTCCGGAAGCTAGGCCAAGGGATTGAGGAAAAAACAGATTCAATAACTATTAATCCAAATAGAGAAAAGTTGCATGAAATTGCCCACCAAGGAATTGAAATAGATACTTACGAAGATCACCGGGTGGCTATGAGTTTCGGTATTCTCGGTTGCGCCGACTTAAGAGGAAATGGTCAGCCATGGTTGACTATCAACAATCCCCTTTGTTGCGCTAAGACTTTCCCGGGATTTTTCGATGAACTTGAACGCTTGCGACTCTCATCTCACGCATGACCACAACTCCTGATTTTCTGGTGATAGCCATAGACGGCGGCGCCGCCTCCGGCAAATCCACCACTGCCCGCAAACTCGCCGAGGAACTCGACCTAATGCACGTCGATACAGGCTCCTATTATCGTTCCCTGACCGCAGCAATCCTGGAGAAGGGCATCAACCCAGACGATTCCAGACTGGAAAGCTTTCTCGATTCCGCCAGTTTGAGCACTCGAATCGGAAATCGGTCCGGTACCCTTCTGCTGGAGGGAGTCTCCTTTCCTCAGGAAGTCCTGCGTTCCGAAAAAGTGAATGCGAACGTGTCCTCGTTCGCCGCACTACCTATGGTTCGAAAAAAGCTCTTTGATTACCAACGAAACCAAGTCTTGGTCGCTCAAGAAAACGGGTTTTCCGGGTTGGTAATGGAAGGTCGAGACATCGGGTCCGTCATTTTTCCAGATGCGCGGGTACGGGTTTTTCTGCATGCCGACCCCGCTGTCCGCTCCAGTCGTCGCGCAGCTCAGGGAGAAAACGATGCCATCGAGGCAAGAGACAAAACCGATTCCACCCGAGCCACCGCCCCCCTCACTTGCCCCGATGGCGCCACCTCCATAGACACAGGCTCCTCCACAGTGGAGGAAGTAGTCGAACTCATCAGTCAACTCGTTCAGTCTAGGCAAACACCTTGAAAAAATCCCGCGCAACACCTGAAGTCGGCGGTAAAGTCATTCCTTCGAGCCGCAAAAGTCTTTTTTATCGTATCGCCTGCTGGGCCTCATCGATTTATTTCTGCATCTTTCACCGTATGCGTGTTCACGGACTGGAAAACGCTCCTCCACAAGGCAGCTTCATCCTCGCAGTCAATCATGCCAGTTTCTACGACCCAGCCGCTTTGGTATGTCGATTTCCCCGCCCCGTCCACTTCTTCGCGCGGAAAAGTCTTTTTCGAGGACTTTTCGGTAAGATGATCGCTAGTCTTAACGCCATACCGGTGGATCGTGATGGTGACGGCGACGTATCAGCCATTAAGCGCGTTTTGGGGCTCCTTCGCAAAGGGGAAGCTTTGCTGCTTTTCCCAGAGGGAACGAGAACTTATGATGGCTCGTTGCAGCAACCGCAAAGAGGTATAGGCATGCTGGCTTGCAGAGCTGGAGTTCCAGTTTTGCCGGCGCGAATCTTCGGGTCATACGAAGGGCTCGGGCGTCATCGTAAATGGCCCAAGTTCGGTCAGCGGATCTCTATTGTTTACGGTGAGTTAATCCTCCCAATGAAGATCGATCCGGGAGGAGATCACGATTTGCGCTACGAAACCAGTGCCAATCGCATAATGAAAGCAATTGAGAGGATTCGTCTACCAGGATCGGATGCCGCCTGCAACCAGGCGGAAGATGCGCAAAGGAAACGTGGGCTTTAATTTATTTATTTTAAATTAAACATCCAAAATCCTCTTCACGGCCAAGGCGCAATTACCGGTATCAAGCACGGTTAGAACTGGTGTCTTGCTGGGCATCTGAAGAGTCGAGTGAACGTTGACCAGCATGTCGGCCTTGTCGCTGAAAGGTGGACATCCCAAGGTTGGAAAACTGGAATTTGCGGCAACGAAACCGGAGAGCGCATTGGAGCGTCCGGCAATGGTCACGTAAACAACGGATGCCTCGTTAGCGTTGGCTTCGAGAATCTCCAGCACCTTGCGTGGTTGCTTGTGGGCGGAGGCAACGTGTTGCTCCCAAGCTACGCCGTGCTCGTCGAGTCCGTCGGTGATTTTCTTGGCATGGTCCTCGTCGGAAGAGGACCCTAGGATTAGTACGGCTTTCATAGATAGGCTGATAGGTTTCGGGCAATGCGATCGCCCACTGGTTCGTCATCGGAAGGGAAAGGAAACGCTTCTCCGGTAATCATTTCGTAAAGTAGTAAATATCGTCGGGAAAGCTCGCTCACCAAGTCAACGGGAGCCTCGGGAAGTTCATCATCATTGTAAGGGTCGCATCGATCGGCAAACCAAAGGCGAAGAAACTCTTTGTCGACGTTCTCGGGTTCCTTGCCCGCCGCATGGAGTTCCTCGTAACTATCGGCAATCCAGTAGCGACTGGAATCGGGAGTGTGGATTTCATCAACCAAAGTGAGATTACCATCGGCGTCTTTGCCCATCTCGTACTTGGTATCGACGAGAATGAGTCCATGCTCCTTGGCCACCCGTTGGCCATAGGAAAATAAATCCATGGCCACGGCGCTGGCTTGGTTCCAGTCTTCCTCGGTCATCCATCCCTCGTTGAGGATCCCCTCTTCCGAAATGGGGCGATCATGAGCCTCCTTGGTGGTTGGCGTGAGCATGATTTCATCAAGGGCTTGATTCTTGATCATGCCTTCGGGCAAGGCGTGTCCGCAGTATTCGCGATCACCCTTGTTGTAGATAGTCCATAGAGAAGTGCCGGAACTACCGGTCATGTATCCACGCACCACGAACTCGATCGGGAAAACATCGCATTTCTTGGCCATCGTAACATTGGGATCGGGAATCTCCATGACATGGTTGGCCACGATGTCAGTGGTATTGTCAAACCACCAGCGACTGGTTAGGTTCAAGGCCTGTCCCTTGAAAGGTATTGCAGCGAGCACACGATCGAAGGCGCTCTGCCTATCCGTGGTGATCAAGGCGAGACAATCACCCAAGTCATAGCGATCCCTCACTTTTCCACGATACTTTTCCCCCTTGCTCAGATTGGTCTCCGTCAAGCAGTTGTCGACGGTGGCAAGGATGCGTTCCTGATAATCTCCTTTGGTTTGTAACGTAGTCATTATTTAGTAAATTCGAGGTAGCGTAGGAATGCTGCTGATGAATTCAAGCGCAACTGAACGCCAACTTGGATTTTCTCTAGGAACGAATTTGAATCAGTAAATGAAAGGGGCGGCGGATCACTCCGCCGCCCCACACACATCCTAGAACTATACTAGCGTTGAGACTAGAGATTCCGGTTTCTTTGCCGGGAAACCGAAAGGGTTAGAAATCAAACTTGAGGCCAACGGTTAAAGCGCGAGGAGCGCCCGTGCGGTAACCGTCGGGAAGTCGACCTAGTTGATAAGCTTCGTCGGTGAGGTTCGAAACCTTGCCGAACAACTGAGCCGATTCCGTCAAGTTATGAAAAGCAGACAAATCCAGGATTCCAGATTTACCGAGGGAAGCCGAATTATAAGCGTCTATGTAAACCTCGTCAGTGTAACGGAAATTCAAGAAAATACTGGTTTTCTCGAGTTCTACTCCGGTACGAAGGTTAAGCTGCATATCAGGCACGTATGGAATCGAATTACCTGAACTAGCACCAGTCCAAGCCTTGCCTGACTGTGGGAAGGTTGCAGTATCAAATTCAGCATCCGTGAACGTGGCGGTCAATTGAGTAGGCATCTTGAAGCCGGTTTCGAAATGCTCACTCAAGTCCGTGGCAAGCGTTGCTTCCAAGCCTTGGGAACTGGCTTCACCTGCATTGGTAGCCGTACCTGCATTGCCACCACCCAAATTAGGCAAGATGAGCAGATCATCATAGGAAACGTTGAAGTAAGCTAATTCGTATCCCACTCCATTGCTCAATGCTCCACGAATACCTAGTTCAAGACTGAGAGTCTGTTCTTCTTGATAGTCGTCATGGAAGGATTTGGGGCCTGGCAAAGCATGGCCTTGATGCAACCCACCGAATAGAAGGGCGTTGTCGCTTAGGCCATAGGTTGCGCCGACACCGACCAAAAAGTCGTCGAAGTCCTTCCAGCCGTTGCCTTTCTCCCAGTAATCGGCCTGCGTATAACGAACGCCAGGGGCCAAGTTCAACTCTCCCAAGTCTATTTGGTCGACCAAGTAGATTTCGAGGGACTCGGTAGCAACGTAGCCCGTAGCTGCGGTAACCGAACCGGGGGTCATGACGAAATTACCCGCTCCATCGCCGGCATATGTATCTTGAGTATAGGCGTTTTTGTCATACACGTCGTCCGTGTAACGAAAACCAAGATCAATATCATGGTTGTTTACTTGGTAGTCCAAGTTAGCCTGTAAACCCTTAACGGTATAGGTACGATCGTTATGCTTCACAACGATGTCACCTGCACTCGTGCCATTTAGAATGCCAACTGTGCCTGCGGCAAGACCGGTAGCTCCAAGAACACCCTTGGAGTCAGCAGCTTGTCCATGGGCGACCAGAGCAACGGAGTTGTCATAGGAAACGGAACGTCCGCCCACCTTGGAAATCTTATACCAATCGCGATTGAACTGGTTATAGAAACCGGTTACGGAGAGAGTAGCGTCAGGACTTAACTCACGAAGAAAGCGCAAGTAATAGCGAGATTGGTCCGAGTCCATGTTGTCAAACCTAGTTCCTGCATAGCGTTGGTAAGGATTGGATGCGTAGTCAGCCGGGGACAAACCAAGGTAGCTGACATCACCGTCAAGATTGGTGCGGCCAGCCTTGAACTCCAGATAACTGCCTTTGTCGGCGCCAAAAGTGTACCCAAGCTTGAGCATAATATCACTTTTAGCCACTTCTGCAGTTTGGGAATTGAAGTTGGCAGTGCCATTAACGGTTTTCCATCCATCCGTACGATGGTCGAAAACCTCGACCAAATATCCCAAAGTTCCATTCCCAAAGTTTTCAGTGCCTCCGGAATACACGTGAGCAATCCGCTCGTTGTGTTCGCCATAACTGATGCGAGCGTGACTTGCGCGCTCCGATGGAATGGCTGTGGAGATGTAATTAATTACACCACCGGTGGTCTGAGGACCATGCTTCAGGGAACTTGATCCTTTCAAGACTTCGAATGCTGCCATGCGACCAGCTGTCGGCGAATAGTAGGCGGAAGGATCGGAGTAGGGTGATGGCGCCGATGGAATACCATCTTCCATGATAGTAACCTTCGAAGACCTGGTTGAATCAACTCCACGGATTCCGATATTTGGGAAAAGGCCATAACCTTCCTCACCTCTTACGTAAACTCCAGGCACTTCGCGCAAGATTTCCGTAATGTCGGTTCGGAAGAATGGAGACAAGTTGCCTGCATCCAAATAGCTGCCAATACCGAAAAGTTGATCGACGTTCTGCTTGGAACCTATGATCTCGAAAGGAGCCAGCACATCGAGATCATCGGTAGCGTTCTCGTCTTGAGCGCTCATCCCTCCAAAAGGAAGAAGAGTCGACGCAAGACCCATTAATATTTTGTTTGTTTGTTTCATAGTCTGGTTGTTTGTTTATTCTAAGAGTCTGGTTGTTTGTTTATTCTAAGAGCCTACTTGTTCGGGAATCGTGATTAAATCGGGGTTTCCTACATGAGATTGATTCCCATTAGCTTTTGAGAACGTATCTCAATTACATATGCCCCCCACCCTGTCAACCCCTTTATTGAAAAAGAGTCTCAATTTCATTTAGGGGGATATCGAAAAAGTGCCGCCCCTTTTCATTTGACCGTCGATCGAACGAAAATAACCTGCTGAAGCTTACATTCAGTAGCTCCCGTAGTTCAATGGATAGAGCGTCGGTCTCCGGAACCGAAGATCTGGGTTCGACTCCCAGCGGGAGTACCAGTCAGACAAGAAAAAGGATTAAAACGCAAGGAAAGTATTATTTCTTCTCGTCCTTGGCAGGTGCCTCCCAGCCCAAATTGATGGTGGGACCGGATGTACGAAGTTGGGTGAGAACAACGCGGAGCGCGCCTTGCTTCTCCTCCACTCCGGCATCCAAGGAATCCTGGGCGGCATCGAGCTTTTCCTTCGCCTTCACGAAGGCATCGGAGGGTTTGAAATCCTTGAGCTTGGCTTTGTGGGCACTCGGATCCTTGTCGAACTTGCCTTTGCAATTGTTACAGCAAAACACGATTGTCTTGCCTTGGTAAACCGATTTTTTGGACGCATCCAGAGGCCTTCCCGTCAAGGGACACTTTTCATATGCAGGATCTGTGGAAACAGCTGTAGTATTGGCTTTCTTTAACTCTTCGTCGAGTTTGGTTATTTCCTTTTCACGGCCGGTTCGAAACTTGTCCACTTCTCCTTTGAGACGATCACGGTCGACTTCCAGCTTGGCGATTGCCTTTGCGTCGACGAAAGCCCTGCGCAAATCGGCGGCTCCCTCCTTGGTAACGGCAGTCTGCCAAAGAAAGATCTTTTTCAGTTTGGTAAGTTTCTTGAGATGGGGAATGCCGGCGTTGGACACCTTCGTCCCATACAAGTTCAGGTACTCGAGATTGGTTAGTTTGGCCAAGTGAGCAAGGCCGGCATCAGTGATCTCGGTATTCTCCAAGTGCAGGCGTGTGAGTTTTCCACACTTGGCAACCTCGGCAAGGGCGGCATCCGTGATTTTTGTCCTGGCAAGGTTCAGCCAAAGTGTTTGAGCGGAAACACCAGCAACTTTCTTAGCCTGTTCATCACCGAACTTGTCTCCCAAATAGGATGCGTTAAGGTAGAGGGCGTTGGTGTTTTGGGCAATCGGCATGGCGAGCAGCCCCATTTTCTGCAATTCATCGAGCGTCTTTGCATCGGCAGCAGGCACATCCGGCAACTTGGGCTGGAGAGAAGCGGTGGCCGATTCCGTATTCTTGGGAGGATTCTTCAAAATGCTCTCGGCCGCTTTGCGAGCATCACCCTTGAGGTCGGAAACTTTGGCGTCAAAGGAAGCTCCAGACAAAATCCAAGCAGCGAATACTTTCTTTTCCTCCGGCGTGACGGGATTATGTGGTTCGTCCTCGTCAAAAGGGGGCATGACGTCGTCGTCGTCGTTCGGAAGGTCAATTCGGTAGTAGAGCTCGCTGTCATCAAGTTTGCCCTTCACGATGATTTTGTCCTTGGCGCCCCTGCCTCCCCTGAGCAGCGCCTCCTTGGTGTGCAAACGAAGCTTGCCCTTGTCCTTGTTGGCACCATGGCAATCATAGCACTTGGCGGCCAAAACGGGAGCGATGACGTCGTCATAGACTTTAGCCTTGGCTGGATCCGTTGCGCAAAATGCTACGGAAGCCGAAAAAATGAAGCTCGCGGGGAAAATGAATCGCTTGAAATTATACATGGCTTTGAAGTCGGTTTACTAACTAAGCGGGGAAAAGGTATCTTTTACTAAATCAACCGCGTGTGTAAAGCCCGCTTTGCCGCAAAGGTAGGTTGCATTGCGGGAGGGAGATCAAGCTTTAGGTCGCAAGAGAAGCTTCCGTAATGATATCTCCTTGCCTGCGCCAAAGGGCGGCGTATTCACCATCGGGGCGATTGAGCAGTTCTTCGTGGGAACCCTGTTCCAGAATACGGCCATGCTTGAGAAAGACTATTTGGTCGGCATTTCGCACAGTGGACAAACGATGGGCGATCACTAGGGAGGTGCGAGATTCCAGCAGGTTGGCGAGCCCTTTTTGAATTTCGCGTTCAGTGGCAACGTCCACGCTGGAAGTAGCTTCGTCGAGAATCACGACCGGAGGATCGCGCAACAAGACTCGCGCAATCGTAAGTCGCTGCTTTTCCCCCATACTCAACCGGATGCCTCGCTCGCCGATCATGGTGTCGAGTTTTTCAGGTAGATCCTGTGTGAAACTCCAAGCGCAGGCGGTTCGCAAAGCGTTTTCCAACTCTTCAGGAGTAGCATCTCGGCGAGCCAGCAGGAGGTTGTCGGCCACACTGGCATCAAAAAGAAAAGGATCCTGCGAGACCACTCCCATGCTTCCTCGTAATTGGGCCAACTCGATATCCTTGACGTCAACGTCATTGAGCAAAATGGCTCCCGAATCGACTTCGTAGTAACGCTGAAGAAGGTTGGCCAAGGTTGTTTTTCCTGCTCCCGTGGGGCCAACCATAGCCGTAACTTTACCGGGAGGGAGAGTAAGATCGAGACCATCGATTATCTCGTCTCGATCAGGATATGAAAAACAAATGTTTTTGAATTCAACTTCGATGGGGCCTTTCGGACATTGGATAGGGCTTTCGGCATCACGAATATCGACTGGATGATCGAGCACTTCGAATACACGATCTCCGGACGCCTTGCCCGCCGCCAATAAATTATTGATCGACACGAGTTGTCGAACGGGTTCGTAAAACATGTTCGCATAGAGCAGAAAAGCGAAGAACTCCCCAACCGTGAAACCCGAAGATCCATCCGGCTTGATCTTCAGCAAATAGGCACCCATTCCAACCACGGCGACAACGCCGAGAGAGGAGACAAAGCCTGCAGCGGGACTCTGGATGGACCAACGAAACATAGTGCGCAAATTACGCCTTCGCAATTCTTCGCTAATTTCCAGAAAGCGTTTACGTTCACGCTCCTTGAGCGCAAAGGAATGAATTAATCGATTTCCTTGAATATCCTCTACGAGCATGGCGTTCAACTCTCCGGACGTTTCGCGAACGTCGCGCCAGTTCTTTCGTGATGCCTTCGCATAACGAAAACCCATCAAGACGAGAATCGGCAAAGGAAGAAACACCAATGCAGCCAAGGTAGGTTCAAGCGAAAACATGATGGCCGTCACTCCGGCAATGGTAAGCACGGCAACCATGCCTTGTTCAGTTCCGTCCAAAATAGCCCTTTCGACGTTTTGTACGTCTTCCACCACACGGGAAGCGATGTCACCGCTCTTGCGACGGTCGTAAAAGGAAACCGGCAAGTCCAACAATTTGTCGTGCAGGTCGCGACGCAAATCAAGAATGACCTTTTGCTCGAGGACGTTGTTGACGCGAATACGAAAACAATTGAAAGCTTCTCGAGCGAAAAAAAGTGTGGATATCAGCAAGAGGCCTTGCGTGAGGACAGTGGTCATGCCTTCCGCATCCTCGTGATTTTCCCCAAACATTTGGTCCAGCACCGATTGGACTACCTGCGGCACGGCAATGGCCAAAGCGGTCATGGCAGTAGCCATGAGCAAGGTGAGGAAGAACAATGCCTTGTATCTAAACAAGTAACCGCTGACTCTCCAAATAACGTTCATCGCTTTGGGATTGCTCGAATGGGTCTTGGTTTACTAATCATTACTCTTTCGCTTCAAGCGCTTTTCCACAATGGATGCAAACGCCGACCTTTCCGAGCAAGAAGAAGGCCCTACCGGGGCCATTCTTCGTGATTTGCCCTCCCCATATCAGGCTCATGCCAACGGCTTGCTTCACTTGCCTCGTTTCCTTGCCAAGATAAGAAAACATTTGGCGGGAGAATTGCCTACTAGTTACCAACGCAATTTCACGAAGGGATTTGACGGTTTTCTTTGCCTTCATCTTGGAGTGGAACCCCAAGAAATCATGAATGCCGTCGAGGCAAGCCCAAATGATTCCGAACTGGAGGCAATACTTGAGAAAATCCTGCCACCCGACCTACGCCCTCACGAATGGAATCGCAAGGTCGTCCAAATGGGCATGAGCCAAATGGGGCGAGAGAAATTGGCTGAGGTGAAGAAAGACATGGGCATTCCGGAGCGGGACGACTTGATTTCATTTGCCGACGTCATCGAATACGACGAAGGGCGAATTAGTTGATTTAAACTCGTCCTACTTTCGCCTAGCGGTGATAAGAGTCACGTCATCGGCATGCAACCCATCCCCAGCGAATTTGTCTAGTTCGACCAACAATTTGTCATTGAACTGTTTGGGGGGCTTTCCACTGATCTTTTCAGCGAAAGCCGCCAATCGTTGGATCGAGTATTGTTCGTTGCTCGAATCGGCAGCCTCGGTAATGCCATCCGTGAAGAGCACGAGATAATCCCCGGGATTGAATGGCGTCACGCAGTCAACAATGACTTCTTCGAACAATTCGTTGGGCACCATACCCAAAGCCAACCCATCGGATTCGACGTACTCCGCAACCGCTTTGCCACTGCGCTTGCCCGCCCTTAGAATCAATGGCAACTCATGGCCCGCGCGGGCGAAGGTGAAAGTGTTTTCCATTAAATCCATGATGCCGTAAATGGCAGTGATGAACATGTCCTCACGCATTCTTTCGTTTAGTTCCCGGTTGAGCTGGACGAGCGCCTTGGCTGGCGCTTGCCCATCATTTGCCAAATGTCTCAAGGTAGTTTGAGCAATGGCCATGAGAAGGGATGCGGGAACTCCCTTGCCTGAGACGTCGGCCACAGCCAATCCATATCGGGAAGGGCCCAAGCGGAAAAAATCATAGAAGTCACCTCCTACTTGCTGAGAAGATAAATAACGAGCGTCCACTTCCAAATCTTTTGAAGAAGGAAATGCAGCAGGAAGAAACAAGGATTGAACGTTGCTCGCCAAAGCCAAATCCATATCCAGTTTGTTCTGCTCGATACCTAGAAGCATGACGTCGGAATTATGAATGGCTAACGCCGCTTGCTCGGCCAAGGAATTGACCAAGGAAAAATCCGTTTCCCCAAAGGCCAGGCCATTGGCTGGATTGGCTACTGCCAGTACACCAATCAATAAATCACCGAATTTAATGGGAGAATAAATCGCCGAAGTAACTTCCAGAGAAGGATCGTCGTGCTGAACGACGCGTGGGTCGCGGGTTGCATCCGGTATCATGATGGGTTTGCCAGTATTCGCAACCTCTCCAACCAGACCTTCCCCCATTTCCAAGGTTTCTGAACGCAACACGTTTTCGAGAAATTTTGCTCTGGTCAAGGGCTTGTCATCCCACTCATCCACCAGACGACGTTGCGGAGGAAACAAACCTTCCACCGCGACACCTTGCAATTTACCTTTTTCATTTCGCTCGTAGACACATGCGCTCAAGGCGCCGGAGCTGAGAGTGGCGGCCCGAACCACTCGTCGGAACAATTCCTCCCTGCCAAGGCCTTCGCCAACTGCTTCCACCAAATGATGCATGAAATCAACGACAATTTCCTTTTCTTGGGACAAGAGTTGACGCTCCTCGTCCATCCGAGCGTTTTCTCGCCGTATGCGAAAATAAGGAAGCAGCAAAGCCAACGCTCCGACCACAGCGCCGCCAGTCAAGATGAGCAACGATTCAATAGCCATGTGCGTGACGAGAGGCTTGCTTAATCTTCTTGATCCTTTTGCAGAAACCCTACCACGTCTTGAAACAAACGAGCATTTTTCTCGTTCAATTCAGACAAGCGCAAGTGTGCTTCACGAATGAGTTGTTCGTCCGGTTGAGACGAATCCTCACTTGTTTCCATCACCTCTACGTCGTTGGTTCCGAATGTGACTTCGTCAGCCTCCGCCTGAACGGAAACCAAACGATCGATACCCAAGTTGCGCACCACTTCGAAGTTTCGTTCCCCAAGCTGAAGCAGTGCCATCGAGCCCGCTGGTTCCGTCTTGCGGAGCTCCAGGGCAACACCTACCAAAATACCGAGAAAGGTACTGTCCATGCTCGAGCATTCCCCGAAATCAAAAGCGAAACGTCGACCGCCGGCAACGACTTGCCGATGGAGAAATTCCTAGAATTGGCTCAGAAAAATAGGTCATGAGGTCAGCCATTTTCTCAGGAATTCTGCTTTGAAAAACTCGTACATCTCTCATCTTCCCAGGAATTAAAGAGATACGTCTGTCTGAGGAATCCCGGACACGATCGTTATCAGCGCGCTTTAAGTCTGAGAATCCCGGTGCATGTACAGATATTACTGACTCCAAATCTATGCGATTGCTGAAATTGAGACATCCGGACCAGGCAGCGTTTGCAAAAGGAACACCTGAATAAGATCCAACGAAATAAGTTTTTCCCTGAGGCATTCCAAGCAATGCCAAATTATGCAATGCCAGAAAAGTTGGACCTTCAGACGCAGTGAGGTGAGTTGCTGTTTGTAGGAGACGATTCCTTTCTAATTCTGTGCAATAGCTTTGTGCCTGCTTTTCAGTAAAACCAATCCTGCAAAATTCAGTTTCAAATGCCTGAAGCAATTCTACTTCCAATGAAGGAGGTTCTGAAATTGTTTTCCACAGACTTGTAGAATATTCGTTAAGAGAAATATTCCACACTCCGGACAATATTCTGGCCAGTTCCGGACGCTTAGCTGTTTGCAATGCAACTTGGATAGTTTTTGCGTCAAAAGACATTTGTCGAAACTTGAAGTTTAGTTTTCATGCTCATAAACTCGGGTGATTAATTTTTACACAATTGACAAAAATTCAGGTAAAAAATTAGTATTTTTAGTAATATCAATGTAAATTTTCCTATGTTTGTCGGCAATGTTTATTCTTTGCAGATATATTTAAACCTAAAATTTTTCAAATGCAAAAGTAGTTGAGTTCTAAACCATTGTTAAAAATTTGCTGTCACTTTGAAGGGATGCCGGTGCCCAGTCGTGGCCATCAGACAG
>PBLJ01000004.1 GCA_002721705.1 Opitutia bacterium
ATGCCGCTGGCATCGCAATCGCGACGAAACTTGTCGAAGCCTTGCAGCAAATCCTTGCGGGCCGCATAACGATTCTCCTGCATGCCCGACTGCCGGGCCATGTCGTAACGACCCTTGCCTCCAGTGCTGAATCCCGCATAGGCGGAACCAAGAAAACCGCCGCCCTTGAGGCCGCCTCCCATGTTGACGTAGCCAGGCGTACCCAAGTGATCGCCCTGCACATTGGCCACGATGGAACCGATGGAGGGCCAGCCACCGACGGGTTGGGGCCCATTCTTGGGACGACCCGTCATGCAATGATAGGAGCTGTGGTTGTTCACCGTGTCGGCGATCGAGCGGATGATCGAGCATTGATCCATTTGGGCCGCAATGCCCGGCAGGTGTTCGCAAATACGTATCCCCGAAACCTTGGTCGGAATGGATGCAAATTCACCGCGAACTTCGGCAGGAGCATCCTCCTTCATATCAAAAGTGTCCATGTGGGAAGGTCCGCCTGCCAAAAAGACCATGATCACCGCCTTCTGCGATCTCCCCTTCCCTTGCGCCTTCTCCGCCTGCAACAAACCAGGCAAACCCAGGCCTCCCATGCCCAAGGCGCCGATCTTCAAAAAATCACGTCGAGCCACGCCATCACAGAATCCTCGTTGCTCCCCCTCCGAAATATTCAACATGTCGGAATTCCTCTAGATTGCTGGTGTCCAAACATGAAATATTGCATACACAAATACAATAGAACGTAACTGTTGGATTAAGACAATAACTTCTCGCCCGCATGAGAGGGGGCGAAATTGCGCGACGCGCCGACCCACGGGGCAGGTCCGTTAAACGACTAGTTCGGGCAGGGATTTCCAGCCGTCGACCAAGTAATGAGGCCGCCCCGAAAGATCTTTCACGGTGGTGGCATGGGGGTTGATGCCCAAATGCTGATAAAGGGTGGCGTGCACTTCGCCAAAATGAACGGGTCTTTCCGTGGCCTCGGCCGCCTTCCTGTCGGTGGAGCCGATCATTTGGCCATGGTTCATGCCTCCGCCCGCGACGAAAGCGCAACCGACCTGCGGCCAGTGATCGCGGCCACCGTTCTTGTTGATCACCGGCGTGCGACCGAACTCGCCCCAAGCCACCACCGCGACGTCCTTGTCCATGCCGCGCTGATGAAGGTCCTCAATCAGGGCGCTCAGCCCGCGGTCGAAGATGGGAGCATGGCCATTTACGCCACCGGTGTTGTTGCTGTGAAAGTCCCAACGTCCGAAATTCAGGGTGACGACCCGGGCTCCGGCCTCGACCAAGCGTCGGGCCAAGAGAAAATGTTCGTTGTTGCGCGGTGCCCCGTCGCCCACGTTTTTCGGGTCGCCCTTGCCGTAGCGTTCGCGAATCTTCGGATCCTCCTTGTCGAGGTCGAGGGCCTCGCCTAACTGGGAGGAAGTGAGCACACCGAAGGCCTGTTGCGTGAAGGAGTCCATGGTTTCCAGTTGGTTGCCCTGGTCCAACTTTCGTCGAAAAGCGTCGAAGCCCGAAAGCAGGGACTGCCTTCTGTCCAGCCGGGCGGAACCAACGGGTTTCGGATCCATGTCCGTCCGGGCCGGCCCCGAGGGACGAAACGGTC
The DNA here is from genome assembly GCA_002721705.1 of Opitutia bacterium. Classification (GTDB taxonomy): domain Bacteria; phylum Verrucomicrobiota; class Verrucomicrobiia; order Opitutales; family Seribacteraceae; genus UBA2993. The sequence continues at coordinate 1,604 of PBLJ01000004.1, forward strand.
CATGCGAGGCACCAAGAAAACCTGCCTCGCCCGGTGAACCGTAAGGGGGATGACCAGCCATCGGGGCCAAGCCCACGAAGGACGGCATGCCGGGAAATTGAGATCCCGCCAGTTTGGAAACAGTGGAACCAATGCTGGGCCAATTGCCGGGAGGTTTCGGGTATGGACGGTCGAAAAAAGCCGAACCGGGACGTCCGGTGTAGCACATGAAAGAGTCGTGGCTGCCGCTCGGGGCGCCCACGAGGGAACGGATCCCGGTCCACTTATCCATGACTTTGGCCATCATGGGAAGCGACTCGTTGATATGTATGCCCTTCACCTTCGTGGCAATCGGACCAAATGCGCTGCGCACCTCCTTCGGCGCATCAGGCTTCGGATCGATCAAGTCCTGGTGCGGAGGAGCTCCCGCCATGTAGATCATGATGACGGCCTTGTTGGAATTCCCCAACCCCGCGGCCTTTTCGGCCTGCAGAAGCTGCGGCAAGCTGAGTCCGCCCATGCCCAAGGCGCCGACGGTCAAGAAATCCCGCCGACTCAAGCCGTCGCAAAAGCGTCCTGCTCCTTTGCCCTCAACGTCCAACATGGAATCGATCTTGAAAAAATTTACAATTGCGCGCAATACAAACCACCCTCGCAGGGCACCCTCCAAAACCTGCGAAGCGCCAACTCAACCATCCGAATCCAGCCACGTAGCCGCATTTATTGAAATGCGGATAAAAGACCACCTCAACGTGGGGCCAAGGCCATCACGGCCCAGCAGGTCGCGGCCATCGAGATAAACTGGTGCTTGCCGTGGGGAAATTCGCTATCGAGTGGTTTCTGTATCGGCTTGCTGCGTGTCTTGACCAGCCAGGAACCATCCTTCAGTTGATGGTCCAGCAACCACTTCTCACCGAGGGAAATGGCCTTGGGAACGGGTTGCTGCGCACCGCTCTCCTTCAAGGCGAACAGTGCGAGCGAGGTAGCGTAGGCATCGCTCGTCATGTCCGGCAGTTGGGCCCAACCGTGGTCCTCACGCTGCAAATCGAGCAAGGCACGGGACGCTTTCCCTGTCTCCTTCGCCTTCGGGACCTTGCCCCAGTGGAGGCCAAGCAGTTTGAAGGCATGGTCCTCGGTGGAACCGGGCGGGGTCTCCTTCAGCCACTGGAGAGACTTCTCCAGGGCGCCTTTCCGCTCCTTGGGCTCACCATAGGCTTGCAGTCCCCTGTAGGAAAGAGCAGTGGCGGCGAAATGGCTGTCCTCGATCGGCGGCCGATGATTGATGATCTTCCAGGACCCGTCCTTCTTCTGGGACTTGAGCAGGTAACGGACCAGCGCCTGGGTCACTTCGTCCGCAGGCTCACCCGCCGCGGACAAGCTCGTGAGGGCGTAACCAGCATTATAGGGTCCGCCGGGCACACCCTTCCCCTGGAGCAAAAGTTTGCTGCGTCCACCAAAGTAATCGAGGGAGAACTTGGCCTGCGTCGCGATCGAATCCTGGGCCACCTTCAGCCCGACGTCGCGCGATCGACCCAAGGCCATCATCGCCAAGGCCTGGTGGTGACAAGAGAAGCAATCACGCTTCTCCACGTAGACGAGGGCGCTCTTCTCGATCAAGGGAATGGCCCGCGAGGCCGCCTTGCCGGCGGGCGAACTCGTTTCCTTGGCCAAGAGGACGCCCCAACCCGACAAACAGGCTGCCAACACGGCCAACAAACGAAAGTGGACGATTCTCATCTTCGCCCAAGCCTTGCAGGAACCCACCGCAATTCCAAGGAATAGATTGCCCCGGGCAAAAGGTTTCATTGGTGCAAGGGACGGGGGAATTTCAACTTCGTCTTGTCATTGCGAGGAGCACAGCCGCATTGAAAGATCGGCTGGAAGTTAAAAGGCGGCTCTTCATCACGCGGAGCGGCGGTGCGAAGAGCTTACTCGGGAACCGGTTTCCTGACGGAAAAAGCCTTCTTTCCGAGACTGAGAGCCTCGGCCACTTGAGCAGGGAAAGGGTCGTACTTTGCCTCGGGTTGGTAGAGGACGACGCGGCAACGGTCGACGGCGACGGCCACGGCTTGCGGAAGATCGAGGTGACGAAGCACATTCAGGTAGGCGGGGCCTTGCATGTGGGAGGCAGGCAGGTCGTGGAGGTCTAGACGAGTGATTTCGGGAGTGAAAAGCGAAGCGTAGAGCAGGTTGGCCGCCATGTGACCGTGGGCCTGCATCCAAAGAGGCGTTTTGGCGAAACCGTCCACGCCTCGAAGGGCCTCGGCGGAACGGACGACGTCAAGGACGCGCATGCCGTCAAGGGTTTGGCCAAGCAGGTAGAAGCGTCGGCGAATATGGTTCTGCTTGCGGGCGTCGCCCGACCATGCGGTGAGTCCTATGCCGCGCGGGGCGACGTAGGCCATGGCCCATTCCTGGTTCTTGAACATGCGCTTTTCCGAGGCGAAGGCATCGGCGTCGTGATCGGGAAGTTCATCCAGTTCCCCGAAGGCCTTCGGGAAAGGCTTGCCATAGGTGGCGGCGAACTGGCCCCACCCTTTTTCGTCGAGGACGTTGAGGACGAGGAGATCGAGATCCTTGCGAGGGAATCCCTTGCGGTGGGCGACGAAAAGGCGGAGGTTCCACGGTACCTGGGAAACAAAGTCGTAAGCCGACAGGGCAATGCCGTCCGCCTCTAGGTCGACCACCTTCCGAAGAGTCACGGGACCAGGCTTGTCAGGCCATGCCCGAAAAACGTTTTTCTTCAGGTCGGAGACGATCCCTGCGCGATAGGACTTCCATGATTTCTTGTCGTCTGGAATAGGGACAGAAACCAGCGGCGGCACGAAAGTGTCGTGTATCTTGCTGGTGATTTCGTCCTCGGGGAGCTTGTCGAAGACCTTCAAGTCCTCGGGCTCGAAATACTTCACGGCGGGTTTGTCGATGAGCGGGCGCTCGTTCTTGAGGAAGCGGTTGAACCATGAAAAGGCATGCACCCGAAGGTCCTGCGTGTCCTTGTGCGGGCCTTCCGTAATCTGGAGACCGAGGTTGTTGGAGGCGCCGAGCATATCGTAGACCCGCTTCGTCTTGCGGTGCACCTCGACCACGCCGTCGAGGGGAAAGATGCGGTCCTTGTCGGTATTGGAAATGAGCAGGGCTCGCGGAGCCACGAGCGAAGATATCATGGCGAAGTCCCAACCTTGGGAATTCACTTGGTACATGCAGTCGCAATGGCCTTCGACGCATCCGTCGACGACGTGGTTGCGCATGCTGGTGATGCCCGCCACGGGCACGGCTGCCTTGACCCGCTCGTCGAGGGCGGCCACCCACCAACTGTAGGCTCCCCCACCCGATCGGCCGGTCACACCGATGCGTTCGCCGTCCACTTCGGGTCGAGACTGCAGGTAGTCGATTCCCCGGATACCGTTCCAAGCCTCCACGCCGGCGGGTGTGTAGCCACGCGACGCCCACCACCACATGTTTTTGGAGTAGATGCCGTGGTGCAGTCCCTCGATCTCGCCCAGCTGGATGGTGTCTATGGTGAGGCAAACGTAGCCATGCCTTGCAAACCATGAACCATGGTGATGGTAGTGCACTTTGTTGCCGTAGCTGACGCCGTCCTTCTTCACCCGGCCATGTCCACAAACGTAGAGTATGGCGGGGAATTTCTGGTTCGGCTTGCGCTCCTTGGGAAGATAGAGGTTGCCCGTGACGTATAGACCAGGACTCGATTGGTAGTGCAATTTCTCGACCACGAAGCCCTCCCCTTCCACTTTGCCGGTGATAGTCGCCTTCAAGTCCGTCCGCTCACGGTTGGGACTGAGGCCCAACATGTAGAAGAGCTGCTTTCGATAAGTGTCCTTCTTGGCCAACCAGTCCGCCTTGTTCTTCACGTCAGAAAGAAAACCGGCTTCTATCTTGGCCGTCTCGAGCTCGAAATATTCCTTGAGCGCATCGTCGCCGGGATCGGCGGAAACTCCAGGAGCAAAACAAGCAAGGGCAAGCAGCAAGCAAGGGGCATACGGTTTCATGGGATGAGTTTCGGAAAGACGGTGAGGGTGGTCAAACCCGAAGGAACGCGAACTGCCCAAACGGGAAGTGCGGGCAAAGGGCAATACGCGCTTGCCCGCAGCCGCCTTTCTTCCAACCTGTTCACCATGAAACAAATAATCGCCCTCGTCCTGATAACCTGCCTGGCAGGCGGAACCTTGGTCGCCCAACAAGCCAAGAAACCGAAACGAATCAGCCCGATGACTCCCATCAAGGACGTCGCGGGATTGCCCCGTGTCCTAATCATAGGGGATTCCATATCGATCGGTTACACCTTGCCCACCCGTGCCCTGCTGAAGGGGAAGGTGAACCTGCACAGGATACCGACCAACGGCGGCCCCACCACCAAGGGCGTAGCGGAGATCGACAAATGGCTGGGCGATGGCAAGTGGGACCTCATACACTTCAACTGGGGCCTGCACGACTTGAAATACATGGGGCCCAATGGGGAAAACCTGTTTCCCAAGGAAAAGGGCGGCAAGGTGCAGGTGCCAATCGACGAGTACGAAAAAAACCTGCACAAGCTGGTTGTCCGCATGAAGAAGACCGGGGCCAAGTTGGTCTGGCGCAACACCACGCCGGTGCCTCCGGGCTCGAAGGGCCGTTACGTCGGCGACTCCGTTCGCTTCAACGAGGCCGCCGCCAAGGTAATGAAAAAACACGACGTCCCCACGCTGGACCTGTTCACCATGAGCAAGGAACGAATGAAGGAACTCATGCGACCGGCCAACGTGCACTATTTTCCCGAAGGCTCGCAGGCTCTCGCCGAGGTGGTGGCCAAAGATATCCTGAAGCGCTTGAAGGACTAGTTCTTCTTCGCTTCGCGGACGGCGGCCAAGGCGTCGAGCAGACCGGTTCCATATTGGGTGTCGCGACCTTTGGGGCCCAAATCGACGGCGGTTCGCTCGAGCAGTTCCTTGACCTCCCAGGCATTCATCTCGGGATTGACCGAGAACACGAGGGCGGCGACGCCGACACCATGGGGCCCGGAAAATGAATTGCCACCGGGGCCAACCACCAAGGAGGCGCCGTCCTCGACGCTGATCTCGCTCCAACCGCGCGCCTTCGTCTGTCGGTTCGGCGGATAGGTCCACATGGGGTAACCGGTGGGGAAGGCGGTGACGTCCGGCTTGGAAAGCGGTTTCTTCTTTGGATAGTCGGAAAAGAAAGCGACGTTCTCCCAGTAACACGGCCCCTTGCTGCTGAAGGAAACGGTGGCTCGATCCTTGGTCGTCCCGGCCACCGCCACCACGCAGGGTATGTCCTTGGGTAGTCCGATCTGCTTGCCTACGCCCAAAGCCCTGGGCCCGGCGGCAAAGTTGCCGGCTCCGCCCATGGAGAGGACACCGGCCGCGGAAAGATGCTCGAAGGCGTTGCGGTAGAGACCACGAAGGTGCCCCAGTTCGCGGCCTACGATCATGAAGCTCATGGAGACGAGGTCGGCATCGTTGAGGAGCAGGTATTCCAAGGCACGCAAGTCGAAGGATCCCTTGACCGACATGAGCTCCGCCTTGGGCGCCACTCCGGTCAACCATTTGCTTTTCGCCGAGGGCCGCCCCGCGATGATCCCGGCGCAGATGCTGCCATGCGACAACATCCGGTTAGCTTCCTGCACGAATCCGTTGCCGGCCATGAAATCATACCCGAAGACGTCGTCCACCAAACCGTTGCCATCGTCGTCCTTGCCGTTGAAAGTCTCCTTTGGGTTCTTCCTCAAGGCATGGGCCAAGGCAGGGGTCGGCAAAATGCCGGAATCGATCACGGCCACGGTGACACCCTGCCCGAAAGCCTTTTCCTTCCGCCAAGCCTCAGGCGCCTTGATGCCCTCCAGGTTCCAAGGAATCTTTGCATCCTTCCAGTTCAGATCGGCAGGCTTGTTTTGCCATAATTCGAAGAGTGCCTTCATGGCAGTCATCTGGGTGGCGGTCATAGGTCTGGGCCTTGTCGCGGGACGAGCAAAACGATCGAGGTAGACGAAGGACACCGCCTCATGCTGAGCCAATTTCTTGATCGCTTCCGGCTTCGCGGCGCAGGCAAAACCGTTGACGATCCAGAAACGTCGGATTCCGCGAATCGCTCCTTGTTTCTCCCGTTCAGTCACCAACTCCTTGACCTGCTCCCAAGAACCGTCGGCCTTCTTTTGCAACTCCACCTTAACCTCCTTGCGGTTTTGCGAACGGGGACGATCACCATGCTTTCTGCAAAACGCCTCATGATCTCCCGCCCTGCGAAACAGTTGATCCTCCATGCGCACAAATATCGGTCGCAAAGATTCACCCTGCAGAGGGATCGCGTCGTCGATTTTCGAATCGGCCCCCTTGGCGGACACCAAGCAAACAGTCGCAAGACATGCCGCCACAGAGCAACGCAAGGAGGAAAAGAAGGTCATGCAAACAAGGTGAAGTTGACTAGAATGAAAGCGAGTAGAATCGCAAGACAGTTGGAATTGAAAAGCAAATACCTGGGATCAGCGCGCGGGATGCCTTGAATCCTCAAGCTCGTTCAAGACGGCGTTGCTGGTAGCAAAGGTAAAGCCTTCCCTGAGGGCAAAGGCACCAGTCAGTCCGTCCCTGTTCAAGGCAAGGACGCCCAACTGGGCATCCTCGATCTCCTGCTTCCGGGCAACTCGCTGGATCGCCTCTTCGCAGGCCTCCTGCGGAGAGGCTCCTCGACGCATCAATTCAATCATCAAGAAGGCGCTTACGCCCCGCATGGCCAACTCGCCCACGCCCGTAGCGCAGGCTACGCCGACTTCGCCGTCCACGAACAGACCGGCGCCGGCGATGGGAGAGTCCCCCCCCCTGCCACTCATTTTCCAGGCAAGCCCGGAAGTCGAGCAAGCCCCGGCCAAGCGCCCGGAGGCATCCAAAGCCAATACGCCCACCGTGTCATGGTCCTCGACGTTGGCTACAGGCTTGAAGTCTTCGTTCCCCTGACGCGCTCGCCAACGTTTCTCGGCATGCTCGGTGAGCAAGTTTTCGCGTTTGAAGCCTTGATCCAAGGCAAATTGGAGGGCTCCTTTTCCTGCCAACATGACGTGCGGTGTCTCTTCCATCACCTTGCGGGCAACGGATATGGGATGCCGTACTTCACGCAGGCAGGCGACTGCGCCGCAATCTCCCGCATGATTCATAATGCAGGCATCCAGCGTCACCTCGCCATCGCGGTCCGGCAAGCCACCAAACCCAACGGAAGTGAAAGCAGGGTCATCCTCGACCGCTCGCGCTCCCGCTTCCACCGCATCCAAGGAGTCGCCTCCAGTCGAAAGGATTTCCCAAGCCGCCGCGTTGGCCGCCCGCCCATGATTCCAAGTGGAAATAACCAGAGGTCCGGAACCGCTCATGCCATGCAACCGGATCAGGGTTTAGGTGAGGAAATCGCTTGTAGGGGCAAAGGCCCTTTCACAGTGAACGCGAGTTCGGGATCGCCACGTTCCTCCAAGGTACGACAGAGTGTGGAAATAGAGGGGGCCAGCAAACGATTGACAACTTCCACGCCATTGACGCGGACAATCACTGGTTTTCGGAAATCGACCAAGCGTTCATCCAAATACAGGTTCAAGGCCTCGACGTTGGTCAGTTTCATCTCGATCCGATTCCCATCACAGGAAGCCTCGACCAACTGCTTTTTGGCAGGGCTTGGAATCTCCAGCCAAGCGAAACGGCGCACCACCGTGTCCGTAGGTTCCCAGACAAGGGTTTTGGGAACGGGATCTCGCACTGCGGTATACATGTCCGCGATTTGGTCACGGTCAGGCAACCCCCCGTGCCCGAAGCCCTTTTTCAAAAACATGCGAACCGGGTAGACGTCCCTGCGATTGCCACGGAGTTCCTTGATCGCCTTGTCGAAGGCGACGCATCGCTTGAGCCTACCATAAGCAGTGTCTCTCTCGCCTATCATGAAAGTAAAGGTGGTATTCCTGAGGTTTTTCGGAGAAGACTCTCCATCCGTCGAGGCCGCAGCCGAGCTATGAATGGCGGCAAAGCGATCCGCCATCTTGGGGCCGATGGCAAAGGCGCCGTAGCCACCGTGGGAATACCCCATGACGAACACTTTATTGGCGTCCACTTCCTCGAAAACCAAGAACTGGCGGATAAGCTTGGCAATGAGAGGATAGACGTAACCGGTGTAAAACCCGTTCCACTCATCCGTCGGCGCCCGGAGGGCCAAGTAGAGGTATCCTCCCTTTTCGGCATGGTCGCGGTAATAACGCTGCATGACCTTCCATTGCTGGTCGTTGAGGGCCTTGGGAGCATTTCCTCCACCATGCATGGCGATGAACAAGGGCCAACCATTGGCTGGTTTTTTTCCCACCTTGCGAAAGACGTAGGGGCTGACGTATTTCCCCGAAACTACTCGGTTTGCCTCATGGTCTTCCTTCAGTTGACGACGAATTCGACCCATGCCGTACGCTTCCCAGACCAGTGCTCGAACGGCTTGCTCGTTGCTCGCCCAGAGGTCATTGAAACGGTTCAGGTTTCGCAGGGTTTCGTCACTGGATTCGGGTAGTTCGAAATGCTCCTTCAAGGCCTTCTGCAATTGCTTGCCTTGGGGACTTGCGGGCAAGGTTTGTGCGGAAACGGGTAAAAGAGGCGAAAAGAGAGAGGTAGCTAACAAGCAGAAGGCAGCTAACCTGCATGCCTCGAAGCGATACCCCATGCTCGGGAAATTCACTTTGGTGGTTCGATTTTCCGCAAGGAACCTGTGGAGACGTAAGCCGTCACGCCAGTCTCGCTGGTGACCAACGAGTAGCTACCTTCATCCAGAATAATCGCCACTCGCATGCCTTTGGCGAACACCCCGTCCGGAGGTTTGGCCTGTTGCGGTCCAGTGAGGTAAAAAACCGTCTCGGGGAAGGCCACGACAAAGGGAAAAGGACCGGAAAAAGGCCTACCCAAACGAGAGGGCTCCACCAAGGGAGGCGTCGGTTTCTCCTCAACCACGGGAGGCCCGAAACAGGCGCCGAGGGGAAGTGCCGCGAGAAATAAAGCAAAGAAGCGAATGTTACGCTTTCGAACCCGCGCGAAAGAGAAACTCACGGCCGGTGTTTCCCCGATCAGGTTTTAAGACCGGCAAGGGCCGCTTGTTTCACGACGTTCTCCACCGAAATGCCGAGTTCCGACATCACCGTGCCACCTGGTGCGGAAAGTCCGAAACGATTAATGCCGACGATCACGCCATCGGTCCCCACGTACTTATGCCAGAGATCGGTCACACCGGCTTCCACGGCCAAACGATTTTTGCATTTACGCGGAAGCACCTCTGCCTTGTAGGCATCGTCTTGCCGATCGAAGCGCTCCATGCACGGCATGGAAAGGACCCGCACGGTATCGCCCAGTTCGTCCGCGGCGGCGAGAGCGATGGAAAGCTCACTACCGGAAGCGAGGATGATCAATTCCAATTCACCCTGCTCTCGACGAGCGACGTAGCCACCGCGCAACACTCCGGCTCGCCGATCGGCAACGGGAATTTCATTGAGGTTAGGGACACCTTGACGACTGAGGATGAGCCCCGTTGGTCCATCGGTTCGCTGGATCGCGGCCACGAAGGCGGCGGCGGTTTCCTCCGGATCGGCAGGTCGTACGACGTCGAGATTAGGAATGAGGCGGAGAGCAGAAGTAATCTCGACGGGTTGGTGAGTGGGACCATCCTCGCCGACGGCAACGGAATCGTGTGTCCAGACGTGAAACACCGGTAAACCGGCCAAAGCGGCGAGACGAACGGAAGGACGCATGTAATCGGAAAAAACGGCAAAGGTGGCGCCGGATGCTCGAAAGATGCCGTAATAGCCAAAGCCATTCACGATGGCCCCCATGGCATGTTCGCGAATGCCAAAGAGAAGGTTGCGGCCCGCTCGATTTTCTCGAGAAAAGTCTCCCTTTTCCTTGAGGTAGTTCTTGGTCGAGCCGTGCAAATCAGCCGATCCGCTGACGAGCAAAGGCAAGGCGGCGGCGAGGTCGTTGATGATTTGGGAACCAGCGGCCCGCGTGGCGAGCTTGGCGTCCTCGGGAAAGGTTTGCACCCGATCCATCAGGTCGGCAGGCACCTCGCCAGCCAAACCACCAGTAAGCAAGGCGGCCTTGTCGGGATTGGCTCCACGCCACGCTTCGTAAACTTGGTTCCAAGCTGATCGTTGCTCCGCCAATTGAACCTTGCGGGCGGAGAAATAGCTACGCACCTCCTCGGAAACGTAAAAGGTTTCCTCGGGCAATCCCAAGCCCGCTCGAGCCTCGGCCGCGAATTTCGCGCCACCCTCACCATGTCCCGCAGCGGTACCGGCTACTTCGGGGATTCCTTTTCCGATCACGGTTTTGACCTCGAGAAACTTGGGTTTCCCGTTGTCGTTGGCGCGAGCCCTGTCCAAAGCCGAGACCAAGGAAGCCAAGTCGTGTCCGTCCTCGATTCGCTCGACGTCGAATCCGTAGGCAGCAAAGCGATCCGTAACGCTCTCGCTTTGGGTCGCATCGGCCATGGCGTCGAGCGTGACGTCGTTGGAATCATATATGATGATGAGGTTGTCGAGCCCCAGATGCCCGCCTAGTGAAGCCGCTTCCGCGGCCACGCCTTCCTGCAAGCACCCGTCGCCTGCGAGACATACGACGTGATGATCGAAAATGCCGTGCTCCTCGGTATTGAAGGTAGCTGCGGCGAGCTTGGCGGAGATCGCCATCCCGACTGCATTACCCACCCCTTGACCGAGTGGGCCGGAGGTGCATTCCACGCCCGGTGTTTCGCCGAATTCGGGATGCCCCGGCGTCTTGCTGTGAAGGACGCGGAAGTTGCGAATTTCATCCATCGGCAAGTCGTAACCGAGAAGATGCAACCAAGTATAGAGAAACATGCTGCCATGCCCGGCGGACAGTACGAACCGGTCGCGGTTGATCCAGTCGGGATCATCCGGATCCACGGCAAGGGAATGCCCGAAAAGAGCGGCCCCGATCTCGGCTGCCCCCAAGGGGAGCCCCAAGTGACCGGAACTGCATGCATGGATGGCATCGATGGCAAGGCCTCGAGCCTGCGTGGCGGCTTGTTGGAGAATTTCTTCGTTAAGTTCGCTCATGGGAAAGCGGGTAGTAAAAGAAAGGCTTTGGGGATGGCGAGCCTTAGATTAGGAAGTCGCCTAAAAAGAAAGCCCTACTTGGGCCAAACCACGTCGTTAGAGGATAATTCCACGCGATTCTCTCCACGGCTGATGGCAATGCGCTTGGACCAAATGGTTACGATCCCCGTCTCGTCGTCCTTGTCTATGCCGATGAGATAATAATCATCGGGTTTCAAATTAGGAGCCTCGGCTTCGCCCTTGTAATCAGTGTTCATCTTGCTGACCTTCGCATTAATGAGGACGCTCTTCACTTTGAGCGCAATTTTGTTCCCCTTGCCGTCGGCCCTTTTTTCAGACTCGGCCCACAAACGAAGCAACTTCATGTAAAGCTGGTCGTCTTTGTTGTCCGATGGATACGGAATAGCCTCGGTAAGAAGCTCATCGAGTTGACGCGTGGTAAGAAAAAACTCGGAGGCAAGAGCCGGTCGCTGTGAACCATCTGGAAGCTGTACCTTGGCGGCCATCCGCAAAGTACCCTCGTCGGGCAGTCCTTTCTCGTAGGGGCTCGGGCCAACGCGAATCGGGGCCACGACCGTGGTCGGAGCTGAAGTAGGCGCAGGTGTCGTAGGCGCAGGTGCGGGTGGCTCAACGGACGGCGGCTCTACGGGGACTGGTTGATCAATGGAAGGCAGCAAGGGTACGGACGGCTGAACGACGACTGGCTCTGGTTCCACCACCACAGGGGAAGGTAGAGCTATAGTTGTTCCAGCCGCCTCAAGATCCAAAAGCTGTGGAAGGGGTTCCAAGGGAGGCGAATCATCCAGGTCAGGCAAGATTAACAAAGGCTCCTCAGGCTCGATTTCCTGAGCAATGCTTTCCTCTTCGACCGAAGCATCAACGGGGTCATCCTCAACGGGTGGTTCGTTTGGTTCGGCGGGAGGCGGAACGGATTCCGGTTCGTCGATCCAAGAGAACAGGTCGAAAGGCTTGGGATAAAACAAGGGAGACCTACCTCCCGAAAGACCAAAGAAAGGCAAACCCATTTCATCGACATCCACGAGTCTCAAGGGAGAGTCCAGACGAGGATATTCATCGACGTCGGGAATCACGGGCGGAGCGAAAACGGGTTCCTCGCCTCGAGCGGTCAGGGAAAGTGAAACCAGCGCAATGGAAAGGCGCAGCGTCAAAGAAAAACACCGCAGGGTATCAGCCATTTTATTGGAACGATTCATCCTTTTACTAACCAAAGGCAACTAAACAAACGGGAGCTATTTTTCTTTATAAGTAGAAGTTTGCAAAGGTTTTTTTCTTGATTAAAAAAGAAAGGTGAATTTTACAGGACGGTTCGCTTAGCTTGGAAACAACCAATGACTCCGAGGGAAAGCAAAGAAAACCTTCTTTTCACCCAAAGCCTTCAGCCTGGTTAGAGAAATGAGTGAAGACAACTCCCCTGTCGAAAAAGAAAGTCCTGCGGACGATTCGGTCAGCACGCCCGACCCAGAAGCCGTTAAGAAGAAAACTTCGGACGAGCGTCGCGTGATGCTCGAAGCGGAGGGACTGAGTAAGTACTACGGTAAGTTCATCGCGGTACAAGACCTGAATTTCACCATCCACGAAGATGAAGTGGTGGCTTTCCTGGGACCCAATGGGGCAGGGAAAAGCACGACCATGAAAATGCTCACTGGTTACCTTGCTCCTTCCACCGGCACGGCCAAAGTGTGCGGATTGGAAGTAGCCGATCACAGAAACGAGGTTGCCAATCGCATAGGTTATTTGCCCGAAAACGGCCCTCTCTACGGCGAGATGACCCCACTGAACCTACTAAAATTCTTCGGAAGCGTCCGAGGCTTGGATCCGGGGCACCTGAGGACTCGCATCGAAAAAGTAGTCGAACAATGCGCCATTGAAACGGTAGCGAACAAGCCCATTAACAAATTATCCAGGGGGTTCAGGCAAAGAGTGGGCATGGCCAACGTCATGCTGCACGAACCGGAAGTGTTGATCATGGACGAACCAACTGCTGGACTGGATCCCAACCAAATACTAGAGGTTCGCAGGACGATCAAGGGATTGGGCAAGACCATCTTGCTTTCCACCCATATCCTTCAGGAAGTCCGCGAAGTGGCCGACCGCATCATTTTAATCAATCAAGGCCGAATCGTATTTCAAGGAACCGCCGAGGAACTGCAAGACGAGCCCTCGCTCGATCAATGGTTCAATCGCAAGACGTTGTTAAAGGAAGCATCCTGAGCAAGTTAACAAGAAATCTTCACACACGAACTTCAGTCATGAACAGGAAAGCAATTTTTGCTATATTCAAGCGCGACCTCGCATCTTATTTCGGTAACCCCAGCGGCTACGTCTTCATCTGCGCCTTCTTGCTGGCTTGCGGATTTGCAGCCTTTTGGCCCGAGGAATTCTTCAATGCCAACTTGGCCAATCTCGATTTGCTTAACCAATACCTGCCTCACATTCTACTTGGTTTCATTCCCGCCATCACCATGAGCGTATGGGCCGAGGAACGCCGCCAAGGAACGGACGAGCTGCTTCTCACCCTACCAGGAAGCGACCTCGACGTCGTGATCGGAAAATACTTCGGATCGGTGGCCATCTTTACCGTGGCCATATTTCTTTCCTTCGTTTCCAACACCGTGGTTCTGTATAACCTCGGAGACCCCGACCTTGGCCTGATTTTCGCGAATTACTTCGGTGCGTGGATGATGGGTTTGGCCATGCTGGCCGTCGGTATGGTCGCCTCCTTTCTCACGACCAATCTCACGGTGGCCTTTGTACTAGGCGTAGCTCTCAACGCCCCCTTGGCGCTATTGACCAGTTGGGATTGGGGCTTTGCAGTTAATCTCATTGATTTCAAACGAGGCGTCATAAGCCTTTCGGGAATGGTATTCTTCTTGGGAGTAACTGCCAGCATGCTTTACTTTTGTTCCATTCTGATTGGCAGAAGACATTGGGAAGGGGGTCCAAAAGGTCCGGAAAAAACCATTCACTTTTCGATCCGCGTGATAGCGATAATCATCGTAGCTGGATCACTGACGGCGTTTTTCCGGAATCACGATATCGTGCGAGTCGACGCCACAGTGGCCAAACTCAGCCAACTATCCGAAGGCAGCTTAAAACTGCTGGATACGATCGACGGCACGGTGGAAATCGAAGCCTACGTAAGTCCGCGAGAAGATTTTCCAGAGGAATACGTTCAAGTCCGAGCCAACCTCATGAGCATGTTGCGCGAACTGAACAACGAGGGCGGTGACGCCATACGCGTGAAGGTTCACGAAATCGAAAGCACGAGCCCTGCTGCTGAAACAGCGGAGAACGAAGGGATTGAAAACAAGAACGGTTCGCTTTACGTACAGGAAAAAGATCGCGGCATGACTTGGAACAAAGACCTCTACATGGGCTTGGTATTCCGAGGATCCGCGGGCAAGAAAACCTTGGATTTTCTCTATAAGGGCCTGCCTGTTGAGTATGAATTGATCAGCAACATAATGATCGTAGGCTCCAAGGCTCAAAAAAAGAAACTCGGGGTTTTCACCACCGATGCCCCGGTCATGGGCTCAGCTCCCATGGGCATGTTCGGGTTCAATATGAATGAAGGGATACCTCCTTGGGATTTCATTACGGAACTGCAAAAGCACTACGAAGTTCGCGAAGTCACGGCAAGCGAAGTAAAGGAAAGAACTAAAATAGAAGC
>PBLJ01000053.1 GCA_002721705.1 Opitutia bacterium
CTGGATTTCGCTGCTCGATCCCAAGGCCCCAATTCAAACCCCGAATCTTCAGCGTTTGGCGCGCCGTGGCATGCTCTTCAAGCGAGCTTACTGCGTCTCGGCCGCATGCAACCCATCGCGAGTGGCGACCTTGACCGGCTTGCGACCCTCGACCTCCGGAGCGTATGGGAATAAAAGCGACTGGCGAAAAGCCGTCGGCAAGCGCAAGACCATCATGCAACGTTTCATGGACGCTGGATACGACGTGAGAGGAGCGGGAAAGATCTTTCACCACCACCTCAATGGAGCCTTTCACGACGATGAGTCGTTTCATGACTTTCAGCACATGCGACCCCAATTGTATCCTCCTCAAAAACTGAACAAGGCACCGCGGTACGGATCGCGCAACACGGACTGGGGCGCATGGCCGAAACGAGAAGAGGACTCGATCGACCATCGAACCGCCAGTTATTGCGTCCAAGCCTTACGGGGAAGAAAGGATGACCAACCACAATTCCTTGCCTGTGGAATCTTCAAGCCGCACTCCCCGTTTTTCGCCCCCGCCGCCTATCATGAACCATACTGGGAAATCCCTCTTCCAGGACGCAAGGAAGACGACTGGGACGACTTGCCCAAAGGAGCCGCTCGACTGATGCAAAGCAAGAAATGGTTCTGGAAAGGCATGAAGCAGGTAGAAAGCAAGGAGGCGGGTTCCTATCAACGCTTCGTGCGCTCCTATGCGGCCTGCGCGTCATTCGCCGATGCCCAGATTGGACGTATTCTCGATGCCCTCGAAAAAAGTCCCCGTGGAAAGGACACCATCGTGATCCTTTGGTCCGACCATGGCTTTCATCTGGGCGAAAAGGATCACATCGAAAAATTCGCCCTGTGGGAAAAAAGCAACCACGTGCCATTCATCGTGGTGGCACCGGGAACAACGCAACCCAAGACATTCTGCGATCATCCGGTCGACTTGACCGTTATCTACCCTACTCTACTGGAGTTGTGCGGTCTTCCGAAAGACGAGGAAGCGGACGGCTCGAGCATCGTCCCGTTGTTGCGAAACCCGAAAGCAAAGTGGGAGCGTCCCGCCTTGATGACCTATCAGCGAGGCAACCATGCGGTTCGCAGCACACGCTGGCGATACCTACGCTACGCCGATGGCAGCGAAGAATTGTACGACCACGAAGCGGATCCCAACGAATGGAAAAATTTGGCCACCGATCCTCGTTACGAGGCAGTAATGGCAAAACATCGAAAGTGGATACCGAAGGAGGAAGCCAAACCAGTCGCCGACCTGAGGAAGCGCCCTTGATCAGGGCAACTCGCGAATCCGCAGGCCCTTGAACTCGATCGGGGCGCCCTCGGATTCGAGGCAAAGGTAACCGGTGGCCGGCTTGCAATTGGTTCCACCGGAAACTTCCTCGCCATTGACCCACAAGCGAACCTCGCCGTTGATGGCCCGGACGTAGTAGTGGTTCCATTGGCCAACGCCCTTGGTCAGGTTCTTAGTCGGAAAACTGCGGCGACCTTTCGGGCCAACGGGAGGAAAAGGATCGATCCTGGCTCCGCCCGTGCTGAAAACGTCGCCATGAGAGGTGAACCAGTCCGGTGGCTTGTTGTATCGCTTCTTGTAATACTCCGCATAACCAAGATCCAGCACCTGCACCTCGATGCCCCCCGGCAAACGGCCCTGGCCGGCCTCCAATTTTTTGATACTCGCAGGCATCGCCCAGAGAAACACGCCCGAGTTGCCGGCATCCTTCAAATGGCGCCATTGCACGACGAGTTCCAAGTTGGTGAGCATCTTCTTGGTTCGGATAACGCCTTTGGGCTTTCCCGTGCACTTGATGAGCCCATCCTTTTCGAAAGACCAGGTGTCCTCGGCGCAATTGACGTTGACGAAATCCTCCTCGGTCAATGCCCGCCAACCTTTGGCATGGCCATCAATGAATGCCTTGGGCGCAGGATCAGCAGCGGCAAGGAATCCGACAAACAGAAGGGCGACGGGGAAAAGAATCCATTTCATGTCAGCAACCTATGTCGCAGACTCCCCGTTGACTAGCCAAAACAAAAGACCTGACGAGAAAGTAGCTCGACTTCGATGCCATCTGCATGATTGGTGTAGGAAACTGCAACCCCAAGGAACCTGATGAAACAACTTCTGTTAGCCTGCGTGATTCTTTTGGCTGCTCCCACCCTTTCGGCCAAGCCCAACGTATTATTCATCGCCATTGACGACCTGAACGACTGGATTGGCGCTCTGGGTGGCCATCCACAAGCGAAAACACCCAACCTGGACCGTTTGGCCGCAGAGGCCACGCTCTTCACCCGGGCCTATTGCGCGGCTCCTGCATGCAATCCGTCGCGGGCCGCCTTGATGACAGGCATTTTGCCTTCCACCAGCGGCGTGTACCACAACCCGCAACCTTGGCGCAAAGCCATGCCCGATGCCGTCACCCTGCCCCAACATTTCACCAAGCACGGATACTGGTCCGCAGGCGCTGGCAAGATCTACCATGGAAGGTATCCGGACGCCGCTTCATGGGAAACCTATTTTCCCGACCAAAAGAATAACAAGCCCGCTGACCCGAACCCTCGCAACCGCCCCGCCAACGGCATACCTAATACGGCTCACTTCGACTGGGGTCCGGTCAACAAGCCTCCCAGTGATATGGGTGACTACAAAGTGGCCGACTGGGTCATCGGTCAACTCGAGAAGAAACACAAGAAACCCTTCTTCCTTGCTTGCGGAATCTATCGACCTCACTTGCCATGGTACGCACCGCAAAAGTATTTCGACCTCTTCGACGAGGACGACATTGTCTTGCCCAAGGTTCCGGACGACGACCTCGAAGACCTTCCGTCCGCAGGTGTCAGAATCGCAAAACCGGAAGGCGACCACGCAAAAGTGACCAAGCACGATCAATGGAAAAAAGCGGTCCATGGCTACTTGGCTTCCGTGGCATTCGCCGACGAACAAGTGGGCCGCGTGCTCGATGCGCTCAGAAAAAGTCCCCGAGCCGATGATACCATCGTGGTGCTATGGACCGATCACGGTTGGCACCTCGGCGAAAAGCAACACTGGCGGAAGTTTACCTTGTGGGAAGAGGCGGCGCGAACACCTCTCATGATTCAGGTGCCTGAAAAGTTGTCCAAGAGTTTTCCAAAAGGAACCAAGCCCGGCACACGCATAGAGGTACCCGTCGGACTCATCGACCTTTACCCCACCTTGATCGACCTCTGTGGCTTGGGTGAAAACAAGGCGCTCGAAGGGCAAAGCCTCGTTCCATTACTGAAGAACCCGAAAGTGAAATGGGAACGTCCAGCCCTCACCACACATGGACGCAACAACCACGCCCTGCGCACCCCGCGCTGGCGCTACATACGCTATGGGAATGGAGGCGAGGAGCTTTATGACCATGACGCAGATCCCAATGAGTGGACGAACTTGGCCGGCAAATCCGAACACACAGACCTCAAAAAGGAACTGGCTAAATGGTTTCCCAAGAATAACGCCGAATCCGCAGCTTACGACAAAGGGAAAAAAGCTCCGAAAAAGAAATAGCTGCAGGGCGCGGAAATGAGAACTCATTCCCAACGACTTTGTCTTCAGCCCATTTCTTCGGTAAAGAAACTTACATGCTTTTCCATGTTGGCCTGGGGAATGGCGCTTGGGTTGCCCCTTTTCGCGGAAGGAGCTATCACCAAACCGGCGGATGCCCCTAAACCTTATTCACCCGAAGAAAGCGCAAAGCTTGTCGAGTTACCCGCTGGCTTCAAGCTGGAGCTGATTGCAGCCGAACCACTGGTCCGCCAACCTTCCGGTGTTTGCTGGGACACCCAAGGGCGCTTGTTCGTCTGCGAATTGCACGGCTACAACCTGGAAGGGCAATACGACGTGGAAGCACTCAATAAAACGGGGAAACTGGACCGGGTCGTGCGACGTCTCTCAGCTCCCCCCGAAGCCATGCGAAAAGCGGAAGAAAAGCAGCATGGGGTGGTCAAGTTGTTGCAAGATCTCGATGGGGACGGGTGCATGGACAAGGCAATTGTCTGGGCCGACGACCTGCCGCCGTGCTTGGGCATCGTACCCGCCCGGGATGGTGTCATAGTGACCGCCGAGCCTGACGTCATCTTCTTGGCCGATCGGGACGGAGATGGGAAAGCGGAGATTCGCGAGACCTTGTTTACCGGCTTCAAGGTGAGCGTGCTCGAACGCAGAATCAACCAGCCCCGCTGGGGACCGGACGACTGGATTTACGCGGGCAGAGGGCGAGGCGGTCGCATCACGGGTCTTCGATTGCCCGCGCCGGTGGATTTGCCTGGCACGGATTTCCGCTTCAAGCCGGATGGTTCCGCCATCGAACCAGTGACCGGAGGAACAAGCACCATAGGCTGGGCCTTCACCGGCACGGGACAACGGTTCGTGGCCACCACGGGAAACCCGGGCATTTACGTGGCTCCCATACCCTGGCGGTATCTTGCTCGAAACCCGAAAGCGTCCCTGCGGGGCGGGTTAAGCCGAGCCGGGGATTACCAAAACGTTCACCAAATCAGCAAACCGCATCCTTGGCGTTTCAAACGGGAAAAGGACCCCGGTTTCTTCAACTACTACAAAAGTCGGTACGGCAAAGCCGAATCCATCGCCTCGGGATACTTCACCTCCGCCTGTTCACCCTTGGTTTATAGAGACCATGCCTTGCCCGGACTACACGGTTCTTACTTTGTTTGCGAACCTTCCACCAACGTGGTCCACAGAGCCGTAATAAAGAAAGACGGCACCTCCCTCAAGCTGGAGCGTGCGGCTACGGAATCCGACCGGGAATTTCTCGCCTCGAGCGACGTTTGGTTCCATCCAATCTCATTGGCTCAT
Organism: Opitutia bacterium; assembly: GCA_002721705.1. Lineage (GTDB taxonomy): Bacteria > Verrucomicrobiota > Verrucomicrobiia > Opitutales > Seribacteraceae > UBA2993. Next base: position 4,856 of record PBLJ01000053.1, read on the forward strand.
GACCCGAACGGAGCCATCGTCATCGTGGATTTCTACCGCGAAATCATCGAGGATTACTCGGCCATTCCACGGTACCTGCAACAGCAATACCAACTGGAAACGGGCAAGGACCACGGACGCATCTGGCGGCTCACGCACGAAAACATACCCCAAGCTCCCCAGCCCGATATGAGCAAACTAAGCGTGTCTGCCTTGGCCAAGGAAGCCGGAAGCCCATACCATTGGCGAAGAACAACCGCCAAAAGACTCCTGACCGAAAAAGCCACCCTCGCTCCGGAAGCCATAAGCTCACTCGAGACAATCGTCACGCATGCAGCAGGAAAAAGAGGGCCGGCAGTGAATGCGCTTCATACCTTGGAATCCTTGGGGAAGCTCTCTCCCAACAGCCTAATGGCCGGATTGGACCATGCCGATTTCGGTGTTCGTGTCCACGCCCTGCGCCTCAGTGAAGGATGGCTCGATCGCTCAGTCCAAGTACTCGAAAAAGTAGTTTCAATGACGAAGGAAGACGAGCCTTTGATTCTTATCCAACTAGCCCTCAGCTTGGGGGAAAGCCGCTCCAAGAAAGCAACCCAAGCCTTGGGGGTCTTGGCCAAACAGCATGGCGGTATGCGTTGGATGAAAACGGCGATCCTGAGTTCACAAGGGGAGCGAGAGGGTAATTCCGCCGAAAACATTGCTCAGGACTTGGGCAGCCTGAAGGAAGCGGCCGATAAATTAGGTGACGCAAAACCGAAGTTGAGCGACAAACAGTTCGCCCAAACCTACGAGCGCTACGTCAAAGCGCTAAAAGGCAAACGCGACGCAAAACGAGGAAAGGAATTGTTCCAGACCGCATGCGCCGCCTGTCACCAAGTCCGCGGCATAGGCAAAGCGATCGGACCCGACCTGACGGGTGAGCGAAACCGAGCCGAGGAAACCATGGTATTGGACGTCCTCGACCCGAACCGCGAGGTCACCGCGGGGTATGGCACCTACCTCTTGAAGACCAAGCAAGGCGACTCCCTGGCCGGCCTGTTGGTGGCGGAAGCGCCGGGCAACCTCACCTTGCGAGACCTGACCGGGAAGGAACAAGTGATTCTTCGCGAAAACCTAACCACGATGGAAGCCCTCAAGGTATCCCTCATGCCACCGGGCCTCGATCAGGTACTTAGCCCAAAGGATCTGGCAGATCTCATCGCCTGGTTAAGGCAATAGGATGCATGGATTACGAGGATCTGGATCCTTGGCCTTCATGCCCGAGCAACCAGTAAGCGGCAGGGGTGAGAACGAGTGAAAGCAAAGTGGAACTGACGAGCCCGCCGATTATGACGATGGCCATGGGTTGCAAAATCTCCTTCCCTGGAGCGCCTCCCGCCAAGGCCAAGGGAACGAGGGCAAAGGCTGCGGTGAGGGCCGTCATGAGGATCGGAGACACCCGTTCGGTGGTTCCACGTAAAATCAGTTCGCGCCCAAAAGGCATGCCTTCGTCGCGAGCGAGGCTTTGGTAGCGCGTAAGCAGCATGATGACGTTGCGAGCCGAGATACCAGCCACCGCGACAAGTCCCACCAAAGTGGCGATGGATACGTCCTGCCCGGACCACCAAGCCGCCACAATGCCACCCGACAAGGCAGCGGGCACGCTGAGAAGGGCTTGGGCAACCATGAGCCCATTGCGAAAATGCAGGCCCAAGGCGCCAACCACCACGAGAAACACCACACCGGCCATGAGCAACATGTCGCGAGTAGCCTTTTGGCGACTCTCGTATTGTCCCTCGAAGTGAACGGAGTAACCTTCGGGGAGGTCGAGCTCGCGGTTAAGCAGGCTTTCGGCTTCTTCCGTGGCCGATGATACGTCCCGTCCCGCCACGTTGGCGGAAACGATGACGCGGCGTCGACCATTCTCACGCGAGACAGAACCGGGGCCCAAGGTTTCACGTACGGTGGCAATGGAAGCAAGAGGCACGGGTGGCGAGTCCTTCGTTCTGACCAAAGCATGACCGAGGGAAGTAAGATCATCGCGAGCCTCGGGATGAAAACGAACAATCACGTCTCGAGAAATCAGGTTGTCCATTACCTCACCCGCCTTGACGCCTGCGAACCCTACCCGGGCCACCCGGTTAAGGTCCGCCACCTGCAAACCATGGGCCCGCAAGCGAGCGGGGTGTGGAAGGATTTGAACCTGTGGCACGAGGGATTGGCTTGCGACCCTCACGTCGGTGAGGCCGGGTGTTTGCTTGAGCAATGCCGCCGCTTCCGCGGCTAGGCGTTGCAGTTCGGCAAGATCCTCACCGAAGATCTTGACCGCAATCGGAGCCTCCACGCCGGAAAGCATATGGTCAATACGGTGACCAATGGGACGCCCGACGTCCACCGCAACACCGGGTAGCTCACCTACCCGTTCGCGAATTTCCGCAAAGACCTCTGACTGAGATCTTCCCTCTTCGTGAAACTCGACTTCCAATTCATTCACGCTGACAGGCATGACGTGCTCGTCATCCTCCGCCCGCCCCGTGCGAACTCCAACGGATTTCACCTCGGGGGTCTTGCGTATCAGGGCCTCGGCCACACGACCAATTTCCCGGGAAGCCTCCAGTGAGGTGCCTGGTGGAGCAGTCACCGAAACAATGGCGCTTCCTTCGTTGAAAGCGGGTAAAAAGGAACGTCCCATGGAGGGAAAGAGGCTGAAGGCCGACAAGACGAGAAAGGCCGCGACGAGACAGGTAGAGATGGGCCAGCGCAAGGCGGGACCGAAAAGAAACTTCCTTGCCAAGAAAGAGGTTTTCGCTGCGGTCCACGGCTCGGTTCCCATGGCTTTGCCTGCCCGACCGAGCAGCAAACGGCAAAGGGCGGGACCAAGGGTGATCGCGACGAGGAATGAAGCCAACATGGAAACAATGGTAGCCTCCGCCAAGGGACGAAACAATTGGCCCTCCATTCCACCAAGCCCAAAGAGAGGGGCGAAGGTAGCGACGATGATAATGGTAGCTTGGACAATGGCTCCCCTCACCTCGCTCGTTGCCTTGACGATGACGTCGGTGGAGGGAGCGGGACGGGGCAGGAGAGCGTTTTCACGAAGTCGCCGGTAGACGTTTTCAACCAAGACGATGGCATCGTCGACCACCATGCCTGCCGCCACCGCAAGCCCTCCCAACGTCATGACGTTGATGCTCCCTCCAGTAAAACGGAGGTAAAGGAAAGTGAGGACAAAGGAAAGAGGTATGGCCACCAAGGCGATGAGCGTCGTGCCAACGCGAAGGAGAAACGCAAAGAGCACGATGGCCACCATGACGGAACCGTCACGCAAAGCCACCGTGACGTTGGAAACGGCATGGTCCACGAAATCGGCTTGCCGAAAAAGGATTTGAGTCGAGACGTCGGAAGGCAAGGACAACGACTGCAAGCTCTCCTCCACCTGACGGGTGACTGCGCGAACGTCGGCGTCAGGTTGCTTCTGCACTCCTAGGATGACAGCGGGACGGCCTTCGATTTGGGCGTCCCCGCGCATCGACCTGGCAGTCATTACCACCTCCGCCACCTCGCAAATGAGTACAGGACGATCCCCCACCTTCTTGACGACGGTGTTCTCGAAGTCACGCAAAGCCGAACTCCTGCCAATCGCCCGTAGCATACTTTCGGATGAATCGTTCTCGAGAAAGCCACCGACGTCATTGCCCTGAGCCTTGCCCGCAGCCTCGATCAATTCCTCGAGAGTCACTCCATAGGCGAGCATCTTGTCGGGCAAGGCATGGATGCGATATTCGGCCAACCCACCGCCCAAGGCGAGCACTTGGGCGACACCCGGCAAAGCTTGCAAGGGGCGAACAAGGTCGCTTTCAGCCAAGGTCCGCAATTCCATGGGAGAACGCTCCGGATCGCTCGAAGTAAGCCCCACCAGCATAATTTCTCCCAGCAAGGACGTGATTGGACCCATCCGAGCGGATATCCCCTCGGGCATATCTTCCTCAACCGAGCGCAAACGTTCCTGGACAAGTTGGCGCGCTCGATACGGGTCTTCTCTCCAACCGAACTCGACGTAGATCAAGCCAAGTCCGGCAATCGACTCGGTCCGGACTCGTTGAGTGCCCGAGGTTCCGCGCACTGCGTTCTCGATGGGCAGAACGACGAATTTCTCAACCTCTTCCGGAGCCATGCCCGGCGCTTCGGCCATGATGGTAACGGTGGTACGAGTCAACTCAGGCAACACTTGGGCAGGCATTCGAGAAGCCTCGAACAGTCCCCATGCCCCTAGAGCAAGCGTTCCCGCCAGCACCGCCAGCGGGTTGCGAACGCAATAGCCAACCAATCGCCCAATAAAACTCATGACGAAGTTTCCGGTTCAACCGGTCCACCCCAACGGCCTCGCAGCAAAAAGAGATTGAGAAAGACGGACAACCCGAGGCCTCCGACCAACCACCAGAAAAAATAGGCATCCCATTGAAAACCTTCACCCTGATCTGAGCCATGTCGCTCATGCCCGTGCCCACCGTGCCCGTGTCCGCCATGATCATGCCCATGGGAATTATTGGGAGCGCCTCCGCCGGCGCTCAACCCGAGAAGGTGAGCATTGACGTACACCACACGATTTCCGGGCGCGAGGCCTTCGAGAATTTCGACGCGGTTTTCGCCTCGAACACCTGTTTTCAGGAGAACTCTGCGGTATTCCAAGCCCTCTTTATCTCGTCCGACGTAAACGAAAGGCGCGGCGGCGTTGCCAAGCAAAGCGGTTGCTGGAACCGTGATGCTGGCGTTGGTTTCCGCGGTAATCGCCTGGAAGCTCGTCAACATCCCAGGCCTTAGAAGATGCTTGGGATTGGCCACGCGAAACCAAGCGGGCAAGGAACCATTGGCGGGGTTCACCTCCCCACCCAAACGTTCCAAGGTACCTGTGAAAGATTCCTCGGGAAAGGCTTCGACCTGAATCCGAGCTTTCGCTGCGTCGGGAATTTGGTCAACCAAGCTTTCAAACACTTCCGCACGAGCATAAACTGCGTCCAAGTTCGCCAGTTCGATCAAGGTCTGCCCGACTTCCACGCCTTGTCCCCGAGTAACTGAAACTTGGGTTACTACACCGGAAAACGGTGCTCGCAAGGTCAGTTTGGGAGGTGGATTGCCTGGCTGAAGTGTTTCGATTTCAACGAGGATGGCATCGGTGTCCACGTTTTGCCCCTCCACTACCGACAAGGCAATCACCCTACCGGCAACTCGACTGGAAACGAAATAATGCTTTTGGGCAATAGGTTCCACGCGACCTACGAACGAAAGCGTCTTGGGAATCACGGAAGCACCGACCTTCACGGTTTCAAGACCCATGACGTCGCGAAGTTCCGGGGAAATCCTAACGATGTCATTGGCATGCATGAAAGGAAGCCATGACGACAAGCAGACAGTCGCCGTCAAAAAAATGGTGAGAAACTTGGGCAATAGCCTTGATTTTCTAGTTGAAAGCGTCGTTTTCATAGGAACTCCTTTTATTCACCGAAGGCTGCCCGAAGATTGGTTGCGGCAAGGTGATATTCGAGCAACAGGTCAAGGTATTCACCTCTCAGACGGAGAGCCTCCTCACGCACTTGAAGGGCTTGCTGAAGGCTTATTTGTCCTTGGGAATAAGCTTCCAACGCATCTTTTCCGTTTGTCTCTGCCAAGGGAAACAAAAGGTCGCGAAAATCGCTGAGTCGCTGGAAAAGAACTTCCTCACGACGAGTGGCGCCTTGGATCTCCACGATGATTGATTCGGAAAGGATTTCACGACGCAGAGAAGCAACCCCCAACTCCGCCTTAGCCTCCCGTTCCTCTCCTTGCAGACGGCCCCACCAAGGAAACTCGATGGAAAAACCAATCCCATGCGACTTTTCCCTCTCAAGACCGCCTGGCGCATCTATTTCGCGCGCATTTTCCATAAAACCTTCCAAACGCCAAGTACCCCACCGAGCGGATCTCTTTTCTCGCAATCCGGCGGCAGCTCGTTGCTCCCGGCTGGAAGCCATAGCCAAATCGGGTCGCCTATCCCGCCACCTCAATTCCTTGCCTGGAGCAATCGGCCTTACTTTCGGGAACGCCAAAGTTCCCTCGAGAATGATTTCATCATCAGGGCTGGTTCGCAGGAGCGACCGGGCTTGAGCAAAAAGTTCGATCAATTCTTGCTCATGAGCGACCTGTCTTTGCTTAGCAGCAAGGGATTTCAACTTGGTTTGTCCGGCATCGATACCGGACGCTTCCCCACGACTGACAGCGGAAGCTACGAAGGTCGCTAATTCTTCAGCCAAGTCGCTCACTTGCCGGGAAAAACTCAAGCGTTCACGGGCTGCGAGTATATGAAAATAAAGGGTTTTGGCCCGAAGAGTGGCTTGTCTAGTTGCCTCTCGACGTGATGCGTTGGCCAATGCGGTGTCCGCGTTGGCGATTTCCCTCAATGCTTTCTTTTGACCGGGGAGACGAATGGACTGAGACAAATTGAGCCCGACTGCCCGCTCGCCTTCATCATTACCCAAGGCGTCGGTACCGTAAGACAGAGACATTTCGGGATCCGCCGGAGCCAAGGCAACGACTTTTCGAGCTTCGGCGAGCTCTTGAGTATAGACGGACTCGCCTACACTCAAATCCTTTGCCACGGCTCTCTCGACGAAGCCTTCCAACGTCAAGCGCAAGACCTCACCTGAAACTAAGGGGACACACACTATCCCTGCAAAAACCTGAAAATGTAAAATAGAACGCAACTTCATCGACGTGATTCCTCCATGTACCGAGATAATGACTGGCACCAACCAGCCAAACTAAGTGAACTCGATCGGGCGCGCCTTGAATTGAAAAGGGCGCGCAGAGGAATCAAAGCCGCAGCACGATAGTTGAAAGCTGGGCTTTCCTGAAAGAAGCAGCAGCGCGAAAACGAGGCCCCTCGGAGAGAAGCAGCGCCGTTTGCTCGAAAGCAGGCAGGGTATGATCGCAAATCGATGGCAGGACTGCGATCAACCGAGGTTCGACTTTTTTCAAGGCAAGACGATGAGGGCAATGATTGAGGGGATCGGTAATCGAAAGATCAACGTGCGAATGATTGTCCGAATGATCGGAATGGGACGAACTCGGTTGGTCGACGGGATGGGAATGCCCATCACAGTGATCGGCATGTGAATGAACGATCTCCCAGTGGAAATGCCCATCCTTGCCGATGCACGCTTGCACTCCCTTCATTCCGCTGATCAGCAGCAATCCTGTCATTAACAGACGAATCATCATTGGGAAAAAGCTTACCAGCAGGCATCAAATAGTCAACCAACGAAGCTTTCAAAGAAGCGACTCCGAAATTTCGATTCTCTGCCCTGAAACAAGCCGGTTCAGGGAAAGTTCACACCTTTACTTGCAAATGACTTGCACAAGTGGTGTGGAGAGAATACTTTGTTGCTTTCCTGTTTCAATCGATTCCCCAACCCGATGACCAAAGTACCAACACGAACCATGGTTGCCGCTGTTCCCAAATGGCAGTACCTGTTGGATGGACTGGCGATGTCATTGGCTGGAGTCTGTGGCATTCATTGCCTATTGATGCCAGTGCTACTGATCGTCTTTCCATTGATCGGAAGTAGTTTTTTCGCACACGACGCTTTTCACCAATGGATGTTGCTCGCAGTCCTTCCAACCACCGGTTTGGCCATTTTGCTGGGATGCAAAAAACACAAGGACCTGTTGGTTTTTCTGCTCTCCATTGGTGGCTTCGTCCTGCTCTGCTTAGCTGCCTTCGATCATGGTCATAGTCATGGTCATAGTCATGGTCATCATCATCATACCTCGACTGCATCGGCTCATTGGCTGACGCGGGAAAGCATCATGACCAGTCTTGGAGGACTGATCATGGCATCCGCCCACTTTAGGAACTTCCTGCTTTGCCGCAGAGCGAACCGAATGGAAGCGGACGAATCATCCTGCTCCTGCGGACATTGATCGAAAACAAGGCTTTGGGAACGCGTGGCCTCTCGAGAAAGAGTATCGGATACGCTTGCTTTTGGCTAAGTTCCTTCTCAACTTTTGTGTAAACCAACTCAATTATTGGTTGCCAAACCCTGCCTGAATAATCAGTTCCATGAGAATGTCTAGCAAGAGAACGCCCCTGTTCAATTGTAACAAGTATATCCCAAATTCGTCATGTTGAAACCACAAGAGGTCCTAGACCGATATTATTTGGAAACCAGGTGCATGCTGTTGGAAACGGCAGCGGTGCTGGATCGATACGACGCCGCGGTGGAACGCGAAGGCTCGACCGCCACGGATGAGCTCAAGCTCGACGTTCTCCACAAAGCCCTGCAAGTTCTCGCCGAACCCAAGAGCCGAGACAGAGCAGAGGAATTACTGAAAGTTTTCACCGAAGTGCCCACCTGATCCAAGGCCCGTCATGCAGATCATACAACCGCACTACCACGCCATCGCTCGCACCGCCCAAGACTACGAGCGCATGGCCATGTCAGGGGTCGTTTGCGTAGTCGAGCCTGCCTTTTGGGCCGGATTCGATCGCGATTACCCGGAAACCTTCATCGATTACTTTAAGCAAATCAGCGAGTTCGAACCCACCCGAGCCGCCCAATTCGGGATTCGTCACTTTTGCTGGGTCGCGGTAAACCCAAAGGAAGCGGAGAACCGGGATCTGACCCAAGAAGTGCTCAAGAAAATGCCTGATTTCTTTGCCAAAGACACTTGCCTAGGGGTCGGGGAAACCGGTTTGCACAAGTCGACCAAGAACGAAATGGACGCCTTGCAAGCGCATGTGGAGCTCGCCATGGAACATGGCCAGCTCGTTCTCATCCACACACCTCACCTCTCGGACAAGGCGCACGGCACCAAGATGGTTCTGGAAGTGCTCGAAGGGCTGAACGTGGACCGGAGTAGAATTTGGATCGACCATGTGGAGGAACAAACCATTCGTCCCGTACTTGACGCCGGTTATTGGGCGGGCATGACGCTTTACCCGATCACCAAGTGCTCACCCAGACGAGCCATCGACATTTTGGAAAAGTATGGTCGGGAAAGGCTACTAGTGAATTCTTCAGCTGACTGGGGTCCCAGCGATCCTTTCACTTTGCAAGAGTCCATCGTGGAATTTCGCAGTCGCGGGCATAGCCTGCAGGAAGCCATCGAAATCTATCACAACAATCCCTGCCGCTTCCTAGGCCAAAACCCAAAGTTCGACATCAAGCCGATCAAGGTGGAAACCTTGGAGGAGTAGATGCTCCGGAATCAGAGCTTGGTCAGCTCGTATCCGTCCGCCTGATCACGCATTTCCCAACCAGCTTTGCTAAGCTCGTCGCGCAATCGATCCGCCTCAGTCCAATCCTTGGCAGCCCGAGCCGCGGAACGTTGCTCGGCCAAATCCTTGATTCCATCAGGTGCTTCCTCCCCACCTGCATCGGCTTGAGGCACTTCGATTCCGAAAGCCAGAAGGGCGTTGTGAAAACCTGAGGCAATGGCAACCATTTCATCGGGTTCCGATTTACCCGCCTTGAGGTCGGCGGCGACGTCCTGAGAAATACTGTGCAACAACCCCAAGGCTTTGGGAGTGTTCAGGTCATCGAGCAAAGCATCCAAGACTGGCGCGAAGACGGAAAAACCAGGAGTGGGCTCGAGGCCCACAGGCAGCAAGTCGGCAAATTGCCCAAGACGTCGACGGGCGGAACGGCAGGCATTTAAGCTGTCCTTGGTGAAATTGAGCGGTTGACGGTAATGACCGGCCAACAAGGAATAACGCAAATCGTTGGGCTCGAAGCCCCAGGACACGATGTCGTCCACCGTGTAGAGATTGCCGAGGGACTTGCTCATCTTTTCGCCTTCCACCTTGAGGTGAGCGACGTGAAACCAGTGCCGAGCGAAGGTCTTCCCGGTCGCTCCCTCGCTCTGGGCAATCTCGTTCTCATGATGAGGAAAGATCAGGTCGACTCCACCGGAATGCATATCGAAGGATTCGCCCAAATATTTCATGCTCATGGCACTGCACTCAATGTGCCAACCGGGACGACCGCGACCCCAAGGACTGTCCCAAGCATTGTCGCCATCCTCCTCCCTCCAGGTTTTCCAGAGGGCGAAGTCGCTGGCGTTCTCCTTGTCGTATTCGTCAGCGGTATTAAGACGTTGGTCCGCATTATGGCGAACGTCGCTCTTGTTAAGGTGACAAAGCTTGCCGTATTCCTCGAAGGCCGCGATACGGTAGTAGATGGACCCGTTGTCGCTTTGGTAAGCGAGCCCTTTCTCCATCAGTTGTCCGATGAGCTCGATCTGTTCGGGAACGTGAGCGATGGCGGAAGGCTCCTCATGGGGCTCCAAGATGGACAAGGCCTCGCAATCGACATGAAGCAACCGGGTCCAGTATTCGGTGAATTCCTCGAGGCTTTGTCCGGCCGCGATGGATCCCCGAATTGTCTTGTCGTCCACGTTGGTGACGTTGCGGACGTGAAGGGTCTCCATGCCCGCCGCCTCCACTACCCGGCGAAACACGTCCTGCATCACGAAGGTACGAAAGTTGCCAACGTGAGCGCGCCCATAGACCGTGGGGCCACAACAATAGAATCGCAACCGCTGCCCGTCCATGGGGCTCAGATTCTCGGCTGAGCGAGTCAACGTGTTGTATAAATTAATCGGGTGCATGAAAAAATTAAAGAAAGGCGCAAGGCAATGCGAATAAGCCAAAAAGTCGATTGTTTCCAGCAAGCGGGATGATCGTGAGAAAGCTTAGGCGTTGTCTTCCACGCATTCCCTGCACAACCCGTATACCTCTAGTACGTGAGCGATGTGAGAATACCCGTTGGCCTTGGCCACCTTGCGCATCTCCTCTCCTACGCAAACATCGAGACGCTCGGCTTGATGGCACTCTCGACAGACCAAGTGATGGTAATGTTCGTCGGGTGCGGTCAGCTCGAAGATTTGGGTGCCATTTTCCAAGGGAATGCGCTGCAGCACGCCGGCCTGCTCAAACGCTTCGACGTTGCGATAGACGGTCACCAAGTCGAGATCGCCGCGCTCGCGAATCTGCTCTGCATTAAGAGGTTTTTCCGCAGTCAACAAGGCCCCGATGACACGTTCGCGATTCTTGGTAACACGCATCTTGCGTTCCCTCAAACGATTGAGGATGGCCTCTAAATCCCTAGTTTTTGTGGCTGGCACGATGACGGAAATTCCCTTAGCGAATTCCAATCATCAATAGAGTTGGAGCCTAGGACAGGCAACCTTTTCCTAGGTTTGTAAAAAAAAGCCTGATGATTTGGCTTGGCATTGTCTTGAACGACGACGTGAAAGCCTTAGGATGTCCATTTGCATTAAAAGAGCATGAGTATAGAGCAAAAACGAGACCAATTGGTCGATGAACTGATACCTTTCGAGGATCCCTTCGAACGCTTTGCCTACGTCATCGATCGGGCGAAGGCGGTTCCTCCTCTGGATGATGAATACAAAATAGATACGTTCCTTATCAAAGGATGTATTTCCCAACTCTGGATCTTCCCTCAATTCAAGGATGGCCAATGCCACTACCAAGCGGATTCCGACGCCGCCATCACCAAGGGAACGGCTTCTTTGCTATGCGAATTGTACAGCGATGAAACACCGGAAGCCGTCATCGGCCTGGAACCCGATTTTCTGGCCGAGGTCGGTATCACCCAACATCTTTCACCCAACCGTCGCAACGGCCTCACCAGCGTGCGGCAACAGATCAAGGCCTACGCCGAGCTCTGCCTTCGAAACCAATAGACGATCCTAGCCGTGCATGGAAATGAGAGAAGAGAAGTAGTTGTAGTGGGATGAATCTCGAAGCCGAGCTTTCATCACAAGTAAATTGCGAATACTTGGTTATTGGTTCCGGAGCTGGAGGATCCGTGCAAACTCCCTTTTTATTTTATTGAGAAAGAGCGGCCTTTCCAAATTGACCGGGAAACGGTTGGAATTTCACATGAACTGCAAGGTAGTGTCCAAATTCGACCACGTCGCTGATGCGGAGGAATCAACCGTTAGCCTAAATTTCGCAAGGGAATTCGAGGACGAAGGCGCCTTGATCAGTCCCGCTAACTTCAGGCTGCCTTTCGTGCTGTCCACCTTGGCTCACCATGACAATTCCATGCTCAAGCAAGTCGTGGCGGAATCCAACCGCTACGGGCTTTTCGTAACCCAGATACAACCCAAGAGCGTGGCTCGTGTCCGATGGGCCAGCAAAAGAACGGGGCGGTCGTGGATGAAAACGGAAAGGTTTACGGATACGACAATTGATTTGTCTGCGACGCCAGCGTATTGCCCACCAACATTGGCGAAAGTCCGCAAGCTACGATCATGGCCTTTTCGCACGAAATCGTTGCTCGACACCTCAATACGCTTTAAGAACCTGTTGGACTAGAGCTTGAACCAACAATTCCAAGACCCTAAAAAAACCATGAAAACAAATTCACTACTCTTCGTATCGTTGGCGATCCTGGGAGGCACCTTGCGAGGCACAGTGGTCAGCAAGGGAAAGAACCTTGTCGACGTAAAGCCAGCGGACGGAGGACCCGTCGAACGCTATATTCCACATTGGCGCGGCAATAGGCTGGACAAGGACGTCCTCCGTCAAATCGCTCCCATCGAGGTGGGGCAAAAAGTATCCGTGCGCTGGGAATACGACGAGTGCAAACGGGTGCTTAGCATTCGCTGAATTGCATCTCACGGACCAATAGCGAAAGATAAACTCATGCCAAGAAAGCTCTTTCTTCTTTGTCTGTTAATCAGCGGGCCTTCGTTGACCATCTATGCAGCCGAGTGGAAGCTCGTCTGGGCCGATGAATTCGACGGGAAAAGCCTCGACTACTCCAAGTGGGGTGTAGAAGTGAATGCCTTTGGCGGTGGCAACGGAGAGATGCAGATCTACACTGATCGACTGGAGAACGTGCGGGTCCAGAATGGCCAACTGATTATCGAAGCCCGCAAGGACGGTTACGCCGAATCCGGCACCAAACGCGACTACTCATCGGGACGCATACGGTCCAAGCATCGTGGCGAGTGGCGGTACGGACGCATCGACGTAAGAGCCAAGCTTCCCATCGGCAAGGGCATCTGGCCGGCCATCTGGATGCTTCCCACGGACAATGCCTACGGCACGTGGGCGGCCAGCGGGGAAATTGATATAATGGAGTTGGTTGGACACGAACCCGACACCTACCACGGCACTCTGCACTACGGTGGAAAATGGCCAAACAACAAACACACGGGGAAACCATTCAAGTTGGCCTCTGGCACCTTTGCCGATGCCTTTCACGTCTTCTCCATCGTTTGGCAAAAAGGGAAAATCGAGTGGTATTTGGACGGCAAGCTATGGCAGACTCAAGAGAAATGGCAGAGCGAGGGAGGGAAGTTCCCCGCTCCTTTCGATCAGCGCTTTCATCTCTTGATCAACTTGGCGGTGGGTGGCAACTGGCCCGGACCACCGGATGCCAAGACCAGGTTTCCAGCGCGATTGTTGGTGGATTACGTGCGTGTTTATCAGTGGAGCAAGTGACTTGCATCCAAGTAACCCAAAAAGTCGGCGCGGTGTATTAAAGGTGGTTCAAACAAATTTCATTATCCAAACAACGAATCCTCGTATTCAATGAATATTCGACTGAGCGTAATTATTTTACACGCCGGACTCGTGTCACTGCTTGCGGCCGCTCCCTCAGGTCCGGTGCGTCAAGGCCCCAAGCCAATCGATGCAACTACTCATGGCATTGGTCGTTGGGTGCCAGACCTTTCCTATACCACGATCGATGGGAAAAAAGGAAAACTGTCGGACTACAAGCAAAAGAAAGCGCTGGTGGTGGCATTCACGGGATCCTCCTGTCCCCTGAGCAAAAGGTTTGCCCCTTCTTTGGCCGCAATCGAGAAAGAATACGCAACAAAAGGCGTAGCGTTCATTTTCGTCGATCCAATCGCCATAGATGGAGCCAAGGAAGACCTGCATAAGATGGCCGAATTAAATGGATTCAAGGGTTCGGTGATCTTGGATGAAAACGAATCCATCACCAGCGGATTGGGTGCCATGACAACCACCGAAGTCTTTATCCTCGATGGCGCTCGCACCCTTCTGTACCGGGGCCCGGTGGATGACCAGTATGGAATCGGATATCAACTCGATGCCCCACGCAAGGAATACCTTCGAGCCGCTCTCGATGCTCATTTGGATGGCAAGGAAATCTCTACCCAAGCGCTGTGGGCCCCAGGTTGCGAACTGGCCGTTGATCAAGATGCTTCCGCCAAGCGAAACCTCACTTACCATAATCGAATATCCCGCATTTTGCAGACCCACTGCGCGGAATGCCATCGCAAGGGTGGCGTAGCCCCTTTCGCACTGGAAAGTTATGCGGACGCCAAGGAAAACGCGGGCATGATACGTAAGGTAGTGTCCGAAGGCATCATGCCTCCTTGGTTCGCCGCAGCCCCACCGGCAGGACATTCCTCGCCTTGGGCCAATGATCGCTCCCTTCCCGACGAAGACAAGGCCGACCTAATCGCTTGGGTCCGCGGAGGAAAACCGGAAGGCAACCCGGATGACGCTCCTCTTGCCAAAAACAGGAAAAGCGAATGGAGCATCGGCAAACCGGACGCTGTCTTTCCCCTGCCTCGCGAAGTACAGGTCAAGGCAACGGGGCAAATGCCCTACGTCTATCTTCGGGTGAAAACCAACTTCCCCGAAGATCGCTGGGTAGAAGCCGCCGAGGTACGACCGACCGCGGCGCAAGTCGTTCACCACGTGATCGTCTTCGTTACGGCAACTGGCCGATTCAACAGGGACCAAACCGGTTCCCTTGCCGCCTACGTACCCGGCAACACCTTTGTCGAATTTCCACCGGGTGTTGCGAAGAAGCTTCCTGCAGGAGCCACGCTTCTCTTTCAGATGCATTACACCCCGACTGGTGAGCCCACAAGCGACCGCACGCGCATAGGCCTTCGATTCGCCAAGGAAACTCCTGCGAAAATCATTCGTACCTTGCCCGTGGCTAACCGACGGATCCGTATTCCGGCAAATGAATCCGACCACGCCGAAACCGCTTCCCGATACGTTCCGACCGAAACCGTCGTGCGAGCCTTCATGCCTCACATGCACCTGCGAGGGAAGGCGTTCAAGTATGAACTTCTCAAGCAAAACGGAGAGCGAGAAACCCTGCTCGAGGTACCTCGCTACGACTTCAACTGGCAACTGCGCTACGAACTGAAGGAACCACGATCCCTGCCAGCGGGCAGTCGGATCGAGGTAACGGGCGTCTTCGACAACAGCTCGGATAATCCCGCCAATCCCGACCCCAACCGGATTGTGCGATGGGGTGACCAATCGGACGAGGAAATGCTTATTGGGTACGTCGAATGCGAAATCGATGCAGTGGAGACGGTCAATCAGCCAAAAAGAGTTTGGGATGCTGACCTATTTACCAAACTGGACAAGAACAAGGACGGTTTCCTCACCAAGGACGAATTCACGCGGCCTGCCCTGTTCCCTTTCTTCGACTCCGACAAGGACGGTCGGGTAACGCGAAAGGAAGGGGCCGAAGGGATGAAGAAACTCAAACAGCGTGAAGAAGACCTGCGAAGAGGCCAAGAGGCCTTGCGAGGCTTATTGGACCAATTTCGCTAAATTCTGTCGTCAAGCTCGACCAAACGCTCGACGATACGGGTCATGGCGAGGGGAGGGATCGATTCGCCGATCACTTGTCGAACCAACTTGGGCGAGAAACTCATGCCGGGAACGGGTCGGCCAAAGGGTACCCCCTCGAACTGGTAGCGTTGCTTCCAACGAGGGTTGTCAAGGGTGCCGAGAAGTAGAATTTCCCGTAGCGAAAGTACGCGGTTCTGATCAGGATGTCCTTTGACGTCACTCGAAATGACACCGCTGTTCATGGTCAAGGTACTGGCGGGCTGATCCCATTTCATCCGACGGTAACTGGTGCGGAAACCGCGAACTAAACGGGGGCTTCCCTTGTTGCTTATCGTCGGTTTCGGGAGAGGCTTGGAACAACCTCGACAAGTAACGTCTTCCGACGCATGGGCATCCTTTCCACAGGATGGGCATTGGTGGTTGTCGAATGCGGTACCTCCCTCAGGCGTATGTTTCATCCAGTAATATTGACGCTCGTTCCATCGAGGAACCCGATGGTAGGGATCATTCGGGTCGGCAAAGTTGTGAGAGGCATCAAGGGAGGGCAATTGGCCAATTGCCTCACGCAAGGTAACGGGAGACGGCAAGTCTGAACCACCGTGAGTGGGCGCGGGATGTAATTCGGTTGGTTCCTCGAAAAAGACGTCGTCCGCCTGCGGAAACTGCTGCTTAACGGCAGGCAGGCGACATCCGACGGTTATGAGGCGCTGCCTATGGTGAGGCACGCCATAGTGCCTGAAATCAAGAATCGATGACCTGATGGTATAACCGAGGGGATGCAGGCGACGGGCAAGCAACGAGAGGATGTTTTCCGGTTTGCCATGCTCGTTGCGAATCACCGTGTTTTCCATCCTGCGAACGTTTTCAAGAAGGAACCAATCAGGTTGCAGAGCCTCGACGATTTCGAGCCCTGGCAGGACAAGTCGGTTTCGTTCGTCTTCCTGAGGACGATTACCTGACCGTATAGCCGAAGATATGCGCCCTGCCCCATTGGCGGACATTCCCTGGCAAGGAGGTGACAAAGTGATCAACCAAGGACGCAAGCCGCCCAGTTTCTTTTTCATGAACTCGACGTAGGCTGTTCCAAGTTTCCAGACATCTCCCTCGAAAACCTTGGTATCGGGGAAATTCCTTCTGATCAATTCTGCTCGCGATGGCAGGAGCTCACAAGCCGCCACAACTGGAATATCCAATCCCCACTCAATCCCCACGTCACCAATGCCTCCACCTGAAAACACGGATCCTGAAACCATGGCCACCTCGTCATCCAAACGACGAAAGCTTACGGCGCGCGGTTGATCGGTCTGGTCTGCAATCATTTTACTTTTGCTAATGAAACGTAAGCGCCTTGGAAAGAAAGCGTCAAGGAACGGCTGAACTTTTGCTCAAGTTAGGGCATTTTCCCGTGGACGTCGCAAGAGGGAGTCCCATGCTCGACTTACCTCATTCCATCAACCCAAACACTATGAAGACAGCACTTGCATTCATCTTCCTCTTGGCGGCTCCCGCATCCGCCCTCTTCGCTCACGATCCCGCCTCCGAAATGGCCACGGCGGCGAAGCTTTTCATCAAGTCTCTCGACGACAAGGCCAAGAAGGCGGCCCTCCTTCCATTCAGCGGCAAGGACCGTGAAACTTGGACCTTTCTGCCCGACAAGTTCATCAAGCCGGAGGTCAAAAGAAAGGGGCTAGTAATCAAGAAGATGACTCCTCAACAACGCATCCTCACGCATGGACTGCTTGCTTCCGCCCTCAGTCACCGCGGTTACCTCGAGGCCACCACCATAATGACTCTTGAGCAAATTTTGTTCGATATCACGGGGGATGCGATTCGCGACCCCGAGCTATACTACGTGTCCATCTATGGAACCCCATCCAAGGCCGGTACTTGGGGATGGCGCTTCGAGGGACATCACATCTCCCTGCATTTCACCATGGTGAACGGACGCATTTTCTCCGTTACACCTAGTTTCTTCGGCACCAATCCCGCGGAGGTGAAGGAAGGACCGTTCAAGGGGCTCAAGGTGCTCGCGGACGAAGAAAACAAGGCGCGCAAACTGGCTCGCTCCCTTTCACCGCCGCAACGGGAGCTCGGCATACTCTCCGATGAAGCGCCTGCCGACATCCTGACCAAATGGGACAGCGTGATCAATAGAGACACATTCTTTCCGCCCAAGGGATTGCCCATCACCAAAATGAATTCTCGCCAAAAAGGTTGGTTGGCCGAAGTGGTGGAAGCCTACGTCGCCAAACATCGCCCAGAAGTTCTTGCCCAGGTGACTAGCAAGAATCCATTGATCGACCCCAAGGAAACCTATTTCGCGTGGGCCGGAAGCCGTAGCCCGGGACAAGGTCATTACTATCGCATCCAAACCCCGAAATTCCTCTTCGAATACGATTGCACCCAAAACGGAGCCAACCACGTTCATGCCGTCTGGCGCGATTTCGAAGGCGACTTCGGGCGCGACCTGCTGGGACAACACCTAGCCGAGTCCCATAAACTTGAAAAAGGTTGGGAAAGCCTCTTCGACGGCAAAACCCTCAAGGGATGGAAAGCAAATGAAAACGAGGACTCCTTCAGCGTGCGAGATGGTTGCATCGTGGCCAACGCCCCCGGGAGATGTCACCTATTCTATGAAACCAAGAAGCCTTTCAAGAACTTCGAGTTCAAGGCCGAGGTAATGACGCTTCCCCACGCCAACGCCGGCATCTACTTCCACACCAAGTACCAGGATGCCGGATGGCCTAAGGCAGGTTTCGAATGCCAAATCAACAACACCTACCATGACCCCAAGAAAACGGCTAGCATCTACGGCGTAAAGGATACCTTGCAGGCTCCCGCCAATGACGACGAATGGTTCGAGGTCTACATCAAGGTGGACGGCAAGAAAGTAGTCACCAAGGTAAACGGAAAAACCATTGTGGAATGGACGCAACCGGATGACTGGAAAGCAGGCGAAGGCTTCGAGCGTATCCTTGGAGAAGGGACCTTTGCGCTCCAAGGCCATGATCCCGGGAGCACCGTGCTCTTTCGTAACTTGCGCGTGAAACGCCTCCCATGAGGAATTCCCCAATGACCTTACGCACTCTCAGTCTACTTGCCTTCCTCTTGCCGCTTGCGGGACAAGCGAATAATTGGCCTCAGTGGCGGGGACCCGATGCCTCGGGCCACGTCGAGGGAACCGGTTTCCCAACGGAATGGAGTGAAACCAAGAACGTTGTCTGGAAAAGCAAGATTCCTGGTCGAGGACATTCTTCCCCCGTGGTCGAGGATAATCTAGTCTGGATGACCACTGCCTATGAAACGCCGGCGTCGGAAGAAGACATGAAGAAACGTCTCCAGTCCAATACCGGCAGCCAACCGCTCACCTTGCTTGCCACGGTTAGTCTGCGGGCAGTGCGGATCGATCCCAAGACGGGCAAGGTGCTGCTCAACGTAGAAGTCTTCAAGAAAGACAAACCGCAGTGGGTACACAAGATGAACAGTTATGCTTCCTGTACGCCTTGGCTGGAAGACGGAAAACTGTACTGCCATTTTGGAGCTATGGGAAATGCCTGCCTCGATGCTAAGACCGGCAAGGTATTGTGGCGAAACGACGACAAGAAACTGTGGGTAATGCACGAAAACGGCCCCGGTAGTTCACCAATCCTATCGGGCGACCACATGATCTTACACCTCGATGGAAGCGACAAGCAAAGCATCGTCGCCCTGCGCAAGGACAACGGGAAAATCGCTTGGCAAACCAAGCGATCGGGCAAAATGAACAGCAACCCTCAGTTGCAGAAAGCTTACTCCACCCCGATTTTGGTAAAGATAAACGGCAAGGATTGCGTGGCCTCTCCCGCCGCCGACTGGATTTACGGCTATGACCCCGCAAGCGGCAAGGAACTATGGAAAGTGCCTTATGGCCTGCTTGGTTTCTCGAACGTAGCCCGGCCCGTTGTCGGCCATGGCATGATCTACGTGCCCACCTGTTTCATGAAAGGAGAGGTTCTGGCGATTCGCTACCAAGGCGTTCCAAAACCGAAAGTCGTTTGGCGATTGAGCCGAGGCGGACCCAAAATGCCCTCACCTCTTCTAGTCGGAAATGAACTCTACCTCGTCAACGATGCCGGTATCGCGATGTGCCTCGACGCCCAAACCGGGG
The DNA here is from genome assembly GCA_002721705.1 of Opitutia bacterium. Lineage (GTDB taxonomy): Bacteria > Verrucomicrobiota > Verrucomicrobiia > Opitutales > Seribacteraceae > UBA2993. The sequence goes on from PBLJ01000053.1 coordinate 24,604, forward strand.
AAATGCATTGGCGAGAGCGGATCAACGCCCAATTCAGCGCATCCCCCACTTACGCGGACGGCAAAATCTATCTCTGCGATCGAAAAGGCGCTACCACTGTGCTTAAACCAGGCAAATCCTACAAAGTGCTCGCCCACAACCAGCTGGATGGCGGCGAGCACAAGGCAAGCCTGACACCTTACGGAAAATCTTTTCTGGTGCGCACGGAAGAGGCTATTTATCGCATCGGGCGGAAATAGTTCCTCTCTCAAATGGGTTGGATCGCTTTGACAAAGGCGCGGAATCCCGGATAATGCATAGAACATGCTGACTTTGTTCGGAAAGCCGGAAGGCAAATTTTGCGATGGTTTGTCGCGACGTTCCTTCTTGAGCATCGGTGCCCTTGGTTTCGCCGGAGCCACCCTGCCCAAGCTTTTGCAAGCTGAACGGGTCGCGGGAATCGGGCGTTCGCACAAAGCAATCATCAACGTCTTGCTCCCCGGAGGTCCTCCGCACCAAGACATGGTGGACCTGAAACCGGACGCGCCTTTGGATATACGCGGCGAGTTCAAGCCGATCGGCACCAACGTTCCGGGCATCCAGATTTCCGAGCACATGCCTCGTATGGCCAAGATGATGGACAAATTCGCCATCATTCGCTCGATGGTCGATTCTCAAGGAGGACATGACCTGTACCAGTGCTTGACCGGACTCCCGCGCAGTGCAAGAGGCATGGCCGGTGGAATCCCTTCCATGGGCGCATGGGTTTCCCGTCTTTATGGTCACGGAGACAGAGGCTTGCCTGCTCACCTCAGTCTGATGCATCCCACGGGGCATGCGCAATGGGGTGATCCTGGAGAGGGAGGCTTTCTAGGGAGAGAACATGGTCCCTTTCGCCTATCCAAGGGCAAGGAAGACAATTCCGGTCTGGAGACGGTGCAAAACATGACCTTGAGGGATCTTACCTTGGAACGCCTCAAGGATCGTCATACTTTACGCAAGTCATTCGACGGATTTCGACGAGACTTGGACACCTCGGCCGAGTTCGACTCCCTCGATGAATTCGAGAAGCAAGCCTTGGGAATTCTTTCATCATCGCAAATGGCCGATGCCCTCGATCTTTCCAAGGAGAAGCCGAAAACCATCGAACGGTACGGGAAACCGGATCCCGTCTGGCGAGCCGACGGAGCTCCCAAGATGACGACTAATTTCCTCCTCGCTCGTCGTTTGGTGGAAGCAGGAGCGCGCTACGTTTCACTCAATTTCAGTCGATGGGACTGGCATGGCGACAATTTCGGGCGTGGACGAGTGGACATTCCTATGCTCGACCAAGCCCTCTGCGCCTTGGTCGAGGACCTGTACGAGCGGGGGCTCAACAAGGACGTCAGCGTGGTCTGCTGGGGCGAGTTTGGCAGAACCCCGAAAATTAATGCCAAAGGCGGGCGAGATCACTGGCCCAAGGCAAATTTTTGTCTCCTGGCAGGGGGCGGTATGCGTACCGGACAAGTCATAGGCTCCACCGACAAGCACGCGGCCGAACCGAATGACCGCCCCGTCCGCTTCAAGGAAGTGCACGCCACTCTCTTCAACAATCTAGGGACACCGACCAACCAAGAACGCATTTTCGACCTCCAAGGTCGACCACACCACCCGGTGGATCCCGCAGTAAAACCCTTGCCTGAACTGGTTTAGAAAAGAAGATTCGCCTCTTTCTAGCGAAGCAATTTCCAAATGGCATCCACGGGGATGCAGGACTTGATCACCATCTGAAGGTTCTCCTTGTGCCCTTTAACTTGGTTGTAATAAATCGAGTTGGTGGCCGAGACCATACCGACGACGGCTCCGGTATCATCCAAGACCGGAGCGCCACTGGATCCTTTGGCATAATCCGCAGTAATGGCCATTCTCTGAGCGCCTTTTCCAGTCTTGGTGCGGGCAACGAAATATCGAGAAACGTCACCCTTGGTCATGGTGAAGAAGCGACCGTCCGGATGGCTGATGACGTTGACCGATGTGCCCACGGGAGCTTTTGCAGCCAAGGGGAGAGGCGTCAATTTGGCGTCCCTTAATTGAAGAATCGCCACGTCATCCGTTTTGCTGGCAGCCAGGACTTCGCTGACGAGATAGGTGTTTCCCTTGTAGTCCATGGCCCCGAAGGTAGCTCCTTCATTATTGGCAATAACATGGTGATTGGTCGCGACGATGCCTGTATCCGTAATGGCGAATCCGGAAGCGGAATTAACGTGCCACTTGGTGCATTTGCCACATTTGTAAAGACGTCCGATCATGAGGACGGAAGGTTTGCAGCTCTCGTAAAACTTGGTTGGTGAAAGCTTGATTCCGGGAGCCTTGGGCATCTGCGCTCGTGCCTTTTGGCGGGAAAGTTGCTCATTGAGCGTCCGTAAGGGAGTAGCCTTCTTGGTGTCGTAAAGAGCTGACAAATTGCGTTCGAACTGTGCCTTGAGGGCACCGTCGTTAATAACGTCGGAGCTGGCGGCAAACGCATAAGGGAGCTGAAGAGCCACCGTGAGGACGAGGAAAAGGAAACGATGGGAAGTTTTCATTTTTCCACACAACGTGAATTTTCCATTTCGGACAAGAAAGAAGCTATCGTACTCGGGAAGGTGCCCTTGCCCTTGACCAGCAAGAAATCACCCATTAGCAACATGAAGTAACCCCTTGTTCATCAAACCTCTGTCCTCGCCATGAAAACAAGCTTCATACTCCCTTTCGTCTGCGCATTGCTCGTGGCCAAGGATGGTTTCTCAGCCAATCCCTCCTCAAACACGATAACACCGGCAGCGAAAGTTCAACTCGAGAAACTAAAGGTGAATCGAGGCATTTGCACCGTACTGGGCATACCCGAGGGAAAAGACGCATCGCATGTCTTGGATTTAGCTCATGGAAGTGAATTGACGATCTATTTTCAATCACCGCATGACTCGGATCTGACTACTCTTCGCCAAGCTGCCGACACAGCTGGCTTGTTGGGCCAGCGCATCTTCGTGGAGAAAGGGAGTTGGCAAAAAATTCACTTGGCCAGCAATTTGGCGGATGCTGCGGTAGTATCGGTTTCAGCAAGCGATTCGGTCAACCAGAAGGAACTCTTGCGCGTGCTGCGACCCGGAGGCATCGCCTTGCTCGGTAAAAAGATCATTACCAAGCCACCGAACGAAGGAACCGACAGTTGGAGTCATCCTTACCATGGACCCGACAACAACCCGCAATCGACCGACAAGTTGGCCCGAGCGCCGTACCTCACGCAATTCGTTGCCGAACCCAAGTTCAGTCCCATGCCGCAAGTCTCGGTGGGAGCGGGTGGACGAATCTTCAAGGCATTTGGTCATATAGCCCACAAGGAAAACCAAAACGCTGTCCTCAACACCCTAGTCTGCGTGAACGCATACAATGGGACGACTTTGTGGAAACGCCCTTTGCGAAAAGGATACATGATACACCGAAACACAATGGTCGCCACACCCGATGCCCTCTACATGGCGGATGACGAATCCTGTAAAGTCATCGACGCCGAAACGGGGAAGATTCGGGACGAGATCCTTGTTCCGAAAGGGGTCGGTGATGGACCGGTCTGGAAATGGATGGCCTTGGTGGATAATACGCTATACGCCTTGGTCGGGGCCACGGAAACCAAAGTCGAAACCGTGCAATCGAGCCGAAGAGGACTCGGGCATTGGCCGTGGGGCATGTGGCAAGGACATGACTACGAGAACCCCCAAAAGAGCTTTGGTTTCGGACGCACCTTCATCGCCATCGACCTCAAGACGAAAAATGTGAAATGGAAGCATTCGGAGAAGGAATTCATCGACAGTCGCGGGGTCTGCATGCGCAACGGCGCCATTTACTATTATTGCCCGCAAAAATTCCTAGGAGGCCTCACCGCGGCAACGGGCAAGCCCGCTTGGAAGAACGCGGACGCGGATTTACTGAAAGCGATTGGTGGCAATGGGCGAGCCCAACACTACGTCACGGGTTACGCCACCACCGCATATATGAAATGCAACGAAGACTACCTGTTTTTCGCAGGGCCTCAGCGAAATCGCCTAGTCTGCGCCTCGACCAAGAATGGCAAATTGCTCTGGGACAAACCAAATGGCAACCTTCAGCTCGTCCTGCGCGAGGACGGCCTCTACACAGCCGGACCCAAAGCTACCGGGGCCAAGCTTGATTACGCCACCGGACGCGAGCTATCCAAGATGCCGACCCGCCGGGCCTGCACGCGAGCCACCGGCAGCATAGACAGCATCTTTTATCGCACCTCGGGAGGAACCGTCCGCCTGGACGTGCCTTCCAACACCGCCCAGCACATCGCCCCCATGCGTCCACCTTGCCAGGATGGTGTAATCATATCCGATGGACAACTCTTCTGGGGACCTTGGATGTGCGGATGCCAACTGTCGCTCTATGGTCACATCAGCTTGACCTCCTCAGCAGGGCAATTGCCGTTGCCCGGTGAAGAAACTTCTTCTCTCGAACCCGGGAAAGGCGACTTGGTGAAAGTCGAAGACCTGAATGCCCATGGCAATGACTGGTCGACCTACCAAGGTAATAACAAGCGTATCCCGGCAACTTCGGTCGCCATACCCAAACAGGTAAAGAAACAGTGGGTTTTCGCTTCCCCCACCAAGGCCATGCCAACTGCTCCAGTAGTGGCCGGAGGCCTTGTTTTCGTCGGCGATCGGGCCGGAGTCTTGCGAGCCATCGACGCAAACGGCAAACTGAAGTGGAAAGCCTACCTGGGAGGTGCCATCTATTTTCCACCTACCATCTGGAACAACCGTGCCTACGCGGGCTCGGCGGATGGGCGCGTGTATGCCTTCGAAGCCGCCACGGGGAGGCCGCTCTGGTCCTTTCGTGTGGCTCCCGGGGCACGCCGAATCTCGATGTTCGGCAAGCTCATATCGACCTGGCCGGTAGCAGGTGGAGTAATCGTGGCAGACGGCTCCGTCTACGCTGCCGCGGGCATCGCTCATTACGACGGCACGCACGTGGTAGCTCTCGACGCAGTGAGCGGCAAGCTGAAGTGGCGCAACGATTCGTCCGGCAGTTTGTCCGGAAAGGTAAACAGCGGCGTCAGTATGCAAGGCGACCTGTTCCTGGATGATGGCAAGCTATGCTTCCTCGGCGGAGGCGTCTACGAGACGGCCCAATTCAACTTGGAAGATGGTCAATGCCTCAACGCCCCGAAAGAAGATCCTCGTTCCCAATTCCGTACCGCTTTCTATCCCTATTATCCCGAATACGGTAATTATCTCTCCCTCGACCATAACTTGGCCGATGGCCGTTCCTTGGTCTTCGACGCCAGCTACGAAGGAAACCGCTTTACTCCCCTGGCTCTTCTTTCGCCCTTGCCCGAGGGGGCGCAGAAAATCCGCAAGGACGCCGCACGCTGGTCCAATCGCCGCGGTTGGTCGGAAAAACGAAAGGCCATTTGGCAAGAAAAGCAGGGACGACGCTTTGCAAGCTTCGTGGTGAGCCCCGACCTTTTGGTCGCCGCAGGAGACTTGGGAATGGAAACGAAAACCTCTTTCCTCGCAGCCATAGACGTTGGGAACGGTAACATCGCCTGGAGCGAAACCTTGCCCGCCCAACCTATCAAGGGAGGAACGTCCATCGACCATCAAGGTCGCATCTTCGTAACCTTGGAAAACGGGCAAACGCTTTGCTATTCGGCTCCATAAGCAAAGATCGGACTTAGATCCAAACCATGAAAACACTCCTCTCGGTAATCTTCCTTTCGTTGCTGGGTTCAACCCTGAACGGCAAAGCCAAACCGCAAAACATAGTCTTGTTCCTCATCGACGACCTTGGCTGGAAAGACGTCGGTTGCTACGGCAGCGACTACTACCGCACGCCAAATATCGACAAACTGGCTGAACAAGGCGTTCGTTTCTCCGATGCGTACGCTGCCTGCGCCGTATGCTCGCCCACTCGCGCAGCCATTATGACGGGGAAGTACCCCGCCCGACTCATGTTGACCGAATGGTTGCCTTCGGGACGATGGAAAACCAACGCAAAACTTCGCAGCGGGCGTTTCCTGCGAGGTCTGCCGCTGGAGGAAATCACCCTTGCCGAGGCACTCCGAAAAGCTGGCTACGCAACCTGCATAGCAGGCAAATGGCACCTTGGCAGCGAACCCTTCTCGACTCCGGCTCACCATGGCTTCGAGGTAAACATCGGAGCCAACGAACATGGCAACCCGGGAAATTACTTCTTCCCCTACAAGGGGCAGTGGTCAATTCCCACGACCAAGCTCAAGGCACGTTGGCAGGTACTTCCCGGGGGGAAACCCGGTGAATACCTGACCGATCGCTTGACGGACGAGGCCATTTCCTTCGTCCGCCAAAACCAAGACAAACCTTTCTTCCTCTATTTTTCGCACTACGCCGTACATACGCCGTTCCAGGCGAAGAAGGAAATGATCAAGAAATACGAAGCGATCCCGAAAGAAAAGCGACAAGGCAAGCCCGTCTACGCCGCCATGGTTGAAAGCGTGGATGAAAGCGTGGGACGCATCATGGCGACTTTAAGGGAATTGAAAGTGGAGAAAGACACGCTGGTGATCTTCACTTCCGACAACGGAGGCTTCGCCGGCGCCACCAAGCATGCTCCCCTGAGAGGGAACAAGGGAGCCTACTACGAAGGGGGCATTCGTGTGCCGCTGATCATTCGCTGGCCTGGAGTTACCGAGGCCGGGCAAGAGAGCAAAGTTCCGGTGACCAGCTCCGACTTGTACCCCACCTGCCTGACGGCGGCGGGTTTGCCGCTACATCCGGCTCAACATCGCGATGGCCTCGATCTACGACCTGTTCTGGAAGGAGCCAAGTCTCTGGATCGCAACGCCCTCTTCTGGCACTACCCTCATTACAATGGGCACCCATCGTCAGTCCCTTCCTGCGTGATGCGAAAAGGTGATTGGAAACTCATCGAGACCTTTGATCCCAAAGGAGTTGAACTTTACCATTTGGGCCGTGACTTGAGCGAAACGACGAACCTTGCCCAAAAGGAACCTTCCAAGCTGGCGGAAATGCGAAAGGAACTGGAAGCTTGGCGAAAAGAAGTGGATGCCGAGATGATGGAGCCTAATCCCGACCACGGGAAATAGCTTGGCATGCATTGGTTTGACTCGCCTGATATGGCTTCTCACAGTGCTCCGCGATGATCGCCGTAACCGTAAAGGAACTGGTAAAGAAATTTGGGGACGTAGTTGCCCTGAACTCGATCGACCTAGCCATCGAACCTGGTGAATTGTTCTTTCTGCTCGGACCCAGCGGTTGCGGCAAAACCACCCTGTTGCGCAGCATAGCCGGGTTCTACGTACCGGACAGCGGAACCATCCATTTCGACGAGGAAGACGTCACCCGGCTCGAACCTCATCGCCGCAACACCGGCATGATGTTCCAAAGCTACGCCCTTTGGCCGCACAAGAGCGTCCACGACAACGTCTCCTTTGGACTGGAGCAGCAAAAACTACCCAAGGAGGAAATAACCAAGCGGGTAGGAGAAGCCCTTGAACTCGTGCAAATGCTGTCCTACGCGGAACGAAAGCCCAATGCCCTCTCCGGTGGACAACAGCAAAGAGTGGCTCTCGCCCGGGCCCTCGTGGTGCGACCCCGCTGCCTGTTGCTGGACGAACCGTTGTCGAACCTGGATGCAAAACTGCGACTGGAGATGCGAACCGAGATACGCCGCATATGCAAGGAGTTCAAGCTTACGACCATTTACGTAACGCACGACCAAAAGGAAGCGTTGTCGATCGCCGACAAGATGGCGGTGCTGGACCAAGGCAACGTTTTGCAGGTCGGTTCCCCGACGGAGATGTACAGGCGACCGCTCAGCCGTTTCGTGGCCAATTTCATTGGCGAAACGAATTTTCTCTCGGGCAAGGTGATTGGAAGAGAACTCGATGAAGCCGAAATCAGTACCGATTTGGGAGAATTCTCTGGCAAAATATCCAACCCCGCATTCAAGCCTTCGAAAGGCGATGCGGTGCACCTCTCGCTCAATCCCGAGTGCATTCGCCTGAAGGAAACCGCATCACCGGGAACGAACGCTTTCCCATGCCGTCTCAAGGACACTATATTCTACGGCGAAGTGGCCCATTACGTCATCCGAAGTGGTAAAAACGAATTCAAGGTGTCCGAGCTCAACCCCCGCAACCTGAACCGATCCGGCGATCAAGAACTTCACGCCTGCTTCGACACCGAGGACCTAGTCGTCCTTCAAGACTGAGACGCTTCGAGTCGTCATGGGCAAGCAAATCTCAATACTCGCCCTGATCGGGTTGGTGGTGGGTCTCCCTTTCGCTCTCCGCAAGGAAACCCAAGTCATCGCCAACCCCGACGAGACCATCGTCATCATTTCACCGCACATGGAGTCGATCCGCCATGAATTCGGGGAAGGCTTTCGCAAATGGTATAAAGCCAAGACAGGAAAAAACGTCTACGTGGATTGGCGAACGATAGGAGGCACGAGCGAGATCGCTCGCTTCATAAAGTCGGAATACGTGAACGCCTTTCGCAACCACTGGACCGGAACCTTGGGAAAGGACTGGAACGAAGAAGTAGCCAGTTCGTTCAACAACGGGAAACTGCCTGACGATGCTCCCGCAGTTTCGCAAGAGGCTCGCCAAGCTTTTCTGGCTTCAGAGGTGGGAATCGGGATCGATCTCTTCTTTGGGGGCGGACAGTATGATTTCTACAAACAAGCCCAGTATGGACACTTGGTTGAGTTTCGCGACGAGCATAACAAGACCTCGGCCATTCCACGCGAATTCAGTGGAGAGCAATTCCGCGACAAGCGCGATCGCTGGATCGGAGCCGCCCTCTCCAGCTTCGGCATCCTCTACAACAAAGACGTCTTGGCCTTGATCGGGAAAGCGGATGATCCGCCCGAGTCCTGGGCCGACTTGGGAGACCCTGCTTATTTCGGGCGACTCGGAATAGCCGATCCCACCAAGAGTGGATCCGTAACGAAAGCTTTCGAGATGATCGTGCAACAAGAAATGCAAATCCTTGAAAGGAAAGGCCACGGAGAGCAGAAGGCCCAAGACGAAGGTTGGCTGAATGCCATGAAAATCATCCAGTCGATCTCGGCCAACGCCCGTTATTTTTCAGGCATTTCCACCCGCCCGGTGATTGACTGCTCGCAAGGAGATTGCGCCGCCTCGATGTGCATCGACTTTTATGGGAGATACCAAGAAGAAGCCGTGAAGCGAGCGAGCGAAAGCGAATCTCGATTAATCTTCCTCACTCCCAAAGGAGGGTCCACGGTGTCCTGTGATCCGATCGGCATGATGCGAGGCGCGCCCAATTCCGAAGTAGCCAAGGCTTTCATGACCTACGTACTCTCTCCCGAAGGCCAAAAGTTATGGAATTTCAAGGTAGGGGAACCCGGCGGACCCGAACAATATGCCCTGCGTCGGGCACCTATAAGAAAAGACTTCTACGATGATGCTCAAAACGCCAAGCATCGCAGCGATCCGGACTTGGATCCCTATCGCGAGGCCGAAGAGAATGGTTTCGTTTACAAGAGTAAATGGACAGGGCCTTTGTTTAGTCCGCTGCGTTTCATCATAAAGACTGCGTTCATTGATCCTCGCAACGAGTTGGTGGAGGCATGGGCCGCCATTATCGAAGCGGAGGCAAGCGGCCGCTACGCCGAAGCGACCGCCGCCCGAAAGGTCGTGGCCGACCTGTCTCGCATCGATCATACCACGATATTGAAAGAAGTTAGCCCGGCCCTGAAGAGCGGCGACAAACTCGCCGAAGTCAAGTTGGCCAAGGAAATAACGATACGTTTTCGAGACCAATATCGCAAGGCGACGGCCATCGCTCGGGGGATCGCGCCGCAATGAATCCCGACCTGCATTCGAATCGATGACCAAACGATTTGCAATAGGCACCTATGCCATCACCCTGGCTCTCTTTGCCTGCTTTTTCCTCTGGCCCATCGCCCAGATCCTGCAAGGAGGCTTCTTTGACCAAGACGGTAACTTCACGATCGCCTTCTTCCTGGAAGTTTTTCAAAACCCGATCTACTTGGAGGGACTCTTCAACGCATTCTCCCTAGCCATTCTCTCCACCGTAATGGCTCTCTTGTTGGCCATTCCGCTGGCCTTTGTATTCGATCGCTTCCAATTCCCAGCGAAAAAGCTACTCGGGGCTCTCATCATATTACCCATCATGCTACCGCCTTTCGTCGGGGCGATCGGGCTGAGACAATTGCTGGGGCAATTCGGGGCAGTGAACACAACGCTCATGGAGTTGGGCTTGATGAACGCGAACCACCCCATTGACTGGCTGGGTGGCCAGGGACGCTTTTACGGGGTGGCCATCCTAAACGCGCTTAGCTTGTATCCAATCCTATACCTCAACGCCCAAGCATCGCTGGCAAACATTGATCCAGCCATGGAGGAAGCCGCCGAAAACCTCGGGTGTCGGGGGTGGAAGAAATTCTTCACCATCACCCTGCCGCTGATGAGACCGGGGCTGTTCGCGGGAGGTACAATCGTTTTCATCTGGGCGTTCACGGAATTGGGTACGCCGTTGATGTTCGACTACACGCGAGTCACGCCCGTACAGATTTTCAACGGGATCAAGGACATAGGGGGCAATCCCTTCCCTTACGCGCTCGTCGGGGTAATGCTGATCGCGTCGATCGGCCTCTATGCCTTGGGCAAAGGATTGTTCGGCCGCCAGAACTTCGCCATGATGGCCAAGGCCAGTCATGCCGCTCAACCCAAGGTTCTTTCGCCACTGGGCAGATGGGCGTGCTCGGGGTTCTTCATCGCCGTCATTTTCATCGCCATGCTGCCTCACCTGACCGTGGTAGTCATCTCCTTTTCCGCGGACTGGTACCAAACCGTCCTGCCGAGTAGCTGGACGTTGCAACACTACGAGATCGCCCTCGGTCATCAGCTTACAGTGCCTGCGATCCAAAACAGCCTGCTGTATTCCAGCATGGCGGTCGTGGCCAACGTCACGTTGGGCATCGCCATCGCCTACGTCATCGTGCGCACGAAGTTGCCGGGACGCGGAGCCTTGGACGCCATGGCCATGCTCCCCTTGGCCGTCCCCGGCCTGGTCATGGCCTTCGGTTACCTCGCCATGTCGCAGGAAGGTAAGTTATTCGGCTTTCTCAACCCCACGGAGAACCCAACCATTCTCTTGGTCATTGCCTACGCGATGAGAAAACTGCCCTTCGTGGTGCGTTCGGCGGTTGCCGGACTCCAGCAGACTAGCGAAACCTACGAGGAAGCCGCCCAAAACCTAGGGTGCCCTCCCCTTCGGGCCGCCCTGCAAATCACCTTGCCGCTCATCATGGCCAACCTCTTGGCCGGTGCCCTGCTCGCCTTTTCCCAGTGTATGCTGGAGGTCTCCGATTCACTCATTCTTGCTCAGAAAATGGAGTATTACCCGATCACCAAGGCGATTTACGAACTGATCGGGTTTCTTGGGTCGGGTCGTTACCTAGCCTCGGCCTTGGGAGTCTGGGCCATGGTGTTTCTCGGCGTGACGATCGTCGGTGCCTCGTTGCTCTTGGGCAAGAAACTAGGCGCGATTTTCCGCATATGACCTTAGCGGTTTTCCAACACAGGGGAAAATTCAGTTCAAGTCTAGACGACCCGATCCTCGCCACCATCAACGGGAAGTTGCGCCCCGGTTGTCTTGGCGAAGCGAGGTCCACAGAATTCGGCGGCGGCCTCTGCGACGTCACTGGAAAAAACCTCTTCTTGGAGCAAATTCCGGCGCTTGTACTGATCCACCGTCATCTCGTAAGCTTCCGCCCTTTTTTCCAGTATTCCATTGGCCCATAGATTAGTGTCGAACACCGAGTTGGGATGGAGAACGTTCACCCGAATGCCATCACTTGCCCATTCCAGGGCGGCCACTCGAGCGAGTTGAGTCATGGCTGCCTTGGATGCCGAGTAAGCAGCTGCTCCGGGCCCGGGAGCGGGCACGTTTTTGGACCCCACCACCACCACCCGACCACCATTGGGGGACAATTTCAGGAAAGGGTAACAGAGCCGAAGCAGGCGTTGGTTGGCGTCCAGATTGACGGCTATCGTCTTGGACCAAGTCTCGTCGTCGATTTCACCGAGTCTCTGGGTCGGTGGAAAGAGACCGGCGTTCAAAACGAGCATGTCCAATCCGCCAAAGGCATCGACAATGGAACCAATGGCTGCCTCAACGGCATCGAAATCCGTAACGTCCGCCACCAAGGGAAGGTAATCGAGCGCCCCATCCGCCGACTCCAAATCGATCCCGCCAATGGTGGCTCCTCGCGAGCGAAAGGCATCCACGCAAGCTTTACCGATACCGGAAAACGATCCCGTGACGAGGGCAACCTCTCCGGCAAAGACAGGTGGGGGGCCCGTGGTTTTCAGTTTCGCTTGCTCGAGCTCCCAATATTCCATCAGGAAAAGATCATGTTCGCCAACAGGGTCATAGCCACCCAGGGCATCGGTGCGCTGGATGATATCCATGGTATGCTCGGCAATGGCGCTTGCGATGATGCAGTCAGCCACTTTTCGTCCGGCAGTCAAAAGGCCTAGTTCAGGATCGAGAACAAGACGAGGAGCTGGATCGAGCATGGAAAGATTCACACCACCCTCGCACTTGGCTGCATTTCGCTGAAAATAGTCCTCGTAAGCTTCCGCATAAGCGGAAACGTCTCGGCCCAGCAAGGGCTTGCCTTTGGTACGAATGACATGGTCGGGAGTAGCCGTTCCTCGTTCATACGCGGAGCAGAAGTTCTCGTTGCCGGCAAAGGCCAAAGCCAGTTGGGATCGGTTGCTGCGAAGCAACATGGGAGCATGGGCGGCATCCGAGATGGCTTTGCGGAGAGAAGCAATCTCGAGGGATGCCCGACGAGGAGAAGCTTCCTGGCCGAACTCGGGGATTTCCCAAGCATCTTGCTCGCGAAGGTATTGCTCGGCGAGGTCAACGAGGTCGATCATCCTGTCATAGGATTGCCGGGCGTCTTCTCCGAAGGAAAAAATGCCATGTTTCAGAAGCACGAGTCCAAGCAGGTCTGCTCTCCCATCTCGTTTCCAGACCTCGGCGCAGTACTTGGCGAGGTCGTAGCCGGGCATAACGTAAGGAATGACAAGCACGCGGTCACCAAAGGCTTCCCTGCAACGAGCTTCTCCATCGGCAAGGTTCGTAACGGTAACCACTGCATCGGCATGAGTGTGGTCAACGTATTTGAAGGGCAGGCAAGCGTGTAGAAGGGTTTCCACGGAAGGGGTGGGAGCCGAAGCCAAGGTGCAATGCGTCTTGAGTTCGTTCACCATGACGGCATCCGACAACTCGGGCAATTCAAGCAGGTTCAGGCAATGATCCATGCGAACGCCTGCAAAACCGGCAGCCTCGATGGTGGCCAAATCCCAACCACTTCCCTTGACGTAAAGCAGCTCGACCTCTTGGCCCAGTACGTTTTTTTCGGTGAGCTTCACCGAGGTATTGCCGCCACCTGCCAAGACGAGGGATTCGTCCGCTCCGAGAAGCCGCGAGGTATAAACTCGCAGACCAAGCTCCCCATCCCGAGCCTTTAAGCGAGCCGCCTCTTCATCATTCCACAGGTTGTTCACGTCAAAGGGGCTTATCTTTTTTCAGGAAAGAGATCGAGAATGCTTTCTTCCCCAGCATCACATACGCCGCGCTCGGTAATCAGCCCAGTGATGAGGCGAGCCGGGGTCACGTCGAAAGCAGGATTGGAGCTGGCGGATTCCTCAGGCAAAATGCGAATGGAGGTTTCGGTTCCATCCAGGAAACCTTCAACGTGGGAAACCTCTTGGGAGGAACGTTCCTCGATGGGAACTTCACGCAAACCGTCGCGAACCTGCCAATCGAAGGTGGAAGAAGGCAAGGCAACGTAAAACGGCAAATCGCAATCATTAGCCGCGACTGCCTTGAGGTAGGTACCGATTTTATTGCAAACGTCGCCAGTGTAAGTAGTACGATCGGTGCCTGTTATCACGAGATCAACCTGTCCCGTCCGCATAAGGTGACCGCCCGCATTATCGACGATCACGGTGTGCGCAACCCCGTGCTTGGAAAGCTCCCACGCCGTCAGGCGAGCGCCTTGGTTGCGGGGACGCGTTTCATCCACCCATACGTGAACGGGTATGCCCTTGTCATGAGCAGCGTAAATGGGTGCGGTCGCGGAACCGTGATCTACGAAAGCAAGCCAACCGGCATTGCAATGAGTCAACACGTTGACCGGTTCCCCCTTCTTTGTTTCCGCTATCTTTTTCAGGATTCCAAAACCGTGCTCGCCAATGGAACGACAGGCGGTCGCGTCTTCATCCGCAATGGCTTGAGCCGTCATCCGAGCGACCTCGATTTTCTCTGGAATTCCATCCACCCTCCCGATTGCTTGGCATTGTCGATCAATCGCCCACGACAGATTCATAGCGGTCGGGCGAGTGGAAAGAAGCTTATCGGCCAGGCGACGCAAAGCCTCATCGAAATCGCGTTCGAGGGCCGCTTCCTTGACCGCCAACCACATACCGAAACCGGTGGTCGCTCCTATGCACCCCGCCCCACGGACCCACATGTCTTGGATAGCGGTCGCGACGTCGTCGGTTGTTTTCAAATCCTCGAGGATGAAGGCAAACGGCAAACGACGTTGATCGATTATACGCACGATCTCGGGGTCTTCTTCGGGAATCCAGACAGTGCGGAAAGGATGGCCATCCACTAGCATGGGGAAGATGGTTTCGAATCCTTTGAGATAGTCAATGGCCGAGAGGTAGTCGATTGGAAGGGGCGATCTACGCAATCGCTCAATGATCAAAGTACGATCCCTGCATGCGAAAAGTCTCGCTCTTGAGCCTGAAATTTCCATGAGGAGAGGTATGAACAACTCACGACCCCTCCAATTGCTTGCCTTGATTTTTCTTTTAATGGGCTCAGTCGCCGTAGCCGCGGACAAACGCCCCAATATTCTGTTCCTCTTTTCGGACGATCATGCGCCGCACGCCATCGGTGCCTACGATGGGTGGCTTAAATCAGTGAATCCCACGCCCAACATCGACCGGCTCGCCGCCCGAGGCATGCTGTTCGAGAACAGCTTCTACACGAATTCGATCTGCGGGCCGAGC
>PBLJ01000054.1 GCA_002721705.1 Opitutia bacterium
TCGGTACGGTCGACAATGGTTCCCTCCTTGTCGGTGGCAATACCGCCCGCCAACAGTTTTCCCATGTAATAATGTGCATTGGCGAAACCCGGATTGATATCGATGGCGGTCTCGAAGTTTTTTCGAGCGTCTTCGAAATCATCGGGATTGGTCAATAGGAGAGCCTTTTGATAGTAGGCCAACGAGTAGTTTTGGTCAACTTCGGTGACCTTTTCCAAATTGTTTTTTGCTTCCTCGAAATCCTTCAGCTCCACCAATAACAACGCATAATGATAATAAGCATCTGCGTATGAGGGATTAATTTCGAGGGCGTTCAAAAAATGGTTGCGAGCAGCCTCCCTGTCATCGTTGGCCGCCAGCGCGATGGCTAATTCGCATTGCGCTTCCGCAAAATCGGCGTTCAGGGACACCGCCTTCTTGAAATTAGCCAGAGCCTCGGCTCCTTGCCCTTCTTGTTTTTGGAGTAGGCCCAGCTTGAAATAAGCTTCGGCGAAGTCGGGATTTATAGCAATGGCTTGCTCGAGGTGCGTGCGTGCGTTGCTCATAACTTAAAGCCGTCCATCCAGTAACTACGGTGGTGAAAAAGGGGTAGGGTTCCTACTTGGAGGTCATGACCCAAACACCGTCCCAGTCTCCTTTGGGCGGATGTTTCTTCATGTGAGCGCACCTATCCAAATAGAGCTGGGCAGCCTGGTCTTCGCTGTTGATTTTCTTGACCTCCTTGAAGAGCTTTATGGATTGGTCCCACTTCCCATCTTGCCAGCAACGATAACCTTCGTTAAATATTCCAAGAGCCTCGACGAGATTAGGATAAGAGTCGTCGTCGTGGTAATCAAGCACCTCGAATACCCCCACGGGTTCGGTTTTTCCTTTTACGATGACGAAATCAACGGGGCGCGTCCGATAGGTGGCCTTGACCGCCTTATGCGTGAATTCGCTGATCAGGATATGAGCTCCATACTGCTTGCAGGCGCTTTCAATCCGTGCCGCCAAGTTGACGCCGTCTCCGATAACAGTGTAATCCATGCGCTTGGGGGAACCGATGTTACCGGAGACAATGGAATCGGTGTTGATGCCCATGCCATGATCGATGGGCAATTTTCCTTCATTTGCTCGCTTGTCGTTGAAAACCTTGAGATCGGTCATCATTCTAATGGCTGCACGCACGGCACGGTCGGGGTCGTCGTCATGAGGAACAGGGGTGCCGAATATGCACATCATGGCATCACCAATGAATTTATCGAGCATGCCTCCTTCATCGGTGATGCAATCGACCATAATAGTAAAATATTCGTTGAGAAGCTTCACCGTGCCTTGGGCTCCCAATTCTTCGGTAATAGTGGTGAAACTTCTAACGTCGGAGAACAGCACCGAACCAACGCTTTGCTTGCCGCCAAGAAAATCGTCGCTGTCGCCTGCCTCGAGCAATTGGTCAGCCAGTTCGGGGTCCATGTATCTAGACATGGTGGATTTCATGCGTTTTTCGGAACTGATGTCTTCCACCATGACCATGGCGCCAAGAGGATCTTTCTTTTGGTCCAGCAACGGCATGACCGAGACGTTGACCGAAAGGGTTTCGCCTTCCACTACCAGTTCGGCATCGAGAAATTCGTCCTTTTCAGCCACCTTTTTCAATTTATCCGCCAACCATTTATTTGGACCACTGAAAAAAGAGGTGGCTGATTTTCCAAGGACGTCTGACAGACTGGGGATTTTAAATACGCGGAGTCCTGCCGAGTTACAGGTCTTTATAGAGCCTTCCTCATCCAAGGTAAGAACGGCGTCATGCATACTGGACAGCATGCTTTCGGAATAGTTTTTTTGAGTTTGCACGTCGTCGAACAACTTGGCGTTCTCGATGCCCATCGAAATTTGAGAAGTGAACGCCCCCAGTCGCTTTTCGTCTTCTTCGTTAAAGGCGCCGCCGCGCTTGTTCATGACCTGGCTGACGCCAATGGCCTTCCCTTCCTTGTTCAAAACGGGCATGCACAGGATGGAGCGCGTGAAAAACCCCGTTTGCTTGTCGAATCCCGGATTGAAGCGAAGGTCAGCGTATGCGTGCGGGATGTTGACTGGTTTTCCCGTGGTGAAGACGGTGCCTGAGATTCCCAAGTGATTTGGAAAACGTATGATGGATTTTTCGTCCAAGCCCTCAGCCACTTCCGTGTAAAGCTCGTTGGTTTTTTCGTCGTTGATGAAGAGAGAGGTTCGCTCGCAGTCGAGCATGGTGGAAATGGTGCTGATGATCTTTTGCAAAAGGGGTGTCAATTCGAGCTCGGAGGACACTTGGGAAACAACGTCCAGAAAATCGAGCTCCTGTTTGCGGGCAGCCTCGATTTGCTCAACGATTATATTGCCTTGAATGGCAACTGCAGCCTGCTCCGTCATAGCCTCGAGCAACTCCAGGTCGTCTTCGGTAAATTCGCCATCTATCTTGTTCAGGACTTGAGAAACGCCGATTTCCTCTCCCGACACAGTGCGAAGGGGGGCACAAAGGATACTCTTGGTGCGGAATCCCGTACGCACGTCTACCGCCTTATTGAAACGTTCATCCTTGTAGGCGTCGTGAATGATAACGCCTTCATTGTTGGTAAAAACCCAACCAGCTACCCCTTTGCTATTGAGGATACGGATTTCTCTACGGAAATTACCTTGGGCTACCCGTGAATAGAGTTCGCTCGTATTTTTGTCGTTCAGAAAGATAGTGCCTCGTTCCGCACCGATTGTGGAGGTGGTGATATTAACCAGGGTCTCCAGTGCCTCGTCGAGCGTTTTTGTCTTTGCAAGGTCGTTGGTTACCTTCAGGAGCATATCTGAAAAACGCTCCGTGCGACGGGCTCTTATTTCATCATGGTTTCGGATGTCATCCTTCATGGGCTTTCTCCAGTTCTTCTCGCAGTTCCACAATGGTTTCCTGCAATTGTTTAAATTCCGCGGTCTTCAATTGTTCGTCCTTTTGCAATCTTTCTTCATGCGCAATCTTTTTGAATTCCAACTCGTCGCGCAAGGCGTTCACCATTTTTCTGAATTGCAGAATTTCTCCTTGTTGCGCAACCACTGCATTTTGAACAGCTTCTTCTCTTGCGACGTCTCGACTTTCCAATTCATTTCGGAGTGAAGAGACGGCATCCTTCAGCATAGCGTTTTCCGTATTTGCTTGCGCGGCAACTTTTTGTATCGATTCTTCCTGCTTTGCCTTGGCACGCTCCAATTGATCCCGCAAAGTGTTGACCGTACCTTTTAATTGGCCGTGTTCGTTTTGAGAGGCGGAAACTGCTTTCTGAACAGCCTCCTCTGCAAGAATGTCTTTTTGTTCCAGCTCTTCCCTTAGTTCGGCGATGCTTGATTTGAGTAAACGAATTTCGTTTGCCGCTTGAGCCGAAGCTTTTTGCACCGCTTCGTCTCGTTCGATCTGGGCATGCTCTAGGCGATTGCGAATGGTGGCCAAACTGTCCTTAAGTTGGTTGATTTCAGCATGAGCTTGAGCGGAAGCCTGTTGAACAGCATCATCTTGGTTCGCTTTCGCCAGTTCCAATTCTTCTCGAAGGGTGGCAGCGGTTTCTTTCAGCGAACTTATTAGGCCTTCCGACTGGACGACCGCTTTTTGAACTCGCTCCTGTTCCTTTACCTTGGCGTGATCCAACCGTTCTCTCAGTTTGGACAAAGAAGATTTAAGTTGCCGGATTTCGTCATTGGACATGGCCACTGCCTTTTGAACGCTTTCGGATTCGCGTATAGTGGATTGCTCCAATTCATCCCTCAAGGAAGATATAGTCTCTTTCAAAGAGCGAATTTCCTCGTGTGCGGATGCTAGTGCGCGCTGGACTCTTTCTTCTTCCCCAATTTTACTGTGTTCCAACTGCTCTCTCGTAACCAGCAAAGCGCCTTTTAGCTGACGTATTTCATCGCTGGCAATGGCAACTGCCTTCTGTACCGCATCCGCTTCTCGACCCGAAGCCATTTCGAGCTCATCTCTCAAATTAGAAATGGTGGACTTTAGCCCCCGCGCCTCTTCTGTTGCGGACGCCACCACTCGCTGCAAGTGGTCTTCTTCGTCCATTTTGGCTTTTTCCAGTTGGGATCTCAAGGTTTGCAGTGAATCTCTCAACTGGCGAATTTCATTGTGGGCGGCCGCGGAGGCCTGTTGCGCCGCTTCCCGCTTTTCACCTTGCGCTTTCTCTAGTTGGTCGCGCAAAGAGTGAAGGTTTTCTTTCAGCAGACTGATTTCATTGTTTGCCGTTGCCGCCGCTTTTTGAATGCGGTCCCGTTCTTCGGCTTTGACCAAATCCATTTTCTCCCGCAAGGCATTGACCGTACGTCGAATTTGCAGGTTTTCATTTCTTGTGCTCGCGTGAAGCTTTTGTTTTTCCTCCTCGAATTGGATCTGTCGTTGCTCCAATTCTTCACGCAGTTCGACGGAAGTGGCCTTCAGTTGATCGATTTCAAGGCAAGATTCACTCAATGCCTTCTGCACGGCGTCATCTCGGGCTGCCGCGGCATGCTCGAGCTCCTCTCGCAAAGCAAGGATGGTCTGCTTTAGAAAACGGTTTTCCTTGGCAGTTAATTCATCGACCTCTTGCATTACGGTCATGGGCAAACAAATAACTCGTTGATATTTTGCGCCAAACGCTTAAGAGTGGGCATGACTAGGGGAGATCTGGCAATTGTAGCCAACGACCCGCTATCTTGTAAACATTGAACTTTTCCCAACCATGGCACCCATAAAAAGAGATGATGAACTCGAATGCGCAATTATGTGCTTGCCTAAGGGAAAGCTTTTTCGGGAAAAACTCCTATGCTCCTTTTATCCCAACTCTATCTAAGAATGAAAAAGACAACATTGTTGGCGACATGTGTGTTTTTGGTTCCAGCGACTTTGACCTTCTTGTGCTCCTGTGGCGACGAGACCGTTGACCAGGAATTAAGTCAATCAACCGATGAGGACGATACCTCGAAGAAGGAGGAATCATTGGCTGATGAAAGAGGTGAAACCAATGCCACGGTGCCCGTTCCAGACAAGAGCGGTACCAGCGACCCGAAATTAAGTGAATCAGCCGATAAGTCCAATCACTCGAAGAATGAGGTCAATGTCTCGGGGTCCGTTCGAGGCGACAAGGGGCTCGAAGAGTCGCTGATGGATACTGAAACTTTGGACAAGGACGATGCCCATCCTTTGAAGAAGGTAACAACCTACACACAGGCTTCGGACGAATCCCATCATGAAAAAACAATGATATCAGGCAAACTGCCGCCCCCGGTGTCATCGGATGCTGATTTGAATGCGGCCGACAACGAAGTAGCCCAAGATCTGCTCGAAGACATCGATCAAAAGAATCGATCGCAAAAAACCGAAATAGACAAACTCAAGGAAGCCCAAAAGAAAATCCTACAAAGACTTGCAGACGTCAGAGAACTCAACCGCCAACTTAAAGAAACGATATACGAATACGAAATGGAAGGTCGGGGTAATTCTTCCAACGCATCTTCGCCAAGTTCAACACACCCACCTTTGGTTGGTGAACTGGAAAAGAAAGTGGCCAGCTTGACGCATGAAGTCGGGCAGGCACGCAAGGAAAGGCATGAGCACCTAGAGCAAATCCGAACTTTACAGGCCAAGCTCGATCGAATTCAAGGGCAGTCCGGTCCCGGCGTGGTGGATACTGATGTTTCCGGATCCCTTGACCTTAACGTTCTCGACGATTCCCCAATCGTTGGCGCTGAAAGCCCTCTGGTTCCAACCCCAACTGTAGAAGTCCCGTCGGAGGTGGTTCGACCCCAGGCGGGTGGCCGGCTTTTCTTCGAAGCTGCGATAACGGATGCCGGTGGTAAAACCCGTGAAGCGTTCTACACCGAATTCTTCATCGTGAAACAACACCTTGACGATATTTTGATGAACGCGGGCTTTAAATTGTCCGACTACGAAGGCATCAACTCGTACGCGGAGCTGTGGGCTCGCGTTCGCAAGAATGATTTTCAATACAGCCAACAACAAGAGCGCATTCGTAAAGCCCTCTTGGCGGCGGTCGATCCTAGTGGTGGGCGGCGTGTCTTTACTGACATCAATGGCAATTCCGATCCCATTTCAGGCCTGCCGGCAGGATCCTATTTCATCATTGGCACCGCTTCACTCGGCCAAGTTGGAGTGACTTGGTCCTTGCCCGTTGAAATAGAGCCTCGTAGCGACAAGCGGGTAGCTCTCACATTGGAAAATTCAAACTGGAGCTTGTAATCGATACGGAGTCAGGTTCTGCAACAGCTGAAATTTTCTTGTTGCCCGACAACGCCAACAGTACTGTATTGTCCGCATTTCCCATTTCCCCTTTGATTTCGCCTTAAGACCCTGACCCCCCCCATCTATGTCAGCAGAACAAGCCTACGACAAGGACAAGCTCAACCTAAGCCTCCAACAAAAACTGGGCATTTTACTTTCCTTTGCGAAGGACAAGGTAATCGAGCAGATCCAGTGTGTTTGGTTCATTATCCTATACCTGATTCTGTTTCAGTTGTTGGTGCTCGGTCTTCCCATCGTTTACTCGTTGATGATCGCGGCCGGCATCGGCATCGTGATCATCGGCTTGGCTTTCTTTATGGAAGGCCTCCGACTGGGGCTCATGCCCTTGGGTGAAGCACTTGGGTCCACCCTGCCTCGAAAAAAGATCGCGGGCATACCGTGTCTCCCGACCAGTTTGGCTTTCGGTTTCGTCCTGGGGGCTTTCGCCACCTTTGCGGAACCAGCCATCGGTGTCTTGCGAGCGGCTGGAGCTGGAGTTGACCCCACCGCAGCCCCTCTGCTCTGGACCATTCTCAACACAGGGGCCGAGAAGCTTGTGTATTGCGTTGGCGCTGGCGTGGGCGTTGCCGTTCTCTTGGGTGTATTGAGGTTTTACAAAGGATGGTCGTTGAAGCCGTTCATCTATGGAGGGGTGATTATTCTCTCCACCCTGACGATCTATTTTCAATTTTCCGACCCTCGCCTCCAGCACGTACTTGGGCTGGCTTGGGACTGCGGCGCAGTAACCACGGGTCCCGTTACCGTGCCCTTGGTGCTTGCTCTTGGCATCGGGGTTTGTCGCATCGTCTCGACCGGCGGATCGAGCAATACAGGGTTTGGAGTGGTTACCTTGGCATCCCTCTTCCCCATTTTGGCAGTCCTTTGCTATGCGATGTATCTCTTCAACACCGACAATTACTATTACTCCCCGCAGGACAAATGGGAAGTATACGTTGCTAACTTGGAGAAAGACGGCACAGAGGAGGGCTTGGCAAAAGCCAAACAGGAAAGAGAATGGCGAACGGCAGTCGGGAAATACGGAAATGCGTATCCCGAAGATAGGCAAACTTTTGGTAACAGTGTTGCCGACAGCAGACTTCCTCGCCCATCTCCTACACTGAGTGAGACTTTGACCGACAAGGAAATCACCGCCATAGACAAGCATTTGGAGCAACACAATTCTTTGCCCGATGGGTACAAGCTGGAAACAAAAATTCCGCATCACGCAAAAGTTTCATCCAAAACCTGGCGTAAGAAAACCAGTGAGGCAAATGAGACTTACATTTCCGTGATTGAGAATACGGATATAGCAATCGTACGAGAAGTTGTTCCAATAGCAGTAGAAATGCCGTCAGAAGTATGGGACCCCAAAACTAAAATAGGGAAAGCATTCACGAATAACTTCGATTTTTTCCCCAATACCTTCAGGCCCAAGGAAGACAAAAACGATAATGAAAAACTAGATCCTCCCGAAGACAAAAATAACAATGGAAAACTAGATGACGGCGAGGACGCCAATGGAAATGGACAATTGGATGACGGCGAGGATTTCTATGGCTTGGACGCCGAAGGCAAACCCGATTACAGCGGAGGCGACGGCAAGCTTGACGGGCCCGACCAAGATCGGGGCGCGCTCGAAGGGGCCTTGTGGGCGATTGTTCCGCTCTGCACGATCTTGTTGCTCGTGCTGATCGTGGGACTGAGGCAAAAACCCAAACACATGGACGAGCTGATCATCGGCATCACCTGCGCCGTCGTAGGGATGTGTCTGTTCAACCTCGGCATAGCCCTTGGACTTACTCCCTTGGGCGAACAGTTGGGTGGAAACGTGGTGTCCAGCTTTGCCTCCATTCAACCTTGGGCCGCTAAAAGCGGCACCTTGGACCCCATGTTCGCTTCGGAAAACTTGGGGAAGGCCTTGGCTATTCTCTTTGGGTTCATTCTGGGATATGGAGCGACCTTGGCGGAACCCGCCCTTAACGCCCTTGGTGCCACCGTGGAAAAAATCACCGTGGGCGCATTCAAGAAAAACCTGCTCATGCAAACCGTTGCCACTGGAGTGGCCATCGGAATTGCCACTGGAGTCGCCAAAATCGCCTTCAACTTGGATTTGTGGTATTTGCTTGTCCCACCCTATATCATATTAATGTTAATCACCTATCTTTCTAGTGAGGACTTCGTCAATTTCGGATGGGACAGCGCCGGAGTGACCACGGGGCCGATAACCGTACCCCTCGTTCTGGCCATGGGCTTAGGCATCGGAGCCCAAACCGGAGCCATCGACGGGTTCGGGGTGCTTGCCCTTGCATCCATTGGTCCCATCATCACGGTTCTCACCGTCGGACTCATCGTGAGAAAGAAGCCCAAATCGAGTGAAGATCCGGAAATCCCCTTGAAGGAGGCAGCTTAAGATGAGCGATAAATCACAAAACAGCGATTACTCCCTGCTTTCTCTCATATTGCCGAAGGGTTCGGCCACTCCTGTGGTTGAGGCCATCGGCAAAGCTGGAGCCGCAGGTATTTTCGAAATGACAGCGCGTGGTTCCGTGCTTACTGAAGGAGGGTTTATCAAGCGGATGTTTCCTCCTCCAGCTCCGGAACAGCATCTGTTGCAAACCCTTGTCCCGAACGACAAGGTGGATGCAGTAACCGAGGCCGCAATTGAAGCTGGACAGTTGCATCGTATGGGATCTGGCGCAGTCTTCGTCATCCCATGCAGTGAATCCAGTCAATCCGATGGTTTCCCCGGAGCTGAAACCTCCGGTGATTCAAAAAATGGCTCTTCTGGAGAGTATTCTGCTGATCTGGAGGCCATTTGCGCTATCTGCGAAATTGGAGTGGCGGAAGACATTGCCAAGGCAGCCTTGCAAAGTGGAGCTCCCGGGCCCACCATCACCTTTGGCGAGGGTGGGGGACTTCGCGACAAGATTCCCTTGCTTCGCATGACCAAAGGTCCGGAAAAGGAATTCGTGTGGTGCGTGGTCGATAAGTCGGAGGCGGACAACGTATTTGCCGAGATGGCTCGGGCTGGACGGATCACGGAACCGGGTCGTGGCTTCATGTACTCGATTCCCGTTGACGCCGGCATCGTGAATGTTTCCAGCGTCGTGTCCTCATCAGCTCATGCGGCAACCATGGAGCAGGTCATCGCAGCCTTGGACGACCTCAAGGGAGACAAGGATTGGAGAGGCTCGGCGGAAGGAGATGGTGGGAAAGCCAAAGCTCTCAAGTCTACTTTTCTCAAAGACCTGACAGGTCTTTACTGCATTGTTCCTCGTGACCATTATTCCGATGTCTACGATGCCATCCTCGAGGCGGGAGCACCTGGCGTCAGTACTAATTTCGGTGTCATGCTGGATGCCGATGCAGGCGAAGGAGACCAGGCCCAAAACGAAGAATGGGCAGTTGTCTACACTTCCTTGGGAGCCGGCAACGTCGACAAGGTACGAGATGCAACGTCCAAAAAGATCGACAGTTTGGGTATTGATCGCACGGCGTTCTACACCTTGCCGATACCTCGCGCCTTGACCTACTTGGGTTGAACTATTCTACAACAGGTTCACCTCTACGGTGAACTCATCTCTTTGCCCCGGGCCTACGAATCTTGGCCCTTGCGCATGAGCAGTAGGGTTTGGAGGCCCCATCCAGGGTTCAACGCAATAAAAAGGTGACTCTTCACTTTCGGTCCAAGTAACGAAAGTACGAGTTGAGCCAGAACCACCTCCTTCTATTCGAACGGATACGTTTTCTTCTCCATTCGCGGTGCCGAAAATTGCCTCTGGCTCCTTTAGGTCGGCATGAATCCGATTCACTAGACTGGGTTCCGAAAAACGTTCTTCGCCAGGTGGGCGAGGCAATTGGCGCAGGTTCCCATTCGGTTCGTACGCATAAGCGGTTTTGGCTGGTATCTTTAGTATGAAATCGTTGCGTTCCAGATCTCTGCGCCAAGGCAAGTGGAAATAAAAATGGTATCCTGGAGACCAAGGCATGGCCTTGTCACCGTAGTTTTCCAAGATTAGGCTGACCTGCACACGCAGTTCCGCGAAACGATAAACCACCGTCAATCCGTAGTCGTATGGATAGCAGGCGGAAGCCACTTCATTAGGCTGAAGCTCTGCGGCAAAGCCGTATTCATCGATGGAGGCGATGCGAAAATCGCTGTTGCGAGCAAACCCATGCTGAGGCATGAGCAGTAACTTGTCTTCCGGCGTTTTCCAATGATCTCGTTTTTCATTGGCGTAACTGGTTCCCGCAAAAGGAAACAGGATGGGGTTGCCTCCACGCACCTTGGCAAAGTCGTCCGACGCCAAATCTTCGGGCCAATGAATGACGTCCCTTACGGATCCATCACCCAAGGTGACGTTCCAATTCATCAAGCGAGCTCCGGTTTCGGGTGCCGCCAAGAAGGAAGACGGCCCTCTCGTCCATCGTCGAATCTCGCGTCCTTGATAATCTAAACTCTCCATCAGCAGTCAGTTTTTATACCCTTTTTGAATTGCGCAAAACATTTCGTTCGCGTAAGAAAGGAAAACCTATCCCACCGCGCTTGGATACATGATGATTTCGCCACTTTCAGCACGGCTTTTTTTGCTGGTTACCGTGAGCCTATGGCTTGGCTTTGGCGTAGTGTTCGGCGACAACGATGGAAAACAAACTAATGATGATGGCATTGCGAAGAAGGCGTACGTCATTCCCATTCGCGACCAAATAGGGTCTCCCATTCTCGATATCCTTCGCCGAGGGCTTAAGAATGCCATTCGCGATGACTTCGACGTGGTGATTCTCGACATGGATACACCCGGAGGAGAGCTTGGAGTAACTCTTGAAATAATGGAGGCGCTGGATCGTTTTGAGGGTAGAACCATCGTCTACGTAAACAAGGAAGCGATTTCCGCCGGGGCTTATATTTCGATTGCCGCGGATGACATAGCTTTTGCTCCCGCTGGTATCATCGGCGCGGCTGAAGCCGTTTCCGGAGGTGGTCAAAACATCGATGCATCGATGAAGAGAAAGATAAACTCCTATCTCAAGGCCAAGATTCGAAATTATGCCCAAGATCATCGCTATCGGAGACAAGTGATGGAGGCAATGATGGACGCAAACGCATCCCTGGTCATTGATGGCATACGACCAACTTTAGACGATGACAACACCACCTTTGTCCAGAGTGACAACGAATTACTTACTCTAACCGCAAGTCAAGCGGTCAAGACATACGGTAATCCCCCCCAAACTCTTCTTGGAATCGGAATATTTGACTCCATCGATGACTTACTGAAAGCGGAATACCCGGAAGGTTACGTGGTTGAGCGTATGGAGTTAAGTTGGTCCGAGGAATTGGGCTTATTCCTTAATCGCATAGGACCGATTATTATGGGAATAGGTTTACTCCTTCTAGTCATTGAATTCAAGACGCCCGGCTTTGGGTTTTTTGGCGTAATGGGCATTCTTCTCATGCTGGTGTTCTTTGGAAGCAAATACGTGGCGGGCTTGGCAGGCTTCGAGGAAATATTGGTCTTTCTCTTGGGTGTGGCTTTGGTTTTCGTTGAAATCTTTCTTTTCCCCGGCACCATGATTTTCGCTTTGCTTGGCGTTTGTTGCATGTTGGGATCTTTGCTTTGGGCCATGGCCGACATTTGGCCAACACCTGATTTCGAATGGAGCTTTAATTTGTTTTACGATCCTTTCATTGACCTTGGTCTGGGGTTACTGGTGGCCATCGGATTAGGCGCTGCCTTGGCCCGCTTCCTTCCCCAATCCCTCCTTTTGGACAGGCTAGTCTTGGCTGGGTCGGTTGGGCAGCTTGATCCATTAGTAACGGGTGGAGCTTCCAGTAAGGACAACCCCTCTGAATTACCTGCTGTCGGCTCCAAGGGTCGCACGGTGTCCGCTCTTTTCCCTTCCGGCACGGTGGAAATTAAAGGGCGTCGATACCAAGCCCAAACGCACTTGGAGTCTTTGCCCGTCAATACAGCGATTAGAGTGACGAAACGAGGCGACTTCAATCTTGTGGTGGAACCGGACGAAGACTTATGAGTTTGTGGATAGCGCTTTTGATAATTGCCTACGTGCTCCTGCTGCTGGAGGCTATTGTTCCTGGTGGAGTATTGGGAGTCATAGGCTTCCTGTGCTTGGCTGCTGCTGGTTGGTCTGCTGGTGAAGAACACGGCTTTTTAATCGGAGGGATCGTTTTTGTGGCCGGCTCCCTTGGTGGCCTTGTATTGATTTTCGCCGAATTGCATTGGCTTGCCCGATCCCGCTTGGGCAACGTTCTCTTTCTCGGCAAGGAAATTTCCGGCAAGAGCAACCCCGAGGTTGCCACCGAAGCGGTCATTGGAAAAGAGGGCGAGGCTAGTACGCCTTTAAACCCATCTGGTTACGCCCAAGTGGAAGGTCAGCAATACGAGGCTTTTTCAGAAGATGGCTATTTGCGAAAGGGAACCGCTCTTGAAGTAACTGGATTGGACAATTTCCGTATAATGGTTCGCAAAAAACAATAAAAGCTTTACCGGTTCATTCAACTCGAGTTTCCTACTACTTCGCATTCCAACCCACCAACCCAAACTCTAATGGACATCAATTTACCGCTCATTGCATTCATTGGCATCGGCATCGTCTTGCTGGTTCTGGCCATTGTCGTAATTTCTTTTTTCAATACTTGGCTAAAAGCTTTGCTGGCTCGCGCTCCGGTGGGGTTCGCCACTTTGCTCGCCATGCGCCTTCGCGGCGTTCCCGTTGGACTGGTTGTGGACGCCAGAATTACTGCGGTCAAGGCGGGTAAAAACCTCAACACCGACCAACTGGAGGCTCATTATCTCGCGGAGGGGAACGTTGTACAAACGGTTCAGTCGCTTATCGCCGCCTCCAAGGCGAATATCGATTTGGAATGGGATCGCGCCTGCGCCATAGACTTGGCTACGCGGGGCACGGCCAAATCCGTCCTGGAGGCGGTGAGAACCTCCATCAACCCCAAGATCATTGATTGCGTGATAGAGGGCAGGGATACCATTGACGGTGTCGCCAAGGATGGTATTCAGGTTAAGGTCAGGGCTCGTGTAACCGTGCGAAGTAACTTGGATCGATACGTCGGTAGCGCACAAGAGGAAACTGTCATTGCCAGAGTTGGCGAAAGCATTGTTTCGACCATTGGGTCTTCCGAAAACTACAAGGTTGTTCTCGAAAACCCGAATTCCATCACCGAAAGCGTATTGGCTAGAGGGCTCGACCAAGGTACTGCCTTTGAGATTCTTTCCATTGATATCGCGGACGTCGACCTTGGTGAAAACCGTGGCGCTCAATTGCGGACTTCTCAAGCGCTTGCCGACAAGGAGGTGGCGCAGGCCCAAGCTGAAATTCGCCGTGCAGCTGCCGTTGCCCTTGAGCAAGAGAACAAGGCCAGGGTGCAGGAAATGCAGGCCAAGCTGGTGGAAGCCGAGGCCCAAATCCCCATGGCCATCGCCGAGGCGTTTAGAGAAGGCAACCTGGGAATCATGGATTACTATCGCTTGCGCAACGTTCAGGCAGACACGGATATGCGCAGCTCGATTTCAAAAGGCGAGCAAGATTGAGAATTAAATAAGCCTTACGCTCGCTCCAGATGGATTCCTTGTTCGACAGTATAATTCCTCTGCTCATTGTTTTGTTTTATCTTTTCGGAAGCTTTTTCCGAAAAAAAACGACGGAGGAAAAGGAGCCGACTCAAACCGAGCCTGCCTATCCGCAGCCTGAAGAGGAATCGGATGATTTGCGTGACGAGATACGTCGTCGTTTCCAGGAAAAAGCGGAGGTGTTCCAGCCAGAGCTTGTGGTAGAAGAGCCACCGACGTCAGTTCCCGTTCATCCGTCCGTGGAGGAAACCCTTCTTGCGCAGAGAGAGCGGCATAAAAAAATTCAGGCGGAAGTGGCGAACGTCAAAAAAGGCAAAGGAACCCATGCCCGGATTGACTCAATGCGTCGGGATATCCCAAGCCATTCTCTTTCGCGGTCTGTTCGGACTCGCTTGAATTCTCCCCTGGCGACTCGTGAAGCCATTGTCTTGATGGAAGTTTTAGGAACTCCCGTTGGAATCAAGCAAATGGAAGAAGAAGCCCGCGCCTTGGCGAACAGTTGATTAGTCGCCTGGCCAAGCGAAGTTTTCGGCACCTTCCCCGGGAAGTGTGTAGGTGGCTCCGTCTATAACCAAGGAGATGTTTTCAATATCAGAGGCCGCTCCGTTAAAGGATTTGGAGAATTTGAATGGGAGAATTTCTCCTTGGGCAA
>PBLJ01000055.1 GCA_002721705.1 Opitutia bacterium
CGGGCGTATCAATGGAAGCTCCATCGGCATTGCATACGGCATGAGTCCGCAGATCGATCGAGAGGTAGGACAGGTTGTACTTCCACTCGTTGTCAACCAGTCGGTCGTAGCGCGGGTTGTAGAACCTTTGCGGAGAAGGGGAGTTCTTGTTGTCGTCGTAATCGGTGAAGACAACGTGCAGGCGCTTGCCGTCCTTGCTCGGGAGTTTGTTTTGATACGAAGACCAGTCCAGCTTCCCCTTGCTATCCAAGTCTGTGACATCCTTCGGTGGCCCGGTCCAGGTTTTCCCATTGTCCTCACTTATCCGGTAGGTCCATGAACTGGTATGGCCATCGGTCCGGTAATAGATAATCTCTTTGTCACCATGTATTCGGTGGACCGTGGGATAGGAAAGCTTGGGGGCGATGGAGGGCATTTCCTTCCAATTGATTGCTTTAGCTTCCTTCCCCGCGGGTTGTTTGGAGACAAGATAGGTGCCCGGCGTTCTGTGGCACCCGAAGAGTAAGTGGAGGAAATCGTCCTCATCCGCCCAGATAATAGGACTGAAGTGGTGATCGGTCTCGCTTTTATCGGATAACCGAACGGGTGCGGAAAAAATCCTTTCGTTCGGGTCGTAGGTGATGAGCATGGGGTATGCCTTACCCTTCTCGTTCTTGGTCGGTTTGGCATCTCCGTTATACACTAGGTAAAGCCTTCCCTTAAGGAAAACCGACTGCGGTCGTTGCCGGGAATCGTAAAGCATCTTGAACTTCCCGTTGTGTCCAAAGGGGAGAAGGTCCGCCGCTTGCTTGGCCTTCGCGGCTACCAGTTCCTGCCCGAAGTATGTTGCAGGACAAAGACTGAGGGTCAGTAAGAATGGAAAAATCAGATTCATTTGCCCTAGCTTGCAGTGAATAAGTTGCCTTAACAAATCCCTTTAAACGCTAGCTAGGCGATTTCCTCTAGAACTTTCCTCGCCGCGTTGTGACCTGGGATTCCGCTAACCGCCCCACCCCGCCGGGCAGACGACCCGCAAAGAAAGACGTTGGGATGCTCGGTCTCGACGCCCCATTGGCCGACTTCCTCTTCGGTTTCAGCGAACGGCCAAGTCAGGTCGCCGTGGAAAATGTTTCCCTTGGGCAAATGGATCTTGTTCTCCAAGTCGACCGCGCTCATGGCCCCGATGCAGGGCTTGCCATCGGTATCCTTGGCGAGGCAGTCCTCAATTGGTTCGTCAAGGTACCGGTTAAGGCCGGCAAGGTATCTTTCCAGAGCCATGTGGCGCGCCTTCTCATTGTCTTCCGCAAACAAGCGGTAAGGCATATCCAAACCGAAGAGCGTCAGGGTATGAAAACCTCGGGCCTTGAGTTCGGGAGAGAGAATGGAATCGTCAGTCAAGCTATGGCAGTAGATCTCGCCCGGTGGGGTTGCAGGCATCTCACCGGACATACTTTCCCGGTAACTGACCTGCATCTGCTCGTAGCCCTCATCGACGTGAAAGGTCCCGGCAAAAGCCTCTGAAGAGGAGCCATTCTCCGAGCGAAGCCGGGGCAATCGTTCCAAGAGCATATTGACCTTGAAACCGGCGCCCTCGTCGACCTTCTCAGGTTCCAAGGCTGTGCCGGTCAATCGCCCAAGCTCACGGGACGAGGCATTGCAGAGGACGAAACCAGCATCCACTTCGCGCTTTTTCTCCTCGAACTCGAAGGACAAAGACAGGTCACTCGAACCGCAGGCAAGGAAACGAACTTTTGCGTCAGTGACAAAAGTGACCTTCCCGGTCTCTCGAGCCACACGTCCCAGTTCGTTGACCAAGGATCCCATGCCACCAACCGGGACACGCCACTCCCCCGTTCCACGACCGATGACGTGATAGAGAAAGCAGCGGTTTTGAAGAAGGGAGCTGTCATGGGGGTGCGTCGAGACCCCGATCTTGGCATCGGTGAAGACGAGACCGCGGACCAAGTCGCTGGCTACCTTGCTTTCGATCACTTCGCCCAGCGGTTGCTCGACGAATGACTGCCAGGCCGTCCGGCCGTCCGCATCCAATCGTCCCCGCATCTCCTCTCGGGAAACCAAGGGTTCGGTCAAGCTCGGCCAAACGACGGAAGCCAAGCTTTCCTGCATGGCTTGAAGTTCAAGGTACCCGCGATAATCGGAATCGTCGCCGGTCAACGAAACGAAAGCTTCGCGATTATTCTCCGAAGCATCGTTGCTCAGGAGCAGTTCCTTGAGATGATCACCCTCGATCGCTGGCGTGTAGGAGGCCGTTTGGCGGGACTTAAGCTGCAAATTGAGCCCCAGATCCTCGATGATCTTTTGTGGAAACAAACTGACCAGATAGGAATAAACCGAGAGCTTTGCTTCGAAACCCTCGAAGGCATATGCGGAACGCGTAGCCCCCCCAAGTTCGGCGTTTCGCTCCAGAACAAGAACGGACAACCCCGCCTTGGCCAAGTAGCAGGCAGCCACTAATCCATTGTGCCCGCCACCAACGATGGCGACGTCGTATCTGGTTTCGAGGCTAACCATGAATGAATCGAACTATAACCATTTCATCGAGGACGACAAAACAAACCGATATCTTCCTGAAGCATCCGAATCGCTTTTTTGCGTCACCAACCATTGACGCAGGCAGACGATTCCCACAAAAGACAAAAAAAACATGTCACGGAAAACCGAAACCCCTCCCAAGAGAGTCGCCATTTGCTTGGAAATGGAATGGGGCTACAAGCGCCACCTGGAAACTTATGCAGGGATCCACAAGTATGCGGACAAGGCAGGTTGGGAGTGTGTAACCATACCAAGCGCGGTTCGCGTGCTGAAACCTAGGTCAGGAGTAGCTCCGTTTGATGGCGTTCTGGGGCGTATCACGGAACCTTTGGCTCAGACCGCTCGTAAACTCAAGATCCCGGCAGTCAACGTATGGCTTAACTCACCGGCGAAAAAGGTGCCGAGTGTTCTACCGGACTTCGAGACATCCGGCAAAATGGCCGCCCAGCACTTGGTGGGGCGCGGTTTTCGACGATTTGGATATATGGGATTCCTTCGCGAAAAGGATTCCCGTCTACAAATCCAAGGCTTCAGGAAAATCTTGAAACCGCTGGGCTTTCGCTTCTCGACCCACCGTTTCCCAAGAACGGGCTTGGGCGGTGATGGTCTTGGCTGGGAAAGATTTCTCAAAGGGTTGGAAAAATGGGTGGAATCTTGGGAAGTTCCGGTTGGAATCCTCGTAGGTAACGACCTGTATTGCAGGCATCTAATTGAAACCTGTCGTGCAAAAGGCCTACAAGTGCCCCAAGACGTGGCAATCGTCGGAACTTCCAACGAGCCCGCAATCTGCGCATCCCCCTACCCTGCCCTGACCAGCATCGATTTGGACTGCGAACGAATCGGTTATCGGGCGGCAGCCATGCTCGACGGACTAATGAAGGGCGATGAACCACCAAAACAACTAGCATATTCGCCCCCGAAAGGTCTTGTTCCCCGCCAATCGACGGACTCACGGGCTGCGGACGACCCAATCGTGGCAAAAGCGCTTCGTTTCATTGCGGAAAACGGCCATGAAAGAATGAAAGTGAGCGACATCGCTTCCGCAGTGGCGATCACCCGGCGAACTCTAGAGCGAAAGTTCCGAGATTCCCTAGGGCGCACCATTGCCGAGGAGATCGCCCGCTTGCGCGTCGAGCGAGCCAAGCGCCTAATGGTCGAGACGAAAGATTCCTTCAAGGCCCTGGCGGTGGACTTAGGTTTCCGTAACGCCGATCACTTTTACAAGGTGTTTTCGCGCGTCGAAGGCATAACGCCCTCGCAATACCGCAACCAACGCCTCAAGGAAAAAAAAGGCGACTGACAGGCACAAAAGCTCAAGGCTGCTTCGTCATCTGGAGAACATGCCTTCCAAGGAATTCTCCAAGCTTGTCGGCCGGGTTGCCCCTGAAATGAACGTCCTTGCCCGACCAGAATTCCTTGAAGAGAGCATCCTCGTTATCCTTGACGAACTGCCACTGGTCGCAAATGGAAATCTCAGGATATTTCTTCATGACCTCAAGGGCCCAAGGGTTGAGGAATTTCTGCATCACTCGGGCCGTTCGACCCGGAGCCCTACCGTCCTTGTCCAAGTCTCCGGCGAGCGGAAATCCGTTGGGGACGGGACAGGTAGTCACCCAGATCAGCTTGGCCTTGGTCTTCTTGAGCTCGGCAATGATCTTTTCCAAGTTCCTCTGGTAACTGGCCTTGTCGTTCTTGCTGTCCCAGTGGCCGTGGTTGAAACTGATCACGTCCCAGTGTCGACCGGGTTGATCGTAGGCGCCGAGCCAACCGACGACGTTCTTCGCGCCAGAAGATGAAGAGCCGCAATTGGTGGGAGGGTGGTGCAGGTTGAACTTGCCCGCCAAGGCGGTCCGCAAGCCCCTGTCGTAGTTACCGGAAATGGAGTCGCCGATGAAGAGGTAGCGAGGGAGCTTCGGGTTATCCAGAGCGGCTTGGTCGCCAATTGGTTTGAGATGAATCTCCTCAGCCAAAATCAGTTCGCCTTTTCTTTGGCCAACGACGCGGGCGCGGTTGACGAATGGCCTGCAATCCTTGGTTCCTACAACATTGAAGAGCAGGGCGCTGGTTTGCCCACCCTTTTTGAGCGAGCATTCAAATTTTTCTCCATTGATGGTCAAGGTACGCGGCTTGGTTGTTGGGTCCCAAAGACCGATGAAACGAAGATCGTCCGGAGTGGCCATTTGCTGCGGAAGGCTTTCACCGAAGTGAATACGCAAGCCATACTCCCCTATCCAGCTCTCCTCTCGGGCCTCCTTGAGCTTCTTTTTCAACTGGCCTTTGCTCCTGACCTTCACGATACCCGTCACCGAGCCCTTGGGCAGAGTGAAGCGGATGACTTCCCTGGATGAATGCACCCGGTAATGGAGTTCCCCGTCCTTGAGACCTTTGAAAAGGCGCGTGTTCACCTCAAGGGCTACTTGCGTCTTGTCCGTCCATTCGATCTCGAACTGTCCGTCCGGGTTGCGGAGGTACATGCCCTCGTTATCCCTCGGGGTAATGAGGCCCTCCACGACGACAGGTTCGGCGGCTTTCGCCAAGAAACACAAAACCGTAAAACAAAGAGTTAGAAAAGAAACCGAGGTGGCATTTCTCATGGGTCTAAACCTTGTCCAATGACCAGTAGGCGTCAACGCGAGAACCTTGTTCTTTGCCTTGATTTAGCGAGAGAGGTTAAGCAAAATCAGGCAGTCCATGAAACGACTGCTCATCTTGATGATCAGGCTTCTAATCGCCTGCCTGCTTTTCCCTCAAGCAGGACCTGTCGCCTTGTTCGCGAAAACGCAGGAACCGATCAAGATGACCCCGCTGACCAAACGCAAGGACACGGGTGCAGTGAAAATGTTTAGCTTGATGGATGATGGAGCGATGGGGATACGCTTTGTGGGAAAGTCACTGACCAAGGAAAAACTGGAGGACATGAACTATGCTTCCTCTCTTAGCAAGGAACCCTCGGCGCATGGCGTGTGCGCAGGTGATTACGATGGAGACGGCAAACCGGACCTCTTTTTCAGCCATCCATATGGTGGACACCAACTGTTCCGCAACCTGGGAAACTGGCGCTTTGAGGAGGTAACGAAAAAAGCGGGCATAACCAAGGTCGTGGGCAACCACTGGGCCATGGGATGCTGCTTCGTGGATCACGATGGCGATGGGGATCTCGATCTCTTCGTGGGCGGATCCGGTGACCCTGCGCTGCTCTTCGACAACCAGGGCGACGGTACTTTCAAGGAAAAGGGTACCGCTCTCGGCTTACCCAAGACGGGAAGCAACGTGCAAATGGCGTTCGCAGACTATGACCTGGATGGAGACTTGGATGGCTTTCTCGTGACCAACCGCGATCCCGGAACCAGTTCCCGAACGAACAATCTCAGCATACAGGCCAAGTTCGTGAATGGAGAACCGGTAATCGAGGAAAAATACCGTGGTGTCTTCGACGCCATACGACATCCCACGGAAGGATTGCACTTCGTAATGGCAGGTGAAGAAGACCGTCTGTTCCAATACGATGGTACCAAGTATCATGACGTGAGCCAGACCGCAGGTCTGAAAGGAACGGACATGGGACTGGCGGCGTCTTGGTTCGACTATGACGACGACGGACGCCCAGATCTCTACCTGGCAAATGACTTCTTCGGCCCCGACCGCCTCTACCGCAATCTTGGGAACGGCTCCTTCGCGGACGTCGCCAAAGCCGTTCTTCCCCACGTCCCTTGGTTCTCGATGGGCACGGACGTGGCCGACGTCAACAACGACGGCATGCTCGATTTCATGGGATCCGACATGGCTGGCTCGGATCACTACAAATCAAAGCTGGGAATGGGAGAAATGGAACAATTCGGTTGGTTTCTCAAAACCTCGAACCCGTCTCAATACATGCGCAACGCGTTATTTTTAAACGCAGGCCAAGGACGTTTCCTGGAGGCCGCTCATCTCGCGGGCTTGGCCAGCACGGATTGGACCTGGTCACTCAAGTTCGCGGATTTGGACAACGACGGATGGATCGACCTGTTCGGGACCAACGGTATGACTCACGACACTTCCAATTCCGACCTGCAGGCCAAGGCCAATGCCCTTGAGACGGACAGGGAGGCAGGGCTATTTTGGTGGAACACCCCACCCAAGCGCGATCATAACTTCGCCTTCAGGAACCTGGGGGATCTAAAGTTCAAGCCGATCGCATCTGAATGGGGACTGGACTTCAATGGTGTCAGCTACGGGGCCGCTCTGGCCGACTTCGACGGGGATGGCGACCTCGACCTCGCCATTGCCTCACTGGAGGACCCCATACGGATTTACCGCAACGAATCTCACCAAGGACACCGGGTGAAAATTCGCCTCAAAGGCGGTAAGCGCAACAGCCACGCAATCGGGGCTAAAGTGACTCTGGAAACGGCAAACGGCATGCAGACCCGATACCTTACCTCTTGCCAAGGATACGCCTCCGCCAACGAGCCAATCATCCATTTTGGATTGGGAGCAAGCAAAGTGATCAAGCGATTGACCATCCGCTGGCCTCTCGGCGCCGTGCAAACCTTCCAGAATTTGCCCGCTGATCAATACCTTGTAATCACTGAGCCAAAGGAAGCCCAAGCTGCGCCCCGAAACCCCAAGGACAAATCGTGGTTCGTCGCCTCCGACGCCCTCGGAATGGTGACCCATCAGGAAAACGATTTCGACGACTTCAAAGTGCAACCCCTCTTGCCACACCAGCTTTCAAAGCTTGGCCCTGGCATGGCCTGGGCCGACGTGGACGGCGACGGCGACGAGGACGTTTTCTTCGGCG
Source organism: Opitutia bacterium (assembly GCA_002721705.1). Taxonomy (GTDB): domain Bacteria; phylum Verrucomicrobiota; class Verrucomicrobiia; order Opitutales; family Seribacteraceae; genus UBA2993. The sequence goes on from PBLJ01000055.1 coordinate 7,316, forward strand.
GGGCCTCGGGACACGGATCCAACTTGGCCGTCAACAAGGGAGACGGCAGTTTCGCCCTTTCACCTCAAATCGACCTCTCTCATCCTCAAATGAACGTCTTCGAGGATATGGGCGCGGTCTTTCTGGATGCCGACAGCGACGGCGACCTAGACCTCTACGTGGCAAGCGGAGGATTCGACCCAAGGCCAAATCCAGTATACCTGCGCGATCGCCTCTACCTCAACGACGGCAAAGGGAACTTCAGGATCGACCTGCATGCCACCTCTGACCTACGGGACAGTGGAGGTCCGGTGGCGTCAGCCGATTTCGACCGCGACGGCGACCTCGACCTGTTCGTCGGAGGAAGGGTGATGAAAGCCCGATACCCGACCACTCCCAACAGTCGACTGCTACGAAACGACGGCGGAAAGTTCACCGACGTCTCCGATGAGCTAGCTCCGGGCCTAAGACAAACCGGCATGGTCACCGGCGCCATCTGGAGCGATTGCAACGGCGACGGTTGGCTGGACCTCATGGTGACCCATGAGTGGGGACCGGTGGCGATGTGGAAGAACAACAAGGGGAAATTGACCAATGCGTCGGAGCAAGCAGGCACTTCCGATCGTCTCGGCTGGTGGACGGGGATCGAGGCGGCAGACCTCGACGGCGACGGCGACATGGACTACGTCGTCGGCAACATGGGACTCAACACGAAATACCATGCATCCAAGGAAAAGCCGTATTTGCTATATTTCGGCGATCTGGATGGCTCGGGAACGCCCCGCATAGTGGAAGCGTGCCACGAGGGAGGGGTTCTCTTCCCCGTTCGAGGCAAAAGTTGCTCCACCCGGGCGATGCCTTCACTGGGAAAGAAGTTTACCAGTTTCCATGCCTTCGCTTCCGCAACCTTGCCGCAAATTTATGCGCCGCAAAACCTGCAGGCGGCCCAACGCCTTGTCATCAACGAACTCTCATCGGGTATCCTCCTGAACGACGGGAAGGGTCGTCTAACCTTTCGCCCCTTGCCTCGCCTAGCTCAAGTATCGGCAGTGTTCGGTTTGGCTTTCCATGACTGGGACGCTGATGGGCATACGGACTTGGCCGTGGCTCATAACTTTTATTCACCGCAACCGGAAACTGGAAACTTCGACGGAGGCCTAGGCATGATGCTGAAAGGCTTGGGCAATGGGAACTTCAAGCCGATGAGCGCAGACCAAAGCGGTTTCCTTTTACCAGGCGACGCCAAGGCCCTCGCCCTCACGGACCTGGACGGTGACGCCCGACCCGATCTCGTGGCCACGGTGAATTCGGACTCGCCCCGCACTTTCCTTAACCAAACGAGCAAGGCGAAAGGCCTGGCCATCCGCCTACAGGGCTCACCTGGGAATATGCGGGGAATAGGATCACGCGTAACCTTACACTTGAAAAGCGGGCGGACCTTGGTCGGAGAAGTTCACTCTGGTTCCAGCTATTTGACGGGCTCGTCCACTGCTATCTTCTTTTCCATTCCCGAAGAGGACGAGGCAGGATCGCTCACCATTCGCTCGCCGATCGGCCAAACCACCCGGCACCCATTGAAGAAACTCACGGGAACGATCACCGTGAAACTCGCAAACTGAATGCCTGGGAAATTCCACTTATGAAACGATTGGTTTGGTTTTTGCTTCCTTGCGCTACAATCTTTCTGGGAGGTTGCGAGGACGGGAGTACTTCCACTGGTTCCAATAGCGCCAAACCCAGTGTCACAAGTTCCAATGACGCACCCAGTAAAGGCGATGCCTTCGTCGTGCCTGACCCATTGATTGCCATGTTGTGGTGCCCTCCCGGAACCTTCCATATGGGTAGTCCCGAAGTCGAACCATCGCGGGATGGCGACGAGGTTCTTCGAGCAGTCACCTTGGCTTCAGGGTTTTGGCTTGGGAAGTACGAAGTCACGCAGGCTCAGTGGCAAAGGATTATGGGCAACAACCCAAGCCACTTCAAGGGTGCGAAGTTGCCGGTGGAAAAAATCTCGTGGGACGAAGCGAAATCCTTCTGCGCGAAATTGACGGAACGCGAGCGCAAAGCCGGTCGATTGCCTGCAGGGTGGGCTTATCAATTGCCTACGGAAGCCCAATGGGAGTATGCCTGCCGAGCAGGCACCAACTCCGCATGGAGCTTCGGGAATACGCCGCAGGACATCGACAAAAGGATCAACTTCGCGGACATGAGCTCGAACATGCAAGGAGCCCAAAAGGAATATGACGACGGTTTCGAGTTCACCGCCCCGGCAGGCTCTTTCCCGGCCAACCCATGGGGCTTTCATGAAATGCATGGAAACGTCTTCGAATGGTGCAGCGACTGGTATGGCAAAAATGATCCAGTGCCTGCAAGAGATCCAGTTGGACCATCCTCCGGGAGTGAGAAAGTCTTTCGGGGAGGTTCCTGGGCCTTGCCGACAGTGTTCTCTCGCTCCGCCAGAAGGGACAAGAACCAGCCCATACTCGAGAGCGCCTTTCTGGGCTTGCGAGTCTGTTTAAGCCGCATTCAGAATAGCGAGTAGCTGAAGGGCGCGAAGTCGAAACCTGCCTGAGGCTGATTTTAGGTTTGATTCAAGAGCCTATCTGTGGGCAACTTTCGGTTTCCCTTCAACCTACCAAACCCTTCCGCTCACCTCCTATGAAAGTATCCACTCTTGCTCGCTGGCTGGCCCCTTGGGCCATCCTTACTCTTTCCACAACGCTCTCGGCCGAGGTCAAGTTACCTAACGTAATAGGTAGCGGAATGGTGCTGCAACGCGACTTGCCCGTGCCTATTTGGGGCTGGGCCGATGCGGGTGAAAAAGTCACCGTCTCCTTCGCCGGACAGACCGAGACCACCAAGGCGGGAGCCGACGGCAAGTGGATGGTCAAGCTCGCTAAGCTCAAGGCCAACGCCAAGGCAGCAAGTCTCACGGTCAAGGGCAGCAACGAGATAAAGTTGGACAATATCCTCGTGGGTGAGGTCTGGATCTGCTCGGGGCAGTCCAACATGGAATGGTCCATTCGTCAGTCCATGAATGCCCAGGAGGAAATCGCGGCTTCCAACCATCCCAATATACGCCTCTTCAACGTCCCGGGCCACACCACCAGCCCCAAACCCCAGGAAGTGGGCAAGGGAAACTGGGTCGTCTGCAGCCCGAAGACCTCCAGTGGGTTCAGCGCCGTGGGGTACTACTTCGGACGCCGCCTGCAAAAGGAACTCGACCTGCCGATCGGCTTGATTGGATCCAACTGGGGAGGCACCCGCATCGAACCATGGACCACCTTAGCCGGTTTCGAGTCCGTGTCGGAACTCTCCAAAATCGCCGACCAAGTAAAGGGGTACCAAGACAATACACGTGTCGGCGGCGGCTCGCCCTCGGCAATCTACAACTCGATGGTAAACCCACTGACGCCCTTCGCGATGCGTGGAGCCATTTGGTACCAAGGGGAATCCAACGGCGGCGAATACATGACTTACTACCAGAAGAAGCACGCCTTGGTGAACGGTTGGCGTAAAGCTTTCCAAAACAAGGATCTCGGATTCTACTGGGTACAGTTGGCCAATTTCCGCAAGGTCAACGTCAGAGAGGTGAAAGATCCCAAGAAGCAGTTCTCCAACCCTGCAGGTGGGGATGGCTGGGCCAAGATTCGAGAGGCTCAGACCAAGGCCCTCGACATACCGCACACCGGCATGGCGGTTGCCATCGACCTGGCGGATGCCCACAACCCCAACGACATTCACCCGCGCAACAAGCAGAACGTCGGCGGACGCCTCGCGCAGTGGGCCTTGCACCAAACCTACGGAAAAAAGGACTTGGTACCAACCGGTCCCCTGTACAAGAGTCACAAAATCAAGGGCAACAAGGTACACCTCTCCTTCGACCACGTGGGCAAGGGCCTGATGGTAGGCAAGAAGATCAAGCTTGAGCCAACCGCGGAGGTGAAAGATGGCAAGCTCGAGAATTTCGCGATTGCCGGAGAGGACAAGAAGTGGGTCTGGGCTGACGCAACCATCGACGGGGACACCGTCATAGTGTCTGCCAAGGAAGTCAAGAAACCGGTGGCGGTCCGCTACGGCTTCACCATGAACCCGGGCAACGCCAACCTCTACAACAAGGACGGCATCGCCGCCTCTCCCTTCCGCACCGACGATTGGTAATCCAGATGCATAGGGAGTGGTCCACCTGAAAATGGCCATGTCTTCCGCGCAAAGTCGGAGCATACTCGGTGCCTTGGCGCTGGGTGCCCTGTTCTTGGGGCTGCAACTCGCTGCCAACGACTTGCCTCGTCTGGGCAAGGGGGTTGACCCGAAGAAACAAACCTTCCAAGAACAGAAACAACTGCCCGACCTGCCGGCTCCCTACGTCAGCGCATCACCGGAGGACATCGGGGACGGCCTGGAGGTGGGCCGCCTGGATGCGCCGGGAGCGCAAGAGGCGATCCAGGCCCTGATAAAGAACGATCAGGCGGGCAAGTTCGCCAACCTGGACAGCCTGCTCCTTTGGAAGGATGGTAAGCTGATCTTCGAGATGTATAACCGGCGGGGACGGGTGGACGGCCCCCACTACGCGATGTCGGTGACCAAGACGATGGTCTCGGTGACCTTGGCCCGGGCCATTCAGTTGGGTCTCCTGAGCATGAAAGACCTGGACAAGCCGGTGATCGACTTCCTGCCTGGGATCGATCGCTCCAAGATCAAGCCTGGGGTGGACGGGATCACCTTGCGAGACGCCCTCTTCATGAAGTCGGGGCTCCGCTTCCCAACCAAAACCTATGCCTTCTCTCTCGGCGAAAAATACCAGCGGCAACAGCACTTCCAACAGTTGTTCGAAAACACGGCTCCCGTGAAAAAGAATGACAAGCCCTACAAGTATACCGGCACGGACCCCTCGCTGATCATGATGATCATCGACCTGCGGGCCAAGGGGACGGCCGAGGAATTCTTCGCCAAGGAAGTGGCGGAAAAGTTTGGCGCGATCTACTGCTGGGGCAACCAAGGATGTGGTATTCCCAAGTGCGGAGCCGGCAGCAGCTTCACCTCCCGCTCCCTCCTCAAGATCGGCGTCTGCATCGCCCAAGGAGGCAAATACAAGGGAGAACAACTGCTCTCCGCCGAATACGTAAAGGAGGTCATGGACACCAGCAAGGGAGAAGGCTACTTTTACTATTTCCACAACCGCAAGAAAAGGTCACCCGACAACAAGGTGAACTTCATCAGCGGCATCGGGGCGGGCGGGCAATACATGTCCGTGTTCCCCAAGCTCAACCTCGTGATGGTCGCGACCTCGCACAACAAAGGCAAAATCGGAGCCCCTTTGGAGGCCGTCCTCGATCACCTCATTCCCCTCTTCCGAAAATAACCTCCCCCCTTCTCATGAAGAAACTATTCAGCGTCCTGCTCGCCTTGGCCCCATTGATCGTCTCAGCAAAGAAACCGAACGTACTGTTCATCATAGCCGACGACCAAGCCCCTCTCTCGATCGGGGGAGTGAACAACCCGGAGATCAAGACCCCGAACCTCGACCGCTTAGCCAAGCAGAGCGTCCTCTTCAATAATTGCTTCAACCAAGGGTCGTGGTCAGGCGCCGTATGCGTGGCCAGCCGCACCATGCTGATCACCGGACAAAGCGTCTTCCGGGCTCCAAAAAACAAGCCCTACCTCGACAAGTGGGCCAACTCCCGTGGCGCCATCGCGGTGGAAGGGTCGACCGAGGTGAAGCTATGGCCGGAAGTGTTTCGTGACGCCGGCTACGACACCTTCCTTACCGGCAAGTGGCACAACAACTACTATTCCGCCTTGAAGGGATTCAGCCAGGCCAAGGCCATCGCCAAAGGCATGTACGAAACCTTTGACCCGAGCGGCTCCAAAAAACCGGGATACAACAGGCCGACCAAGACCAACAACCAATGGACGCCTTGGGATCCGAAGTTCACGGGCCACTGGGCTCCTTTCGTGCGGGACATTGTGAAGAAAGACGGAGCTCATGAAGTCAGCGAAGAATACACCGTCAAGAAACACAGCTCCGAATTGTTCGCCGATCATGCGGTCGAGTTCCTCGGCAAGGCGAAGAAAACGGACAAGCCCTTCTTCATGTACGTGGCATTCAATGCGCCCCACGACCCACGCCAGGCACCGAAGAAATTCGTCGACATGTATCCTCCGTCCAAAATCGCCATACCGGAGAACTACCTACCGGAGCACCCGTTCGACAATGGCGCCATCAAGATACGCGACGAAGCCCTCGCCCCCTTTCCGCGAAGCAAGGAAGCAGTGCAGGTCCATCGCTCGGAGTACTACGCCATCATCACCCACATGGATCGGGAGATCGGGCGCATACTGAAGGCGCTCGAGAAAAGCGGGCGGGCCGACAATACCTACGTCGTGTTCACGGCGGACCATGGCTTGGCGGTCGGGCAGCACGGGCTCATGGGTAAACAGAACCCCTATGACCACAGCATACGCATGCCCTTCATGATATCCGGACCCGGGATCCGCAAAGGAGTCTCGATGGACGAGAAAATCTACATGCAGAGCGTCTATCCGACGACCTGTGAACTGGCTGGACTGAAGGTGCCCGAGACCGTGGATTACCCCAGCATAGTACCCTTGGTCCACGGACAAAAAGGAGCCCGCGGAGAGGACCTTATATTCAATTGCTACATACTAACTCAACGCTTGGTGCGGACGGATCAATTCAAGTTGATCCATTATCCGAAGATCGGCAGGAACCAATTGTTCGATCTCAAGAACGATCCGCAGGAGACCAAGGACTTGATCGACGATCCGAAGCACGCCGCGGTCCGAAAAGATCTTCTCGAGGCCCTCCAAAGAAAACGGAAGGAGCTCGGCGACGGCCTGCTCTCAGCATCTCCACGCAACTAAGCGGTTTACCCGTTCGCCTTGCCTGGATTGCTGTTCCCGAAGAGGGATTTTATCTCAGTGATCCTGTTGAGGATCAATATCCCGTCCCGCTCGACGCATTTGCCCTTCAACTGGATCGGGGTGCCGACGTGATAGGCGACGTTACGGGAATGAAAGTCACCGAAACCGATCTCCATCCGGACCGAACTCCGTCCCTTGACGTCGACGTAGAAAACCTTGGCCTCGTCCAAGTTGTCGGACATGCGCAAGCGTCCCTGCACCGTCATGGTTCCCGATTCCACCTTGACCCAACTGTCGAAAGGCCGCTCGACGTACTCATCAAATTCCCCTCCGTCCAAGCCAGGCAAGGGTTGCTTGGCATTGGCAAAAGTCTCCTGCTCGATGCCGAATATATCAAGCAGGGACAAATGCAACCGGCCTAATTCCTGGTTCTTCGAATACCTAAGGTAACGGCCCGTCTTGAGTTTCCCACCACCTTGGCCGGCAAGAACGATGGGAAGGCGCTGGGCAGTGTGGTTGTCGCTGTGCCCCATACCGGAACCATAGAGGACCACGCAATGGTCCAACAAGCGGCCGTGGTGATCCTTATAGGACTTCAACTTGTTCAGCAGGTAATCGAATTTCTCCATGTGCCAGAGGCTGATCTTGAGGAGGGAGTCGATGTTCTCGCGGCTGAAATTACGGAAAAAGTGGGACAAGTAGTGGTGTTGTTTCTTGATACCCAAAAAGTCGAAGATCATCCGGCTGTTGCTGTTCCCGAGCATGTAGGAGATGCACCGGGTGGAGTCCGTCCAGAGAGCCATGGCAACGACGTCCAGCATGGCGTTCACTTGTTCATCCAAGTTGGACGGTGCCAAGGGGCGATCCAACTGGGCAAACTTGGATGTCTCGAGCCCCTGATCCAACGGACCCATTTTCTCGAGACGAAGCTCCGTCTCACGCACCGCATTGAAATATTCTTCCAAGGTATCGCTATCCTCGACACCAGCCTTTCTTTTCAAGGCCTTGGCATCCGACTCGACCCGATCCAGGAGGCTTGTCATCTCGGCCCTTTTACCGGGATCGCTGAGAGGATTCCTGAACAGCTTGTCGAAGATCAGCTGCGGATCGCTCTGGCGAGGGATCATGCCACCCTTCTTGTCATAGGAAATATAACTGCAACCGATCTGGTTGGTGAAAAGCCCCTCGGTGGTCAATTCCAGGGAGTGATGTGGGGCATCCCCCTGCACTTGGTCAGCAATGAGTTGGTCGACCGAAGCCGTCCGACTGTTCTGGTGATGCCCGCAAAGGAAGCGTCGAGTCGAATTGCTATGGGAGGAAAAACCGAAGTCTCCCATGTTGTCCAAAATGAGCAGGTCCTCCTTGTGCTTGGCGAAAGGCTGCATCAAAGGGGACATGCGGAAATCCTTTTCCGTGCCGCCATTGACGTTCCAAGAGGGAGGATGAACCCCGTTCGGCTTGAAAAGGGTCATGAAGCGGAGCGGTGGGCCGGATTCGGCTCCGCCGTGAATGCCAACCAAGGGGCTTTTGGCCTCCATCAAGTTGAGGAAAGGCAAAGGGAGCAGGGCCCCTGCTCCTCGCAGAAAAGTTCTCCGCTCAATTTTCCAGTTTCGTCCCATCCTTCACAAGCTTGTATACAGTTTGGCGAAAAGGAATGCTGTTTGCAACCTCGATGAAAAGTTGCGTCCAAGTTGCATTTTGGAGGAGCGCCTTGCGGGTAATCTCCTCGACGACCGGTTGATCCCCCCTGCCCAGCTTACGGCACAAGGCATAGGAGAGTACTTGAGTCGTCAGGTGACGAATGACCTGCTCCCTCTTGGACGACAAAAGGATCCGCTTGAGCTCGGCAAAATCCTTGAATTCCTCGCCGCTAGGCAATTTACCGGAAGTGTCGATAATAGGCTGGTTCCCTCGCTTGTGGTAAGAGGCCAGAAGAAACCTACCGTTCTTGTCGTAGCCATCCAGGGAGAAGCCCAAGGGATCGATCTTTTCATGACACCTCGCGCAAGTAACGTTTTCTCGATGAAGCTCGAACCGTTGCCTGAACGTGAGTTTCTGACCACGAGCATTGGGCTTGATTGGGGGAATGTCGGCAGGCGGCTCGCCGAGTCGAACCCCTAGGATGCGACGCAACATCCAAGTGCCTCTGATAATTGGTCCATGATTCATGGCGAGCACGCTAGGCATGGTCAAGATGCCACCGCGCCCCTCGGCATCGCGTAACTCCAAGCGCTGATTCATGGTGCGTTGCCGCTCAACTCCCCTCGGCTTGTGAAAAGGCGCCAACCGTTGGCGATCCTTCCCGTAAAAACCGGAGGTATTTTGGTTAACGAAGGTAACGTTGGAATCGAGCAATTCCATCACCGGCCGATCTTCGGTAAACAGGTAGTTGAGAAAATCTCTCGGCTGGGTGCGCAAGGCATGCAGGCGGATCGGGTCGTTCTTGAATTGGTCGTCGATCGAGGCCAACCCGAGCAACTGGACGCCAAAGCTTTCAGACAAGTTCCGAGCCTTGGGGTCGGACAACATCCTCTTCACTTGCTGGGCAAGCTTTTCCTCTTTCTCAAGGCCACCATTACGGGCCACTTCGAAAAGAGAGGCATCCGGCATATCTTCCCAAAGGAAATAAGAAAGGCGTTCAGCGAACTCGAAGGCGTCGACCGCCTGTCTTCCGCCGTCCCCTACCGGTTTGGCCAGAAAACCACGGTAAAGAAATTCAGGTGAGATCAACAAGGCCTTCAATTCAAGCTTGAGAGCAGAGGCCAAGGTATCTCCTGCCTTGCCCTCAAGGGTGGCTAGAATCGACTGAAACCTCTTCTCCGGTATGCTTCTTCTCAAGGCCTTGGGGAGAAAGGATCGTAAGAAGGTTTCCGCATCAGCAAGGGAAAGCATACCGTCCCAGTCGTCGCCTTTTCCAGCCATTGAGGCCAAGGATACGCGGCCCTTGACTGAAAAGAGCTTATCGAGGGCGACTCCAGCCAAGTAGGTATAGCTCTCCAGCAGAGAAGAAGAAATGGGCGCGGATCGCGTATCATTGAAAAACCCACTGGAACCCGGCGGGTCTGGTGGAAGGATCTTGAGCACGAGGGAGCTTTCGCCTGAAACAGTTTGTTCCGCTCTTGCAATGCCCACCTCAAGGTCAAAACCGAAGAGGGAACGTAAGGTATTCCTGTATTCGTTGGCGGATAGTCTACGAACCCGAAAAACCGGTACCGTTGCCTCCGATGGCACCTTCTGGAATTTCTCATGCCAAAGTTCAAAGGTCTTTTTATCCTCTTCGGAAAGAGGCTTTTCATCATCGGGTGGCATCTCGCCTAATTCGACTACTTCGGCCACCGTTTCCCAGAGATCCGGGTGCGCATCGGCGTCCCGCTCAGTCAGAATCCTTGAAAAATCAACCTTGCCCTTGGTCTTTTCTCCTCCGTGGCACTTCAAGCAAGACTTCTGGAGAATGGGAAAGATTGCCTCCTCGAATACTTTGGCAGGCAAGGCTGCCGGCAAGCAGAAGGCGAACAAGCAAACAACGGGTCTCACTTCTCCTTCAACTGGGGAAACTTTGCCTGGATGGGGCCATCCCTATAGGGCCACCCCTCGTTGCTTTGCTTCTCACCGGGCGTGGTGCGCCCATCGCGGAAGGCCTTGGCGAGATCATCCACTAGCTCTTTCACCACCTCGGGGTGTTCCAATTCGAGGTTCTTGGTTTCTCCGGGATCGTCCTTCATGTTGTACAACTGAACGAGCTTGGCCGTGGTCTTGGTGGTTTCCCAGGAACCACCCCACCCTCCTCCAGTCCCTTTGTTCAGGATCAATTTCCAGTCTCCTTTGCGGATGGCGAATACTCCTGAGATGGAGTGATGGATGGTGAAAGGACGAATTGGTTCCTTGGCCCCCTTGAGGCAAGGCAGGAAGGAGAACGAGTCCTCCGCCGCATGGTCGGGAATCTCGTCTTCCTTGCCCAGCAAGTCCGCGAAGGTGGCGAAGAAGTCGGTCGTGCAAATCGTCGTCGGGTTGACGGAGCCGGCTTTCACCTTGCCCGGCCAACGAACGAGGAAAGGCACGCGGTGGCCACCCTCGTAGATGGTCGCCTTGGCTCCACGGAAGGAACCGGAAGGGCGATACCCCGCATCAATCATCTTGGGAATCTTGACGTAAGGAGCGAAGCCGTTGTCGGAGGTAAAGATCACCATGGTGTTGTCATCGAGCCCCGATTCCTCGAGTTGCTCCAGCACCTGGTCGACGACCCAGTCGGTCTCCGCCATAAAGTCCGCATACCAACTGTATTGCGGGTACTTGCCCTTGAACTTCTCACCCGGCGTGATCGGGGTGTGCGGCGAAGTCAGGGGCAGGTAAAGGAAGAAGGGCTTCTTCTTTTTGTCTTCGGCCCGGCGCTTGATGAAATCCCGCGACTCGGATGCCCAGTCGGCGAGACAGTCGCTGGCCTCGAAATCCGCCGCGGCCGCCCCGATGCGTTGGTACTTGTTGTACTCGTTGTGCGGAAACCCCTTGTTCACCGTAGGCAAGGAAATCGCTTGGTTGTTACGCAGGTAAAGGTAGGGCGCCATGTCCAGTGACGACAGAATGAAGAAGGCCTCGTCGAACCCGACGTCCACGGGACCGTTCTTGAAAGGCTTGGAATAGTCGACCTGCCAGGAGGGGCCCCGCTTGCTTTTATCGGGGTTCGCGTTTTTTGGAGCCCGCTCGAAGTCGGCTCCCAAATGCCATTTGCCGATGCAGGCGGTATGGTAGCCGGCCTTTTGGAGAAAGTTGGGAAGATTGAGACGCTTGGGGTCCATCAAGGCCTTGTCGGTGGCATTGAACAGCACCCCTCTCTTTAGCCTGCTCCGCCAATTGTAGCGACCGGTGAGGATGCCGTAGCGGGTGGGCGTGCAAACCGCCGAGGTGGTATGGGCATCGGTGAAACGCATGCCCTCCTTGGCCATGCGATCCAAGGTGGGCGTCGGTATGATGCCACCGGCGTGACTGGGTTCGCCCGGCCCCATGTCGTCGGCCAGGATCAATATGATATTGGGCTGGGCCGCGACAATGGTCGCAGTGCCGAGAGTGAGTCCAAGGATGAGAATCGAGAGCAGGGTCTTCATGGGTAAGTGATCGGAGAATAGAAAAAAGAGAAGCGGAACCTTCATCTTGAATGGACGAAGGCGTCGCTCAGAAGGACTTCCCGGAGAAGCGTCCTCAAGCGGTAGTTGTCCTGCTTCACCTTGGCCGTGATACGGTCGATCTCGAGGGTGTCCGCAGGTTCGAGTTCCCTCGAGGTGACAAAGCGCAAAAGATGGCCGACGAATGCCTTGGCGTAACGGTCCTCTTCCTTGATCAGTGATTGCTTGAAATCGACCGCGCCTTGGTAGGTATGCTTCCTCATCAGCTTGCCGCTTGAATCGACTGCACGCCCATTGCGGTACTTGTCTCGCCAGCGACCCGTCAGGTCGAAGTTCTCCATGGCGAAACCAAGGGGATCGAGCTTGGAATGACAACCTGCGCAATCGGCATGCTCACGGTGCTTGGCGAATTGTTCGCGTATCGTCATGTTCCTCGAGTTTGCATCGTCCTGGAGAGGCGGAACGTCGTTGGGAGGTGGTGGTGGTGGATCATTCAGGATGACCTCGATGATCCATGCCCCTCTGGCAATTGGATGGGTCCGCTTGGGACCCGAGGTCATACTGAGCATGGCGGCATTCGTGATAATTCCTCCATAGCGTGGATCATCGGCGGGTATCCTATGGAAAACCTGGGAACGCAGCTTGCCCCGCATATCGTTGTCAAAACGCTTTTGGGCCTCCCCCTTGAGCTTGTTGGGGTCGAGAGACTTGGGTGCCTTGTTCAGGGTATTCCTCCCATTGCGAATCTCCTTCTCCAACTGTTCCTTGGTCTTTCTCTGTTCACGCGAAAGCGCGGCGATCAAATCCTTGTTGGAAACGAAGAGCTGGTTACCGCGGGCAGCTTCCTCCACTTCCTTTTCACTGAGAGCCCGATCGTAGAGCATGGCCTTGTCGATGCTCACGACGAGGTGCTTGCCTCCCCCCTTGGGAAGGTGTCGCAGCCCGAAGATGACCGATGTTTTGCCCTTGGGGAAGGTGGCCAAAGACTTTTTGTAAGGCTTGCCGTAAAGTTCACCGTTTCGATAAAGGCTAATGGTACCATCGGGCTTGTAGGTCATGATGAGGTGGATCATCTGGTTGACCAAACCCTCGGGCTTGGATCCGGCAAAGTCATTGGTCCGACTGAAACCATTGCTTCCGGAAATCCAGTGCCTCGGCATTCTTTCTCCCAACACGATGGTATCGAAGAAATCGCCCGGCCCCTGGATGCCCATGACCCCTCCCCCTCGCTGGTCGAGGTTCTTCAGAAGGAACCAGACCTCGAGGCTCTTGGCCTTTAACTCGAAGGGGAGATTTTGGCTTTGCAGGTAGGAGTTCGGCCCAATCTCGACCATCCCGTCTCTAAATTCCGCCTTGCCATGCTTCTTGAGCGGGAAAGCGCCGACCGAGCTTTTCAGGTCGCCATCGAATTCCCAAGCCGCCACGGGCCGCAGATCAACGGTTTCCAGGACATCCGCCCCATTCACCCGTTCAGCCAACAACTTTTGGCGCACTGGATCGACCAAGGCCTTCAGTTCCTTTTCCTTTTTTTCCAACTCCAAGCCAAGGTCGATGATTCTCTGCTGCTTTTTCTTATTGTCCTCCAGAGCCTTTTTGAGGTCTTCCTCTCCCGGCTTGAGATCGCCCCCGTACCAAGTCTTGAGAAAATCGTTGCGGTAGGCGAAAGATGGCTTGATCAACTCAACAATCGGGCGGTTCTCGAGGAACACGGCATCGAACAACAGCAAAGGCTCCAGCACCATGGTCAGGCTGGCCGGGTAGTCCTTGTCGATGGAAAAGTACTTGCTTAGCTTGGGGTCAGGGGTGGCCGCGAGGGTGTTCTCCAATTGCATCCACTGGGACGGGAAACTGTCGAGAAATCTCTCGATCCGTGGATCCTCGAGCATGCCGTCCAAGATAGCGGCCAAACCTTTGGGGTCAGACAGCCTGCCTTCTTCGGCGGCCGTCAGGAGCTCCGTGTCCGGGCAACTGCCCCACAAGGAAAAGGATAACTTCGAGGCCAAGGCATAGGGATTGTCCTCGTCCACGGTTTCATGGCGAAAGAGAAACATCGGGGAAGACAGGATGGCGGAAGCCACTTTCTTCATTCCCTTGGAAAAGGATTCCTCGGACTTGGTCTTGGCCAAGGCATAGCGGACGTAGCGGTCCAGCACCTCTTTTTCCACTGCGGAGCGAAAGGCGAGACGGAGAAAGGATCGTAGGCGCTCCCTGATTTCCTTTTCCAAGTCCGCCCCTTCTTCGGGAGACGCAAAAAATTCCTTCCATACACCGACTGTCTTCTCATTGAAGTCAGGACTCTCCAGAATGGAAACGCTGAGCTTGAGAAAGGAATCGAGAAGGAGAGGTGAAAGGGTCAACTGGTTGGTCTGGTTGTCGAAACCGTGGGCAGCCCGCAAATCCTTGGGGAAAGGACGTACGTTTCGAAACCCGGCCAGCGGCTTGAGTGAATGGCAGGCCACCCGCACTTGGTCCGGTATTTTCCGCTCATCGGTCAAAAGGTAATTCTGGTGGCGAGTCATCATCTTCTCGGGCAACTCGAAGACATCCTTGTTGAGGCGAAAGAGATCCCTTACCACGTTGTTGTACTGGAAACGGTTCAAGCGGCTAAGCCTAGGTTCATCAGCGCCTTTAACCGATACCGCCTCGCTCATGAAACCCTTAAGCGCCGCAACCGTCTTTCGGCGCTCCTCATCCGAAAGCTCGCCCTCGCCTTCCGGCGGCATGTCGGCAAACTCAATCGCCTCGATCAATTCCTTGATCAGGGCCGGTTTGGCCAACAAATCCTTGGCCGAGCTCAATTCCTTGAGGTTGACCTTGCCCTTCGTCTTCTCTCCCCCGTGACACTTGACGCAGTTTTGCGCGAATAGGGGCTTGAGCTGAGAACTGAATTCATCGGCCACAGCGACGTCGCCGCAGGTATTGAAGACAAAGGCAAGGGGAAGCAGGATCGTAAGTCTCATGCAACTGGTTTCAAACATGATGATTTGTAAAAGTTCATTCCTGTAAAAGGGGAAGATTCAAGGTCAGGAAGTCAGTGCGGAAAGGGTTCCCGTACTGTTTGAGAAGTGGTCAATCTCAACACCCAATTGCTGTGCGATGGTCAGCCATGCATTGCTGAGCGGAGTGCCATTAGGACACTGAAAGTGAAGGTTATTCCTCAAGCCGCCCTGAGCTCTGCCTGCAAGCATGAGAGGCAAATCGAAATATTGATGGGTGGCTCCATCGCCCAGCCCCACCCCGCAAGCTACGATTGAATTGTCGAGCAGGCTGCTCCCGTCGGGTTCCTTGACCGCCTTCATCCGAGAAAGGACGTAAGAGTACTTCTCCATATGAAAGAGATCGATCTCCTGAAGTTGCTTGTACCTGTCGCCTCTTTGGTTATGGGACATCGCATGATGCACCACGGGTTTGTCGAAAACCCCTTCGTAAAGCATGGAGGCATTCCATCTTTCCGGGCCGATCATCATCGTAGTTACGTTGGTGATCCCCATATGCAAAGCGGCAATCATAAGGTCACATTGCAACTTAATGTACTCGCCCCGGGGTAGAACCTCGTCGGTCGGTCGGGCAACCCCTGCCTCTGCAATCAGCTTCCGAAGCCGCGCCATCCTCGTTTCAATGTCCCGGACCATGGTCATGAATTCATCCAGGGTATCCTTGTCGCTGCGTCCCAGTTTGGAGGAAAGGGACTTGGCATCCGCCAAGACCAGGCTGGTCACCTCGTGCAGGTGATCGTTGTATCTCGCGTCATCCGACAGGAACAAGCGATCGTACAGTGCCTGAGGGTCTTTCAACGATGGCGCCACCCGATCGACGTCGTACCAGGAGATGTTGTCGAATCGCATCGACTCCTTGCCTTTGGTGAATCCATTGCAACTGATCTCCAAAGTCTTCAAAGGCGATCCCCGACCAAGTTTTTCGCCGATAACGTGATCCAAGGTGCGCCCTTGGAGGAAGCGCAGTTTTTTATCAGAAGCCTCCTCCGGGGAAACACTGCTCAAATAACAAGAGGCGCCTTGTTCGTGAGCATCGCCACCTAACTTGTAGGGTCGGTCAAGACCGGTCAAAAGGGTAATGTCCTCTCGATGTCTCGAGAGTGGTTGCATAGTCGAGGTTAAATGCAAAGGGTGGATGCCAGCAGGAGTAGCATCACCATTAGCGCGAAATTTCTCTGAACCTTTGACCGTTTTGAAGCCGGGCGAAGTGTTTTCTTCCTCGCCGGGTATGAAGCAGCGCCTGACAAGGCCGTTGGGCAGGTACATCATGACGAACCTCTTGGCCGGCTTAGCAACCTGATTCGTCTTCCCCAGCGAAGGCAAAAACGGCAGGGCCAGAAGAGCCCCGTTTCCAACCAGGAACCGCCGTCTCGACCAATTCTTCACGAGGGGGGGACTAGGTCCACAAGTCGGAAATCACACCGTTGCTGTCGGCGAAGCTGTCGATATCCAGACCCATCAGGTTGGCCAAGGTGAGCCACAAGTTGGAATTCAGGGTTCCGCTCTTGCACTTGATGAAGCGTCCCTGCTTGATTTGGCCTTGGCCCTTGCCGGCCACGATCATGGGAAGGTCGAAATACTGGTGGGTGGCGCCATCGCCCAAGCCGGCTCCATAGGTGACGAGTGAATTGTC
>PBLJ01000005.1 GCA_002721705.1 Opitutia bacterium
AACAAAGACGGGCCAGACCCCCCCGCCGCTCGCCTACGTGCCCGGCGAACTCTTCGGTGCGGGCGGTCTTAAGGCGACTCCCGACCACCCCCGCGGCAGCAGGAGCAAATCGCTTGAGAACCGTTGCAAGGGGAAAGGGGAGTGGAACGTGTACGACGTCGTCTGTGTGGACGGAGTGGTCAAGCTTTCGGTCAACGGCAAATTCGTCAACGGCATCCGCAACGTACAGTACAAGAAAGGTTACCTGTGCCTCGAGTCGGAAGGAGCCGAGATCCACTTTCGCAACCTCAAGATCATGGAGTTGCCACCCGGCATCACCTCGCCCGAGCAAACCGCACCCTTGGTGAAGTGACGTTTCGGACTGCCCTTGTCTCGCTTTTAGCGCTTCCTGTCTCTTTGTGGGGGTCCTTTGCTTTTGCGGATAAGAAGACGACAGCAGATCAATCGAAGCGGGTATTGGTTTGGGACACCAAGGCGTTGTTCGAGAAACCCACAGTTCACGAGACCAAGGAGCGCCCAGCCAAGGGGTTGAGATCCTTCTTTTACGAGGGAGCGAAGTACAAGGGCAAACCCACTTGGGTTTTTGCCTACTATGGGACCCCCGAGGGTGAAGCCCCCGATGGCACTTGGCCTGCGGTGGTCTGCGCCCATGGCGGCGGCGGAACGGCCTATCCCGAGTGGGTGCGGTTTTGGAACAAGAAGGGATATGCGGCGATTGCGATGGACTTGGAAGGTCATTTGCCCGGCGGCAGGTCGCACCAAGTGGAGGGCAATTTTCCGACCGGGGTAGGGCATCTGCATGCGGGCCCTTCGCGGATCGACTGGTTCGGCGACCGTGCCTTGCCTGACGAGGAGCAATGGTTTTATCACGCGGTGGCCGACGTTATACGGGCGAATTCGTTGCTCCGTTCTTTTCCGGAGATCAATTCCAAGAAGATCGGGCTGACCGGTATTTCTTGGGGAGGCACGGTCGCCAGCTCCGTGGCCGGGGTGGATTCGCGTTTTGCCTTTGCCATTCCCGTTTATGGCGGTGGCTTTATTCATGAGAGCGACAACGAGGGGTTGGCTCAATGGTTTCCCCCGAAAAACATGACTGAGGCGCAATTCCGCGACTACCGTTCCAAGTGGGATCCTTCCGCTCATTTACCCCATGCCAAGATGCCTATGTTGTGGGTGACCTCTGTGGCCGATCCCGTGTTTCAAATCGATATTTTCGCCCATTCAGCCCAAGCGACAGGCGGTGACAGTCGCCTCTGCATGCGCCCTTGGATGATCCATGCTCATGGCAATGGATGGAACGATGCCCCGGAAATTTGGCAGTTCGCCGACAGTATCGTAAAGGACGGTCCCTCCCTGCCCAAGTTGCACCGGCCGGAAACCAAGCCCGATACCCGTATCGTGCGCACGAAGTACGAAGGGAAGGGCAAGTTCACCGAGGCCTGGATCTATTTCACGTCCTCCAATGGTAAATGGAAGAACCGTAAATGGAACTTCATCCAGTGCTCCATCGCCGACCAGGAGCTCGTTTCTCAAAAGGCGCTCCCTGGAAATACCACGGCTTTTTTGGTCTATGTTTTTCGTGACAGGGGAGGGTACCGCGACAACCATGCCGCTTCCGATCTGGTTGAGTTTAAGAAGTAAAACCACCGCGGAAAAGTTCCCACATGAATGCATTCCATCTTAATCGAACTTTGAGTTTCTTTGCGTTGCTGCTTGGCTGTCATGCATTCGCGGCCCCTAAACCACCGAACATCGTACTGTTCCTGGTGGACGATATGGGGTGGCAGGACACCTCCGTACCCTTTCATTCCGAACGCACGCCTTTCAACGACCACTTTCGGACACCGAACATGGAGCGGTTGGCCAAGCAGGGCGTGAAGTTCACCCAGGCGTATGCTGCCGCCGTGTGCTCCCCGACGCGCACTTCCATAATGACCGGCCAGAACCCGATCCGTCACCAGGTGACCAACTGGACGCTCAACAAGGATGGAGAAACATCCGGCAAAACCGCCCGGCTCCAAGCACCGGTCAACTGGAAACGCAATGGGCTGCAACCCGATGCCATCACCTTGCCCAAACTGCTACAAGGTGCCGGCTACTACACGATCCATGCGGGCAAAGCGCATTGGGGCGCCCACGACACACCCGGTTCCAATCCCAAGAATCTGGGGTTTGACGCCAACATCGCAGGCCACGCCGCCGGTGGACCTGGTGGATGGTACGGCAAAACCAACTTCGGCAACAATCCCGACGGCACGCCAAAGCGCCCTTGGGGCATTCCCGGGCTTGAGCATTATTACGGCAAGGATATCCACCTCACCGATGCCACCACCATCGATGCGCTCAAAGCCGTCGATACCGCCGTGGCGAAGGGTAAGCCCTTTTACCTCTATCTCGCCCACTACACGGTGCATGCGCCCATTCGCCCGCACCCACCATACGACGACAACTACAAGGGCAAGAAATACGCAGGCACCAATATCCCGATCCCGGGCGTTGAGGTCAGCTATGCCTCCATGGTGGAAGGCATGGATGCCAGCCTCGGACAGGTGTTGGACAAACTCGACGAACTCAAGGTGGCTGAGGACACCATCGTTATGTTTTCGTCGGACAACGGCGGGCTCTCCTATGGGGCGCGCGGTAAAACGCCAAGAAACACCGGACGAAACACCCACTGCTGGCCTCTGAAAGCAGGTAAAGGTTCCGCCTACGAAGGCGGTACGCGCGTCCCCATGATCGTTTCATGGGCGCGGCCGAATGCCGCAAACCCGCGTCAGAAAAAGATTCCCATTGCCGCTGCCTCCATCTGTGACGCGCCGAATATTTGCGAAGACTACTTTCCGACCCTCTGTAATTGGGCCGGCATCAGTGACCAGCTTGCAGGGCGTGAAGACATTGATGGCCGAGACCTCACTGCCGACGTCACCGGCAAGCCGCCAAAGCTTACCCGACCGCTTCTCTTTCATTATCCGCACGTTTGGGGTCCGCGCGGCCCGGGATACGAACCGCACAGCAGCATTCGGCTCGGTGATTGGAAGGCCATCTACTTCTACCACCCCCAGCGCTGGGAACTCTACAACCTAAAGGCCGACCTCGGCGAAGCGAAGAACCTCGCCAGCACTTATCCCGAACGGCTCAAGAAGTTATCCGACCGCATGAAAATCGAACATGATCGCCGAGGCGCCCAATACCCCGCCAACCGCGAAACAAAAAAGCCCGAACCGCCTGTCTGGCGATGAGGGCAACCCCCTTTATTTCTTGCGGTTTTTGTAGTTCATCATCGAGTCCCTCGTGCCGACCATTCCCTTGTCGTCAGTGATGCCGGCAAAGACGATCGGCATGAAGGCTGCCGGTTTCTCCTCCAAGGCCCAGGCGATGCCTCGCACCAGCAGCAAGCGGTACATGGGATCGTGATAGGTGTAGGTGAAATGCCCGGTGGTCGTCCCGAAGACACGACCTTTTCCCGAAGTATAGGTCCAGAATGCCTGTCCCCGTGCTCCTTTTGAATTGAGTACTTCGGCAAAGGATTGGGCCTCCGTATTGGCCGGGGTGCCGATTGCCCCGATGACCTCTACCTTGTCGCGCTGGATCATGTTCCAATACGATTCGTCATTGAATCGCATGCTCTTGGGCAAGCCGGCGAAGACGGGATGCTTGGTGTCGAGGAAGAGCGGTTCCTTTCGGCTGAACTTGCTCCATCGGGATTCTTTGTTGCCCTTCCATGAACAACCGATGCAACCGGCCAACTTGTGCGCCCGGTCGATGGGTCGAATGATGCAGGACTCGTGAATGGACACCACCGCGCCGCCGTCATCGACGAACTTCTGGTAGCTCGCGAACTGCTTGTCCGTGATGGCGGGTTGGTGAAGGAACTGGATCAACAGGTCCGCCTTGTCGAATTGTGCTTGAGAAGGAAACTGATAGGCTTCGTCCACGGAAACACGCGGAATCTTCTTCAGCAAAGGCACGAACAACTCCTTGACCCGTATGTAGTCGTGTTCTCCTCCCCTGTGGTCCTCCGGCCCGTAGAGCCAAAGAATGCGGACGTCCTTGCTGAGCGAGGTTTTCTCGAAGTCACCGGTAAGTTTAAGCACTTCGGCCTTGGGGATGGGTTGGTTCGGTTGAGCTGCCAGCAGGGAGGTGAGGGTCAGGAAGTGGATGAGGGTGATGCAACTTTTCATGTCCGATGGCTTGGTTGGTTGTAAATGACGTGCCCCGCTACTTTTGCCGGAATGCCTGGCTGGTCGCCACCTCAATCAGAAGATCGCGAAACCCTTTGCCTTTAGCGAGGGCCTTTTGGGCCATTGCCTTGATTTCCTCGTGGTCCCGATAGGTTGCGGTTCGTCCCGTCGCATAGGTGAACATCTTCTCGGTCAGGGCCTTGCTGAAGAAATCCATTTTGCCCAGTAGCGCCTTTTTCAGGCTCAGAGGATCCCTGAAGCGTTCGCCCGAGGGGAGCGTAGCGGTTCCGTCCACCGCCATGGAGGGTATGCGGTGAGTCCGACGCTCGAGGCGGATCCAGCGGCGGTGCTTGTAATAGGTCGGGCGGTACCCGCCTACGGGGTCAAGGAATTCGAGGGGAAGCCCAAAGGGGTCGATCTTGGCATGGCACTCGGCGCAGGACTCCACCGAGCGATGTTTTTCCATGAGTTGCTTGATAGTCTTCGCGCCGCGCACGTCGGGGTCGATAGGCTCGACGTCGGGTGGCGGTGGCGGGGGAGGCGTGCCCAGCAAATTTTCCAGTATCCAGATTCCACGAACCACGGGCGAGGTGTCCACTCCGTTGGCGGTGAGCGTGAGGATGCTCCCTTGTCCCAGCAAGCCACCGCGTATGCCGTCGGCAGGCAGGCTTACTTTGCGAAAGCCCACTCCCTGAACTCCCTCTATACCGTAGTGCCGGGCAAGGTCTTGGTTGAGGAAACTATAGTCGGAATGGATGAAGTCGCTGAGGGGGGCGTTGGTCTGGATGGCATGGGTCAGGAAGCGGTGCGTTTCCTCGGTCATGGCTTCCTCCAGTCCGTTGCGGTAGTATTCGCGGAACTTGTCGCGATCGACCGGCATGCTCCCTAGTTTATCGAGCCGCAACCAGCTACTTGCGAAGCCTTTGACGAATGCTTCGCTCTTGGTGTCTTTCAGCATGCGATCGACCTGTTGCTTGAGGATCTCGGGTTGCAGGATACTTTTATTCCTGGCCAATTCGAAAAGTTCATGGTCCGGCATGGAACTCCATAGAAAATAGGATAGGCGGCTTGCCACTTCAAAGGGCCCAAGCTTGTTTGCCTCGGTTTGCTTTTCCTTGAGGTAGAGAAAATCAGGCGAGACCAAAATGGCCTTGAGGGCGAGGAAGAACGCCTCTTCCGGTTTGCGCCCCAAGTTTTCGCGGGCGCGCTTCTCGATGGCCAAGTATGGCTCGATTTCCTTGGCGGTCACCGGTCGGCGGAAGGCCCTTCGGGCAAAGCGTTGGAAGGCGAGGGCCAGGTTGGCTTTGGAAAGGTCGGAGGCTCTGTCCATGAAGACTCGTTGAGCGTGGCTTTCAAAAGTGTAGGGCAGGGGGCCGCTCAAGCGAAAGTCATGCATTCGCAGGACCGGTCCCTTCCAGACGTCCGAGACTAGTCTGCCGGGAACCGCGTTCTTGCCTACTACGTGCCAGGCATGCGAACCCTGCTTGCCCCGAAACTCGATGTCGGTGTGGTATTTCTTGAGGATGTCGCGCATCCAGTAATCGGAGGGTCCCGGGCCGTTGTCCCAGTTCAGGAAGGGAACGTTTCCCTTGTCCAGCCAAACGGTTGCCTCGTAGGTTTTTCGCTGGTGATCCAAGAGGTCCCAAAGCCCGATCTTGACGCGTGACTTGACGGCGTCCGAGGCCAAGCCCTTGACGCCTTTCGAAACGTAGAGCCCAAGTTGCATGGGTGGGGTCAGGTCGACCGGAATCATTGTGGGGTCATAGGGGTGGGTCAGGCGTCTTACGGCTTCCGCGTTCACGGAGATCTTGTAGTATCCGGGAACCCGAATGCCTCCCTCGCGGGCAAAGCCGTTCGGGGGAGTCCCCAGCGAAAAGTGGTCGGACAGTTGCTTCTTGCCTGCCCCGACGTCTAGATACTGGTCCTTGAAATGTACCCGGTACATCCAGGGTGTGGTCGCTTCCCGTTCCGGATATCCCCATGTCTCGGGACTTATGCGCAGGGTTTTGCTTTCCTGTTTTTCTCCGAATCGAAAAGCCATCCTAAGGTACTTGTCCGCGGCCTCCATATAGGCATCCAAGTGGGCGTCGCTCATGGTCAAAGCATCGCCTAGGTTGGTGAATCCCTCGCGTTGGTCGTCGGCGGGGAAGTTTTCGGTGAGGTCGAAGGGGATTGCCTTGAGACCGAGCAGGTCGCGCATGGTGTTGCGGTACTCCCGGCGATTCAGTCTCCTAAGCGTGGTGGCGACAGGTCCCTTTGCCTCCTCCCATTCCAGTAGGTTTTTAGTTAACCAGGCGATGACCGGCTTCACTTCGTCAAAGAGCGGTTGCCTGACCCCCTTTTTTTTGGGCGGCATTTCGCCCAAGTTCAATTGGTCGAGTATATCCCGCAAAAGCTGGACGTTCTTTTCCTTTTCCATGTCCACCACCCATCGTTGTTCCTCCCATGTGGCCAGTTCTTCGAAGTTCCGATCTCCCTTCGCCTTGTCCTGTCCGTGGCATTTGATGCAGTAAGTCCCGATGAATGCGCGGACCCCGTCGTCCAGCTCGATTTGTTTCGCCTCGATTGCGCTTATGCCCGCCCCGAACCAGAGGCATGCAACGAGCAGGGGGGTGGTGGAAAGTTTCGCCATGATGGCTTCAGCCTTTTATTTCCAACCCGGTGAGCGTTCCACTGGAGGTGTTGAAACGGTCGATCTCGAGCCCGAAGTTTTGAAGCATGGAAAGGAAGAGGTTGCACAAGGGCACGGAGCTTCTTCCCTGACGAGCATAATGCTTATGGCTCCCGTGCTTGAAGCCACCTCCCGCAAGGATCACGGGGAGGTCGCGGTTGCTGTGCGAGTTGGCGTTGCTCATGCCACTGCCAAGCAGCGCCATGGTGTTGTCCAGGAGGGTTTTCCCGTTGGGTTCCTTCACTTCCTTGAGTTTCCGGAGGAAGCGGCTGAATTGAGAGAGATGAAAGGACTCGATGATCGTCAGTTCCTCGATGGCGTCTCTTACTTGGCCATGATGGGAAAGAGCGTGGTATCCTCTGCTGACACCGGGCAACCCCCCGCTTTCCCTTCCCAGTTCGGTGAACGCCAAGGTGATTACGCGGGTGGAGTCCGTCTGCAGGGCTAGTTGCATCAGGTCGTAATAAATCGGAGTACGATCCTTGAGGGTGAGCGAGTCGACGCGCCGTGGCAGCGCGTAGTTCGTCTCCGGTTTCTCCTTTCCGAGCCAAAGTTTGGCCTGCTCGATGCGGCTTTCCAGTTCCCGCACCGAGGTGAAGTACTGGTCGAGCTTTTCCTTGTCCTCCTTGCCTAGTCCTTTCTTGAATGAGTTTGCCTGACCCCGCACCAGATCGAGGACGGATCGCTTGTCCGCCAGGTCGCGTTCGGCTTGGGTGAGGGTAGCAGCGTCGTCTTTCCGGAAAAGCATTTGGTGGAGACGCGACAGGCTGTTTATCGGTTGCACCGGTGTTCCGTTGCGCGTCCACGAAAGGGTGTGCTCGTTGCCTCCCTCGACGTTCAGTGTAAGAGAAGGGAAACGGGTTTTGCCTTCTACCTGCAAGGCAGCCTTCTGATCGATCGAGACGTTCGATTCGGCGAAGCCTTTGGACTGGGTGCTGGGGATGCCCGTCAGGAAAAACTTGGTCGCGTTGTGTCCGCCTCCAAGGTTGTGGTCCAGTCCCGAAAACACCGTGTAGTCTTTGCGTAAGGGCTCCAGCGGTTTAAGTAGTCTGGGCGTTTGAAAGTTCGAGCCCTCCTCGGCGGGGTGAAAGTGCTGGGGGACCAGCCCATAGAAAATGCCCGTGGCCGTAATCCTCTTGGGGATCACGGAGTTGGCTACTGCGGTGGTTTCCAGCAGAGGCAGAGCCAGAAAGGACCCACCCAAACCTCGCAGGAAGCGCCTTCGGTCGATGTGTTGGTTGTTCTTCAAGTCGTTGGGGGGATTTTCATTGAATTGTATCCAATCGCCAAGCTAAGGGATCCATGCCTGTTTTCAAGATCGATCGCTCCCTCTCTAGTGTATGCAATTTTAACAGACTTTGAAATTCAGGTTTGAGCTCAACCTTTTGCGCGCTAGGGTGAAACCGATGAATCGTCGAGAATTCTTCCGGATGGGCGGCCTCACCTTGGGGGCACTATCCCCCTTGGGGCTTTCCTTGCCCCAAGTCTTGGCCAGCGAGGCATCCGGAACCGGCAAGCAGATCAACGTCATTTTCATGTTTCTGCAAGGCGGGGCCAGTCAGCTCGATATGTACGACATGAAGCCGGACGCCCCGATCGAGGTGCGCGGTAAATACCATCCCATTTCAACGAACGTTCCGGGGATTCAATTGAGTGACCAGTTGCCCAAGTTAAGCCAGTGCGCCGACAAGTTTTCCATGATCCGCTCGATGCACTCCTTCGCCAATGATCATGGCGCTGGCGACGTCGACATCATGTGCGGAAGTCCACGGGACAAGAACATGCAAGCCCCCGGGATCGGGGCCGTGCTTTGCAAACAGCAGAAACAACAGGCTCCCGTTCCTCCCTTTGTTCATTTGGGCGACATGAAGCATCCGAGGCACAGTGCCCCCGGTTACGGCGGTTACCTTGGCAGCGCCTATGATCCTTTTCTTGTTTCGCAGGACGTCGATGCTCCGGATTTCGCCGTCAAGTCCTTTGAAGTGGCGGAAGACGTCGACGTCGGGCGTCTCGGTGGCCGAGCCCACCTTCTTCGTTCTCTCGACCGCTTTCAGGCCGGCCGGGAAAAGCAACTCGAGTTCGCCCGCACGCAAGACAGTTTCACCGAGCAGGCTCTGGGTCTTGCCACCTCTCCCAAGGCGAAGAAGGCATTCGATTTGTCCAGGGAACCGGCAAAGCTTCGCGATGCCTATGGACGAAACCGGGTGGGGCAGGGCATGCTCTTGGCGCGCCGCTTGGTTGAGGCGGGCGTTCGCTTCGTCACCATTCAGGGCTACGTCGATACGGGGATTTATGCGTGGGACCACCACTGGGGCATCTTTCCCCACTTGGACAAGCAGTTGCCCATTTACGATGCCAGTTATTCCGCCCTTCTCAATGACCTGGATGACCGCGGCATGCTCGATACAACGTTGGTCATTACGGCGGGTGAATTCGGCCGCACACCAAAACTAAATAATCAAAAGCGCGGACCGGGCCGCGACCATTGGTCCAGTTGCTTCACCCTGACCATGGGCGGTGGCGGCGTGAAGACCGGGATGGTTGTCGGGGCCAGCGACAAGTACGCCGCAACCCCTACCGAGCGCCCCGTTTCGGTGGCCGACTTTGCGGCCACCGTCTATCACGCTCTCGGGCTGGATCCTACTGCCGAGGTGGTGGCCATGGGGCGTCGCATGAAGATGCTTCCCGATGGTTCTCCCGTGCGCGAACTTTTCTAGTTGTTTTGTCGGAGCTTGCGGATTGGAATGATTGCGACCAACAATTTAAATTCTTTTCCCAGCTCTCTTGTCCCTTTAAATTTTCATCCCTTCCATTAACGAATTAGCTGAAAGATGAATGCCATGAACGATCAACCTGCATCCTCCCAATTCTCCCGCCGCAAATTCATCAAGACCGCTGCGGTGTCATCCGCGGTCCTGGGATTCCCCGCGATCACGCATTCCAAGTCGCCCAACAGTAAGCTTGGTGTAGGCCTCATCGGAGTAGGCGGACGTGGTCGCAGTCACGTCGCCGCCTGTAGAAACGAGGACGTGATCGCCCTCTGCGACGTAAACGAAAACAACTTGAAGGGGGCTCAGCGTTTGCCATGGTGCAAATCAGCGCGCACCTACAAGGACTTTCGTGATTTCTACGAGAAGCTGGACGATATAGACGCAGTCGTCGTCTCCACCACCGAGCATACTCATGCTTTCGCTACCTTGCCTGCGCTCAAGGCCAAGAAGCACGTCTATTGTGAAAAGCCTCTCACGCGGGACGTCCATGAGTGCCGCATCATCACCGAGGCGGCCGCCAAGGCAGGTGTGCAAACCCAGATGGGTACCCAAATTCACGCGGGGGCAAATTTTCGCCGGGTGGTCGAGCTGGTCCAGTCCGGAGCGATCGGTGAGGTCCGCGAGGCCCACACTTGGGTCAGTCGCGCATGGGGGTGGAAAAGTCCCGCCGACGATACCCCAAAAGAGGCTCAACCCGTGCCTGCGCACCTGGATTGGGACCTGTGGATTGGCCCTGCGCCTTTCCGCCCCTTTCATTCGATTTATTTCCCGGGACCCAAGTGGTATCGCTGGTGGGATTTCGGCAACGGCACCATGTCCGATCTCGGCAGCCATCGCAACGACTTGCCGTGGTGGGCCTTGAAACTGGATGCTCCCCTCACCATCGAGCCCCTGACCGGTCCGCCGCCTCACCACGACATTGCGCCTGCTTCCATGAGCGTGAAGTACACTTTCGCCGCCCGAGGAGATGGCTATCCGGCCCTCGAGCATACTTGGTACCAGGGAACGGAGAAGCCCAAGATCTGGCGTGACAAAAAGATTCCTCAATGGGGTGACGGCACCCTTTTCATCGGGGACAAGGGGATGGTTCTGTCCGATTACAGCAAACACGCGCTTTTGCCTGAGAACAAATTCAAGGGCTTCGAGCGACCCAAGCAATGGATCGAGCCTTCTCCCGGGCAACAAGCCGAATGGTTGCGCGCTTGCAAAGGCGAGGGGCCCGAACCACTTTGCCACTTCGCCTATTCTGGCCCATTGACCGAGGCCAATCACCTTGGCAACGTCGCCTACCGGGCGCAGAAAAAGTTGGAATGGGACGCCAAGAACATGAAGTTCCCCAATGCGCCGGACGCCGAGAAATACCTTGGCCGCACCTACCGCAAGGGTTGGACCTTGAGCTAGTCCGACCAAGTTTATCTAAACTTATATTCAGCGTCCCCGCGCTGCCTTTCCCATGAAGACTCTTTGCGTCTTTCTTTTCCTCGGACTTCTCCATACGTCGGCGCTCGCGGCCAAGCCAAACGTCATACTGGTCTTCATCGACGACATGGGATGGGGGGATTTCTCCTGCTTCGGCAATGAGGCGGCTCAAACTCCCGAGGTCGACCGCATGGCCAAGGAAGGCATTCGTTTCGAGCAGTTCTACGTGAACTCGCCGATATGCTCGCCTTCCCGGACTGCCATCTCGACGGGTCAGTACCCGCAAAGATGGAAGATCACCTCCTACCTGAGCAACCGTGACCATAACCAGCAACGTGGCATGGCCCAATGGCTCGACCCGAAGGCGCCCATGCTTGCTCGTTCTCTCCAGAAAGCCGGCTACGCCACGGGGCATTTCGGTAAGTGGCACATGGGCGGGCAGCGCAACGTGGACGATGCTCCGGCAATCACGGATTATGGGTTCGATGCCTCCCTGACCAACTTCGAGGGCATGGGTCCGAAGTTGCTTCCTCTAACCCTCAAGCCGGGACAGGACCCGAATAAGCCCGGTCGCATCTGGGGTGATGCCGAACGTTTGGGCAAGGGGGTACGATGGATGCAGCGCTCCAAGATCACCGAAGGCTTCGTGGACGAAGCTATCCCCTTCATGAAGAAGGCGGCCGAGGCGAAGAAACCGTTCTACGTCAACCTGTGGCCGGACGACGTTCACAGTCCCTTCTGGCCTCCGGTGGACAAGTGGGGCAACGGCAAGCGCGAATTGTATCTTCAGGTTTTGCGCGAGATGGACCGGCAGTTCGGCAAACTTTTCGATTTCGTACGGGACGACGATACCTTGCGGGAAAACACCTTGGTGCTCATCTGCTCTGACAATGGGCCTGAGTTGGGCGCTGGCGTGGCGGGGCCGTTTCGTGGCTACAAGACACACCTCTATGAAGGCGGCGTACGTTCTTCGCTCATTGCTTGGGGGCCTGGTCTGATTCCCTCCAACAATAATGAGTCAACGGGGAAAGTGAACGGGAAGTCGGTCTTCTCCGCGG
Organism: Opitutia bacterium; assembly: GCA_002721705.1. Classification (GTDB taxonomy): domain Bacteria; phylum Verrucomicrobiota; class Verrucomicrobiia; order Opitutales; family Seribacteraceae; genus UBA2993. The sequence goes on from PBLJ01000005.1 coordinate 12,101, forward strand.
TCGACCTGGTTCCCACCTTGCTCGATTTGGCTGACGTTCCTCATCCCAAGGGGATCAAGTACGACGGCGAGTCCCTGCCTGACGTTCTGCTTGGCAAGAGCAATGCCTCGCGCAAGCAACCGCTCCTCTTTCGGCGTCCCCCGGACCGCGACGCCTACTACGGCGACAACGACCTGCCCGACCTCGCCATCCGCGAAGGCAAATGGAAGTTTTTATGCGAGTACGACGGCACGGACGCCGAGCTCTACGACATGGAGAAGGATCGGGGAGAAACCAAGAACCTGGCCGACAAGCATCCCGAGCTGGTAGCGCGCCTGACCAAGGTCTGCATCGATTGGCATAAGTCGCTGCCACCGGATAACGGCCCGAGCATGATTCACAAGCCGAAGAAGAGGACCAAAAAATCAGCCTTCGACTTGAAGCAAGGTGAGAATCTCTCGGGTGGGGAAGCTCCCTTTTGCGAGGGGCGAAAAGTAACCATTAGGGCCAAGTTCGAGAGCCAAGGCAAAGACGGTGTTATCCTTGCCCAGGGCGGGGACAAGGCGGGTTATTCCCTTTATATACGGGATGGCAAACTTGTCCTTGGCGTCCGTCGCGATTGGAAGTTGACGGAAGCGGTTGCCGCCTCCTCTCTCGAGGGCAGTATAGCGGTCGTGGCTACGATCGGACGGACGGGGAAGATGACGATCTCAGTGGCTGGCAAGCAAGTGGCCGCGGCCGACGCCAAGGGCAAGCTCACCCAGCCGGGCGACGGTCTCCAGGTCGGCAATGACCTGATCAAGCCCGTCGGCAAATATACCACCACCAAGTTTCCCGGTACGATCACCAAGCTCAGCCTGAAGTTTGATTAGGTGAAATTCCCTACTGCCCAATCACCGATTCCAATTCGTGGTAAGTGTTGCAGTGCATTCGCACGGTGTCATCGGTGTTGAACGCATAGCCGCCCGCCAGTACAACGGCCACCGGAGTCTTGCTCGCCCGGCACCACTCGAGGGCCAGGCGGTCTCGTCGTCGCATGCCGTCGATACTCACCCCCAAGCCGCCGAGCTGATCATTTTCATAGGGATCAACTCCCGCTAAATAGAACACGAAGTCAGCTTCGAAATCATTGGATATCCGCTCGAGCGCGCCGGACAGTTCCTCACAAAATTCATCGTCGCCGACACCGTTTGGCAGATCGACGTCCAGGTCGCTCTTCTCCTTGAACATCGGGTAGTTGTCTCGTTGATGCATGGAAAACGTGAACACCGTGCCGTCATCCTCGAAGATGCGCGCCGTACCGTTGCCTTGATGCACGTCGCAATCCACGATGGCGACCTTGCCGACGCCGTGGTCTTTCTGCAATTGCCGCGCCGCAATGGCGACGTCGTTGAGGTAGCAGAAGCCCTCCGCCCGATCGGCGTAGGCATGATGGAACCCGCCCGACAGATTCATGCCCCCGCCATGTTCCAGGGCCAGTTTCGCGGCTAGGCAGGTCCCTGCAGTCGCCAAGTAATAGGCGTTTACGATCTGGCGCGACAAGGGCAACTCCGAGGCTTGAGTTCGTTCGGTGTGCTCATCGCCATCGAGATCCTTCAGGTACTCAGACGTATGCACCCGCGCCGCCGCCTCTCTCGGAAGCGCCTCAGGAGCCGCTATAACCAGTGATGAATCCTCCTCCATCAACCGATCACGTACCAAGCCGAACTTCCGCGTCGGAAAGACGTGCGCTCCGATGTCGCAGAAATAGTCTGGATGATGAACAAGCACTCGGGGTTAGTTGAGCTGGAGGTTGAGCTACTCCGGCTTGACGAGATGGAAAGTTGGCGGCAGGTGGCGTTTCATTCCACCGTTATCGATGGCGGGGCGAAGGGAGTCAAGGGTTTGGAAGGTCAGGGGTTGGAAGAGAAGGTGAAAGGAGCTTGGTTGGTGGAAAAGCGTGACGGGTTTTGGGCCTTGCAAGGTGATTGACCTGTGCAAGTCACAATGTTTAAATTAATATTTATGAATGGAAAAGTTGGTTTTGTCGCTCTTGGACTTGCTCTTGCGACCTTTGGTTCCGGGTGTGGAACCGTTGCGGAGGAAGCACTGGGTGCTCCGGTGGTGTTGGGGGGTCTTGCGGAGGAAGCACTGGGTCATCCGGTGGTGTTGGGGGTTCTTGTAGGGGGAGCAGCGGTTGAAAAGGTTAAAGATTTACCGCGAGAAGCGGCTGCAACGGTTACAGATAAATTACCCAAATTACCCAAGAAGCCCGAGAAGCCCCAGGATCCTATTCAGTATCAGGCCAAAGATGACGGTTTTGCTATTGTTCGCGTATCATCTTCGCTGAAAGGGGAGTTGACTATTCCTCGAACCCACAAGGGTCGGCTTGTCACTAGCATCGGGAATAGTGCCTTTCGAGGGTGCTCTGACCTGACCAGCATCATCATTCCGGATGGTGTCACCAGCATCGAGCATAACGCTTTTTCTAGTTGCAGCAGCCTGACTAGCGTAACGATTCCTGACAGCGTCACCAGCATCGGAGGGGGTGCCTTTTCAGGCTGCTCCAGCCTGACTGACATAACGATTCCTGACAGCGTCACCAGCATCGGAGGGAGTACCTTTTCAGGCTGCTCCAGCCTGACCAGCATCACCATCTCGAACAACGTTACAAGCATTGGGGATCACTTCTTTAGCCAGTGCAATAGCCTGAAAAGCCTAACCATCCCGGGCAGCGTCACAAGCATTGGGGAAAGGGCCTTCTGGAACTGCAGTAGCCTAAAGGGAATCACGATTCCTGACAGCGTCACCAGTATCGGCAAAAAAGCCTTTCTGGGGTGCACCAGCCTGGCCTCCATAACCATTTCAGAGAGCGTCACCCACATCGAGTCTGAAGCCTTTTCCGGCTGCACTAGCCTTACCAACGTAACGATCCCTGACAGTGTCTTCTTTATCCAGTATGGCGCTTTTGAAGACTGTTCTGGTCTGAAAAGCATAACCATCCCGGACAGCGTCATCAGCATTGGTCAACGTGCCTTTAGGTATTGTTCCAGCCTGACCAGTATAACGATTCCGAACAGCGTCACCCACATTGAGTCCGAAGCCTTTTCAGGTTGCACTAGCCTGACCAACGTAACGATTCCTGACAGCGTCATAAGTTTAAGGTATGGAGCTTTTCAAAACTGCACCAGCCTGACCAAGGTCATCTTGGGCAAGGGGGTCACCGAATTGAGTTTCACCTTTCAAGGCTGCAGCAGCCTGACCGACGTAACCATTCCGGACAGCATCACCCGCATCGGGAATTACTCCTTTGATGGTTGTACCAGCCTGACCGGCATCACGATTCCGGATAGTGTTACGAGCCTTGACTTAAGAGCTTTTCAAAACTGCACCAGCCTGGCTGCTGTGACGTTTCTTGGGAATCCCCCCAAGGCTGAGAAAGAAATG
>PBLJ01000056.1 GCA_002721705.1 Opitutia bacterium
GCGGTGGCCACGTTGCAGGCGTAGGCTCCGTCAGCAGACCGTAGGGCGGCGACTGCATCGGCATCGATTTCGGAGACCACGAGGCGGGAGAAATTGCCCGAGCGATGGGCTTCCGGGAGAAAGAGTCCGCCCTGGATGGCGCCGAAGCCAAACCCTACGAACGTTCTCTCCATGCGCCCTACCCTACTCCCAACGAGCGGCGGTACCCTCGTACTCGGGGAAGTATCGCTGGATGACCGGCAACTCGAAACTGCTGAGGATGGAAGAGTTGGACTCGCGCTGCAGGAGAAATGCGAAGGAGCGTTCGATGATTTCCGTCTTGGTCATGCGCCCGTTCCAGATTTGGGTCCAGTAGGCGTCGGTCAGGGTGACGCGATGCTGGGTGGAGCTGGCGGCGGTCACCTTGACGAGGAAATCGTCGGCTTCGATGGGTTCTACTTCTACGCTCATGGTGAAAGGGTTTTAGGCAACGGCGGACCGGGCGAGTTCCAATATTTCATCGGGGCCCCGTTCGGAGGAAAGGCCGTCGCGGAGGCGATCCTCCCCGCGGGGCGAGAAGGCCTCGCCAAAGGCATTGAAGAAATCGTTCTTGGCGAAAACGTCGGCGAAGGAGTTCGCGGCCCAGTCACTGAGGTAGCCCATGCCGGCCATGCCTTGGAGTACGGTGTGGGCGTAGAGAATATGAGCTCCCTTGAGAAATACGGTGCGAAGCGGATAGAGTGCGTCCGAGTCGAAATCATCGACGAATTTTTGGCCCGGGCTGTTCATCTCGGTGCCGCCGATGAGGGGAAGGCCGCGTCGCTCGGTCATGGCCACGACCTCCTGCAGTTTGACCAGTTTGATATCGGGTGAACCGGGCGTGTAGTTGCGGTCTGGTATGACATTGAAGGCGGCCACACCGCTGGCCATGGCGACGTCGGTCAGTTCATCGATGGCCTTCTCGCCGGCGGAGCAACCATCCAGCCAAGTGAGCGTGGGAATGGCGCCGCAAAGCAAGGTGAAGCGGTTCATGTCGGGCATGTGCGGAAAGGAGCCCGAATCGGGCTGTACGTACCCCACCCCTCCGCTCTTCATGGTCTTGGAACGAAGAAGATCGGTGAGTGCGCGACCGTCGGGCAGGTCCGCAACTTGATCCACCTCGACGCCCAACTTGTCCGCCCAAAAGCGGGCAAGGGCTTCCTCTTCGGGGAACTGGGCAGCCGCCTTGCGCCCGTAGGCCACGCAAATATGGCGCTCTGTGGCATTGCCCGAGGGGGTGAGCGGAAGAACGTCTGCCTCGTAGTCGAGGGCCACGGGATCGAGGTGAGCGTTCACTCGGTCGACAAGTCCGCGGTTACGGTCGGCGGAGGTGGTCCGCAGGCCATCCATGTAGGTCTGGGCTTCCTCGGGAATGTCGGTCGAGGTGAACCCGATGCCCATGTGGTAGCTAATGCCGGGCTCGCCGGGGGAATTGATTTCGCGGTCGCCGAATTCCGGAACGTAGACCCGTGACTCCAGCCCGATCGAGGTCTTGAGATCGAGGAGGCGCCCGGCGGCGAGGAACTCGTCAAGACCATCGAGGCAATCGAATTCCACGATACCGGACACGGCGAGAGCCTGACGTTTCGACTCGAGTGCGAAGTGGCTCGGCGAATAGCCGCGGTAGTTGTAGGAAAAGAAGGTATGGGCGTGAACGTTCACGATGGGCTGGGCCGCGGGAAAAGTTTCGGTGGCTGCAGCCTGCTCGAGGGCTTGGCGACGCGTGGCGGCGTCGAAGTTGTCTATGGCGGATTCGGACATGTGTATGGATGGTAAACAGTGAGTGAGAAAACAGGTAAAAGGTTCAGGCTTCGTCTTCGCCCACCCCGAACTGTTCGGCTAGGGCAAGGCATTCGTCGAGGCTCCTGAGGCCATCGGTGCAGGTGGGATTGGAAAGGCAGGCGGTGGCGGCGCAGGTGCCGATCAAAAGGCTACGCTCGAGCGACCACTCCTCGTGTATGCCGAACAATACGCCGGCGCAAAAGGCGTCTCCTGCCCCGGCAGCTCCCTGGACGTAACCCTTGGGAAGGGCGAGCGATCCCTGCCAGGCGGACTCGCCGCCGGCGCGGCAGGCATAGGCTCCCTCGGGAAAGTGAATGGCCACCATTTCACGAGCCCCGAGCTCCATCAGACGCTCGGCGGTTTGCTCGACCGCCGACTCGTTCAACTTGTCGCCGTCGCGGACGGCGATGCCGGTCACCTTGCTGGCCTCGATCTCGTTAAGGATGCAGTAGTCGACGTGCTTGAGGGCGGGTCCGACGATGCGGGCGAAGCGGTCGCTGTCCTCGCTCACCACGTCGAGGCTGGTCTTGAGACCGGCGTCCTGAGCGGTCGCAAGGAGGGCGGCTCCACGAGTCCCGTACTCAGGATCCTCGGCGTCTATGGCATCCAGCAACAACAGATAACCGAGGTGGAAAATGCGGCAGTCGGAAGCGGAGAAATCGATGTCGCTGCCGTCCCAAGTGGCATTGGCCCCGCGGCAATGGAAGAAGGTTCGGCGACCGCCTTCCTTCTCCGTCATGACGTCGGTGTAGGACGTAAGGGCGTCCTCGTTGACCGCGATGAATTTAGGATCGATGCCGTTGCGTCGACAATCATCGAGGATATACTGGCCGAGGGCGTCCTTGCCCACGAGACCCGCACCCTGAAGGGGGAACTCGGCACCCATCTTGGCGAGGTCGAGCAAAACGTTGTAGGGTGAACCGCCACTACCCTGGGACTGGCCATGGATGTTGGCCAAGTTCTCGTGCTTGGGATAAACGTCGATCATCTTGACTTGGTCGATGATCCAATTGCCGCCGGCGAGCATGCCGCGTCGACTGGTCCGTTGGGTGTCCTGGTCCATTTTGAATGCGTGGTTTTATTGAATTAGAAAGAATCGCGAAATAATGAACACCTTTGCAGGAAAGGTAAAGTAGCTTGCTCCCCTGCATCGAAACTACTCCACGTAATCAAGAAATAAATTTCTCATGAGCGTAGAACTCACTCAAACAATAGACGACTTGAACCCCGTCACCGAGAACGTTCGGCCGGATCGAGGGAAGACAAGACTTCAGCGCCAAGGAATAGACCGTAGATCCCGATGCCGCCTGCACCATACAAGACAGTGGCTCCTACAGTTTTGTTGTGCAAGGAGGCAGCAAAAGAACGGACTCGTCGTGGACTGCCCAAAGATGATCGGTTTCCACGAGCTCGTGACGAAGTGTTCTGCTCGGCCAAGACCGCCACCGAAGGCGTGCGTTTCGAGAACACTTCGCCCACGGAACCGCTCGTCACCCTGCGTTACTACGACCCCGAGACCAATCCTGACGCTCCCGCCATCGGCGACGCCAACAAGTAATTCAATCGAGCAAGATCAATCGGAGCAAGCCGACTGCAACTTGCCCAAGGTCTCGCGCATATTGCAGTACGCTTGGTAAGCGTCGATCACTTGCTCCGCGCGCACTCGCCAAGTGTGATTCCGCTTGGCTTCCATTTGCGCGTCTTGGGCCATTGTCTTACGCCTCGAGTCGTCACCCAGCAAGGACCTTGCCTGCTCGACGATGGAATCGGGTTCCGAAACGTCGTAAAAGGCGACGTTCTGGTCGGCTCCGAATACTTCCGCAAAATAGGAACTCCTAGTAGTCAAGCAAGCGGCTCCGTTGATAGTGGCGTCGAAGACACGCTCATGGCTTCCCGAAAAGAACTGTGGGCTAACGTTAAGAGCTACCTTGGCTTGGGTAAGCAAGCGCAGGCTTTCCTCATACCCGACGGGGGCCTTCAGGACATGGTTCTCAAACCCGGCAAATTCCCAGCCATGGCCGATTACTTCCACTGAAATGCCGGCATCGTCCAGGGCTTGCAACCTCTCGAGCCGCCACAGGTTGCGCAAGTAAGACTCGACCACCATGGTCATAGGAACCAGGCGATACAGGGCGGGAGGCGAAAAATGCTGCGCTTGGCAGACCTCGGCGACGGCTTCATGGACGGAAGTCATGGGCGAGGCTTGGAGGATTTCAAGCGCCCCTTCAATCACGCGAACCAATGCGGTGGGCAGAGCATGAATCCCTTTGCGAATAGCCTCGGGATCCTTTCCCGAACCACTAAAAAGAATATCTATGGGACGTTCCCCGTCGTTCTTCTCCGGGGCTTGCGTACCGCCATGAGGAATGAAAAAAGCCGATTTCTTGCCGTCGAACGCCAAGTCGAGAAAGTCGAGGTGCGAGCGCTCCACGCATGAGAGTATCTCGTTCTTTATGCTGCCATCCAGCTTCTCGTACTGATGAGCGGGATGATCCAGGAGAAAATTGAAGTAAGGGGTTCCGATGACGTCGAAAAGCGATTTGCCATCAATTTGGAGAATATGACCGGCTCCATTGAAGCAGAAGGCGAAAACTGGACCCTCGGCGAATTTTTGCTGTGTTTGGGCAACGAAATCGGGGTGCTTGACGTCGACCACGAGGATTTGATGGCCCAGTTCCTTGAAACCTTGCTCGATTTCAGTCAGGAAGCGATCCACGGCCTGATACTGGTAAGCGCCTGCAGCGTGAAAAACTAGAATCTTCATAATTTTTTTTCAATGGAAGCGATCACAGTGTCCAAGGTCTTGATGCGAGCATGACGCTTGCAGTTGGACTCGACCAAGGTCCAAGGGGCCCAATCAGTGTGCGTACGGCGCACCATTTCCTCGACCGCCTCCTCATATTGTGGCCACTTCTCGCGGTTTCTCCAATCCTCATCGTTGAGTTTCCAACGTTTGGTGGGGTTGTTTTCACGAGCCCGAAAGCGACGCAGCTGTTCATGCGGATCGATTTGCAACCAAAACTTCACCACGATGGCACCGAAATGATGGAAGTTTTCCTCCATCTCGTTGATTTCCCGATAGGCTCTCTTCCAATCGGCTTCCGAACAAAACCCTTCCACCCTCTCCACCATAACTCGACCATACCAAGAGCGATCGAAAATCGTGATGTGGCCGGCTTTGGGAAAATCACTCCAGAATCTCCACAGGTAATGGTGGGATTTCTCCACTTCATTGGGTGCGGATATAGGAATAACCTCGTAGCCACGCGGATCCAGATTTTGAGTAAGCCTGCGAATGTTTCCTCCTTTACCGGCAGCATCCCAACCCTCGTAGACGATAACAACCGGGATACGGCGACGATAAATTTCGTGCTCGAGGTCACGGGCCTGCCTTTGCCTCTTGACGAGCAATTTTGCGTATTCTTTTTTATCCAAGCTTTGGGAGAGGTCGAGGTCACGCAAGGAAGGAGCATCTTTGCTGGAAGGCATTTCTTTCTCAGCGGGCACGGAGCTGCCGGGTTTGTGACCTTCCTCCCACAAGAGAACGTGATCGCGCAAGGTCTCGACTAGATGCCGCAAAACCTCCAGGGAAGCATCTCCCATGGTATCCGTCTGAACGATTTTCCAAAGAGCGTCGGGACAATCGGTTTGCTTGATCATGTGATCGACCGACTTCTGGTATTCGTAATATTTCCAATGACGCTCGATCGCCTCTTGGGAAACCCTCCATGAGGTAGCCGGATTAGACTGCAATTTCTCCAATCGCTTCTTTTGCTCCTTTTTCGAAACTTGGAGCCAAAATTTGAAGATGACGATTCCTGCATCGATTAATTGCCTTTCGAATGCACGCACGTCGCCCAAGACTTTCTCAACAGATCCACCTTCCATTTCGTCCTGCACCTGATAATCGAGAAGAGCCCGGTACCAACTACGGTCGAAGATAGCCAAGCGTCCGGCGGCAGGGATTCGCCTCCAAAAACGCCACAAGAAGGGTCGCATGCGTTCATCATCGTTGGGAGCGGCAATACAAGTCACCTTGAACCAGCGCGGGTCGAGCGGCAAAGTGATCGAGTTAATCATCGTCCCTTTACCCGCAGCGCTCAATCCTTCCATAACCACGAGAACGGGAATGCCCAATTCCCGACAACGGCGCTGCAGAGCGCCTAATTCCAACTCCAGTTCGTCAAACGAAAGCTTGTCGATACTGACGACCTTTTCCTTTACCCCCATATGATTCAGTTGATTCGATTGAAAACCCGTAGTTTCAAAACTGTCCGCTGAAAGTTACTTTTTTCATTCAGATGCAACCCTATGCAAACAAAAACGCGCCCCGGAATACGGGACGCGTTTTATAAAAGAAGAAAAGCTAGCGTCAGAAGGTGAAGATACCTTCAGCCAAGAGCATGTGCATGTACAGATCGGATTCAGGATTCGTGTTGTAAACGTCCGTTTTCGCGTAGCTGTACTCAAAACGGGTAAGAAGATTCTCGGTGATTCGCACGGATGGACCGATGGATGCCTTCCAAGCGTCGTAGGAATCAAAATTTTCGGCACTGAAACGGACCGTTCCACCAAGACGGCTATTGAACTGGTAGTTGGCCAACAACATCCAAGTGCGGCCATCCACGCCCTGCCAATCGTAATCGCTATATTCAGCAGCCAAGGTCAAGTTGCCCGTTTCATAGGATACCCAGAAGTTGAGTTGATCGATGTCGTCGCCACCCGTGTTGTAATCATTGTGGCGAGCATACCCCAAGCGAGCTTCCAAACCTGGCACGATGACGAGAGCGGCTTGAACGTCGATACCCCATTCACCATCGGCAAAACCGTCGGGTTGGTGTTCGGAGTCGGAATCCCAGATGCCATCGTACAAGCCCACGGCCAAGCCAAACCTGCCGGCATTGAAGTTCATACGGATGCCATCGTTGTAATTGTGGTTCAAGCCACCCCAGAATGCTGGTGCATCGGCGGCAGCGGCAGTCGCAGGATCAACCTGCGAGGCATAGGGTGCGCGAGTAGTATTTAAATGAGCTGCGTTCACGATCTCGCCGGTTTTGTAGAGATCATAGTTGTCGGCGAGGAAATAAGTGCGGGAGGAAAGGTGTTGGTCGGTCGCCTCGTCGCCTTCGTAACCCAACAGTTGAGCTTGACGGCCAAAGGTGATGTTGAAGTTCGGATTGACTGCGTAATTCACAAATGCCTGCTCGACCCCCATGACGTCGTCTGCGCTATTCTCGTGTTGCACGTGGATTTCCGCAGTGACGGGCGAGAAGTCGAAAAGGAAATCAACGTCGACGGACTTGACGCCCAAGGTGCCTTGGTCACCGCCGTTTTCCATGCTGATGTCACTGTACGAAACATCAAGATAGCCACGCAACTTTATGCGATTGGCGATGTCCGAGCCATCGTCTTGCTGAGAGACGGCGCCCAAATCCGTGTTGTCTTGGGCGGCGGTCAGCCTGGGGTTGGCAATCGGCATCCCCGGGAACCCGGCGACGGCAGGTTGCTGCTGGGCGAAGGCACCCGAAGCAAATAATAGAAATGCGGCAAAGGCAGTGACAGAATTTTTCATGTCTCTAGTCGGTTGTCGTTTGGTAAGGTATGCCGAGTAATTGGTACCATTTTAGGTACGTTCGTCAATAACCAAATGCAGAGAGGGAATCGAGCCATCAAAGGCTCGAGTGTCGACCATTGAATAAAAAACGCGTGGGAAACGGTTTAGAGGAGTTTGTTTTTTTCCGTTTTCCCCTTCTTTTGCTTCTGCCTTGGTTGAACCTGAGGTGAATCATCATCGCGCGGGTCAGGATTGATACTTATCCTGACGTTGCCCTCCATGGACTTGAGTTTGGGAAGTAAATCTTCCGGCAACTTGGCTCGATCCTCCTTGGTGTTGATCGGACCATCGAAGAGTACGTTGCCTGCGGGATCGGTGGCCTTGAATCGCTTCTTGCCGTCCTTGGAACTAAATTCGTAAGAACCGGAATCATCCATCGTGACTACTTTTGTCTGAGCTGACCCGGAAACGGAAGACCAGGTGGAAGCGGCTCCGCGGCGGTGTGCATCTCGAATCAAATCCTCGATTCGAGGAGCCCCTGGGTTAAAATTGAACCGCAAGTCCGGCAGAGCGCCGTCGGCGCGGGCGACGTCTTGCTCGATCCGGCTTAGTTTACCGTCGCCGTCCGCATCATATTTCTCGAGCAGCTTGGGATCATTGAAGTCGGGGTTCCGCTTGAAACCCTGATTGCCGAACTGATCGCGATGACGTTGTATTTGACGCAGGATTTGAGCCCTGAGGGCATCGCCGAAATCCAGTTGCAAGTCCAAGTTGCCATCCAACCCTTCGATCCCCGGATCCAAAGGAAAGCCTTGCCCTCCGAAACCGAATTGTGGATCGCCGGGGACGGGAACAACCATTTGTTGTCCGAATGCAGCCTCTGGAACTTGTTGCTCGCCCAATTGTACCTCGATGGTCTTCTCCTTGCCTCCACGCAAGATGGACAACTTGACGAGATCCCCCTTTTTTCTAGAGCGAACGAGAGCCTGCAACTGCTGGGAGTTGACGAGTATCTGGTCGTCGAATTTCATGAGAACGTCGAATTTCTCCAAGCCGGCCTTGGCGGCAGGACTGTCGGGAATGGCCTGCTCCAAGGAAAGATAGAGCCCGTCGCTCAAGTTCAGCTGCTTGGCCAAGGCTGGATTAAGCGGAACAGCGTACACTCCGAGAAAAGGTACTTTTTGCTTTTTCACCTTGATAACCGGGGCATTGCCGTCACCAGCTTCGACGGCCGCTCCATTAATTTTCAGTGTTTGCTTGTTTTCGGAAAACGCAAAAGCAGACACCAAGCAGCTAGAGATTAAAGCAAGGTAAACAGTTTTATATTTCATGTTTGTTCGTGTGGATGGAGTTCAAGATGAGAGATGGGGCGAAAATCAATAAGGGTCCAAGCCCACGAGAACGATTTCCTCTCGCGGGATCGCGGAGTGGATAAAGGTATTGGTAGCGGGATTTCTCCAAATCGTTTCATCGAGGAATCGATAACGGTAACGACGGGCAGGGGCTTGACCAGGTCGGTCGACGATACCTTCGTCGGCGGCACCAACGAGGATTTCACGTTTTTCGGGAAGGTTCCAACCTTGTTGCTCGGCAAAAGCAGCGATGGAGGCATTGGAAATTCCATGCAAAGGGCTGGCATCTTGGTCAGCTACTGGCAAAGAGTCGGAATCTTGTTCAGTCGCGGGAATGAAGGATGAAGGTTTTTCAACAGGGGCGTCATCGTTGGAAGCAGTATTTGCCAAATACAAGGCAACGGCCAAAGTGGAAGTAATTCCCAAGAAAAGCGAAAGTCGGAAAAAACCCGATGAGAGGATGGATTCCTGTTCGGCGGGAATGTCGGGCGTCCGCTTCACGGCCAACTTGCCCGGTTCACCGAGGGCTTCCTCCAAGCCAACCTTAAATTCCGATGATGGAGAAGAAGGCTTAAGGGCGCGAAGTTCTTTTTCCAAGTCTTTCATAGGTTCAGCTTATCATCGGTGAGGACGTGAGGCACCCATACGCGCAATTTTTCCAAGGCATATCGATAACGGGAAGCTGCTGTATTAAGTGAGATATCCAGAGTATTGCCAATATCCTCGAAAGTCATTTCACCCCAGATTTTCAACAAGATCACTTCCTGTTGCTCAGAGGGCAATCGACGAACTGCCTTCTCAACCAAAGCATTGCGTTCCCGTTGCTCCAAGGATCGATCGAACCAAGAAGCTTCCGTTGCAGCGTCCAAAGCTACTTTTTGTTCACGGTGTCCGCGCCGTTCATCACGCCTCACCCAATCGATTGCCAACCTGCGAATGCTTCGAAAAACCAAAGCGGGCGGCACTTCCCCAGTGTGTCCATACAAACGCCAAATGCGCACAAACGCTTCCTGCAGGAGATCCTCGGCGTCCGCTGGATTACGAGCCTGTTGACGGGCGAACAACAAAAGTTTCGCGCCGTGCTTGGCGAACCAAGTCTTCCAAATGGGTTCAATGGACATAATTGTATTTCGCAACAAAGAGCGAGGGCGGCGTCCTGTTTTGTCTGAAAACTTAAGAGCAACGATAATTATACATGGGGAGGAGTCAACGACACTAAGCGGTTGCAAACTCGGCGAAGAGCTTGTCAATCATGCGGGGGAGGTCGAAAAGTGTTCTCTTTCGGGAAATTAGAAAGAAAGGCAGTACGGCGAAAAAACGCTTATCCACAAAATTCGGCTCGACCCCGAGCTTTCCGCTGATTGCGTTGTTTGCTTTTCAAATATGCAATTGTCTCATGGCATACACCTCGCCTATTGCACGAACGTGCATCGTGGCGGTAGTTGGGAAGAAACCTTCTCCTCCCTGGAAGGTTACGTCATGCGGGTACGAAGAGAGGTGGCTCCGGACCAACCATATGCCATTGGCTTGAGACTCGGCGTGGATGCCGCGAATGAATTGAGCGATGGCGATCGCCTGCACAAGTTTCGGAGATGGCTGGACGAGAGGAATTGCTATGTCTTCACGATCAACGGATTTCCGTATGGCAATTTTCACGGAACCCGCGTGAAGGAGCAGGTGTATCGTCCAGACTGGACTAGTCCTGAACGTTTGGCTTACACCAACCTACTGTTCGACATCCTCGCTGAATTATCCGATCACAACGCGGAGGGAAGCGTCAGCACGTTGCCTGGTTCGTTCAAGGAGTTCCTGCCGGAAGGTGAAGCGCCCGTCGCCATGCTGGACAATCTGGCGGCCTGTAGAGAACACGTCGAAAAGATAGCCTCGGCAAAGAACCTGGATCTGCATCTAGGCCTTGAACCAGAGCCTCTTGGCTTCTTCGAGACGAGCGAAGAAACGGTTGCTTTCTTCGATCAACTGCAAACGCGGTTCGGTTCGGACGAAAGCTGGAAGAAGATTCTCGGTGTGAACTATGACACCTGTCACTTGGGCGTCGAATACGAGGAACCGAAAGAAGCCATCGGAAAACTAGTTTCAGCAGGCATTCGCATCAGCAAGATCCACCTCAGTTCAGCTCTAAAGGCAAAACCCGAAGAAGAGAACCTGAAAAGATTGGCTGACTTCCAAGACGACGTTTACCTACACCAGGTAGTGGTTGCCAGAGATGGAGAAGTCATCGCCAGGCACAAGGACCTCGATCTTGCACTGTCTCACATAGAAAGTCATCCAGTGGAACGGGGAGACGAATGGAGAATTCACTTCCACGTGCCCCTGCATTCATCCCCTGGAGGTAGGCTTGGAGATACGCGGGACCACGTCGAAGGTTGCCTGGATACGCTGGCGGAAAGCCCGAAGTTATGCAGGCACTTGGAAATGGAAACCTATACTTGGGAAGTACTGCCGGAAAAAATGCGGTCGGACGACGTCGTGGAACAGATTGTCCGTGAATACCATTGGACGCTTGGCGAACTGGAAAAACGCAACCTCGGTCCGCGATAATTCATGCAAGCGCTTCACAACCTGCTTACCTTGGGACGCGTCTCGAATCTGCCCACGGTTTGGTCCAATTGCCTGGCTGCTTGGGTGGTGAACCGTTATGCATCGAGTACGGATTTGCTCGATCTGCAAGGCAAGGAAGGAGACTTACTGCCGCCTTGGGAACCGCTGTTGTGGCTAATGTGTGGGGCTAGCCTGGTTTACTTGGCAGGCTGCACCCTGAACGACGCATTCGATCAGGAATTCGACAAACGCCACAACCCACAACGTCCAATCCCAAGTGGGGCGACCTCGGCGAGAACGGTTTGGGTGATCGGTTTCGTCGAATTGGGCTTGGGAATCTTCGTCTTGCTGCAATTGTGCCAAGTCGATTGGGTGTGGTTGCTTCTTCTGGTGTTGGTTATTCTTCTCTACGATGCCATCCACAAGAAATGGAAAGGGTCGGTTTGGTTGATGGGTTCCTGTCGTTTTTTCCTATGGCTCACGGCCGCTTCCGCAGCCGATCCGCAGATTGCTTCCTTAACCTTCTCTTGGGCCGGAATAATTGCTCTTTACGTCGTGGGTATAAGCCTGTTCGCCCGTGGGGAAACCACCAAGGACACAAGCTCCAAGAAATTCCCCATACCACTTTTATTCGGGCCCTTTGTCTTTGCCGTGTATTTGCTTTTGGCGGCGACCCAATCCCCAGTCCCGGCGGCGACTTTGGCATGCATGTGCGGAGCCTTGGTTTCCGGGCGATTGGTCTTGTTCGGTTTCAGGAACGTCAAATCAGGTAAATCGGGTGGCATAGGAAAGGGCGTAAGCCTTTTGCTGGCAGGGATCGCGGCGGGAGATGCGGCGGCGGCGGGATTGCTATTTCCCACCATGGGATGGGCCTGTCTCTCCTGCGTTCCAATTGCTCTATTGTTGCAAAAGAGGTTTGCCGCAACTTGAATGCTTCAGGTAATATACGCCCCTTCCCCATGGATAGATCCCATACCGTCATACGTCGCAACCTGCGTCTGGACTTCCCGCACGCAGTTTATTTCACGCGTGAAGCTTTCTCCACGAAGAACGAGACTTTGGCCAAAATCCTGCACCCTCTTCGAGAAGGCAAGCGAACCAAAGTCATCATATATCTCGACGAAGGTCTCCTCGACGGTAATCCGAATTTGCCCATGAGAGTCGAACAATACTTCGGAGCTCATGAGGAAACCTTGAAACTCGTTCAGAAACCAATCTTCTTGCCCGGCGGTGAACCTGCCAAGAACGATTGGTCCTTGGTCGAGAAAATCTGGGAGGATTTGAATGAAAACGGTCTTTGTCGGCATTCCTACGTGGTGGTAGTGGGAGGTGGAGCCGCCTTGGATTTGGTGGGGTTCGCCGCCAGCACGGCTCATCGAGGCTTGCGACTGGTAAGGTTGCCGACCACGACCCTGAGCCAAGGAGACGGTGGTGTCGGCGTGAAGAACGGCGTGAATTTCTTCGGCAAGAAAAACTGGATCGGCACTTTCGTGGTGCCGGATGCGGTAGTGAATGACTTTAGCCTGTTGAGGGTTTTGCCCCAGAACCAAAAGCGAGCTGGATACGTTGAGGCAGTCAAGGTAGCCCTGATCCGCGATCGCTCGTTTTATGATTTCATCGAGGAGCGATGCGAAGAACTGACGATGTTCGAAGAAGAGGCGTTGGAACAGGTTATTCGAAAGAGCGCAGCCCTTCACCTTGAACACATCGCAAGTTCGGGAGATCCCTTTGAAAAAGGTTCCGCCAGGCCCTTGGACTTCGGGCACTGGGTGGCCCACAAGTTGGAACAGATTTCTGAATTCCGGATCGGACACGGGGAAGCCGTCGCCATCGGTTTGGCGGTTGATTTGACTTACTCGGCTCGAGTCGGGTTGCTCAAACCGGGAACCTGCAGACGCGTCCTCAAGCTATTAAGTAATTTGGGGTTTCAACTCTTCGATGATTTGTTGCTGTCAACGAACCAGGAAGGGGAACGCATCATCTTGGAAGGTCTGGAAGAATTCAGGGAGCACCTCGGAGGTCAATTAACCATCACCTTGATCCAAGGCATTGGCGAAGGCATCGAGGTAAACGCCATGGATCGCAAGGAAATCCTCTCCTCGGTGGACGATTTGTACAAGCTCCACCTAGCCACAACCGTCAGCTAGCGGCATGTCCGAGTCCCAGCAGGGCAAAGGCGCCCGGACGGCCATCCTGAACGTCGTTGGATTGACTCGACGGCACTTGGGTAAACAAACGCCAAAATTGTTGGCATTCGCGCAAAGACGGAAACATTCGATCGTCGAGGTAGAACCAGTCCTGCCTGCAGTGACCTGTACGGCGCAAGCCACTTACCTCACAGGTAAAACCCCATCCGAGCACGGCATCGTAGCCAATGGATGGTATGACCGTTCCTTGCACGAACACCATTACTGGAAGCAATCCAATCAACTGGTCGAGGGAAAGAAACTATGGGAAACCTTGAGGCATGACCATCCCGGTCTGACCTGCGCCAAGCTTTTTTGGTGGTTCAACATGTATTCCACAGTCGATTATTCCATCACGCCGCGGCCTCTTTATCGCTCGGATGGCTTGAAAACCTTCGACGTCCATACTCATCCGCTGTCCATTCGGGACGAGGTAAAGCGCGATCTTGGGGAATTTCCCTTCGCCTCCTTCTGGGGGCC
Organism: Opitutia bacterium; assembly: GCA_002721705.1. Lineage (GTDB taxonomy): Bacteria > Verrucomicrobiota > Verrucomicrobiia > Opitutales > Seribacteraceae > UBA2993. The sequence goes on from PBLJ01000056.1 coordinate 13,932, forward strand.
CAGAGCAGGCCTTGCGTCCACGGAATGGATCGCCGAATCCGCAAAATGGTTGGAGAAAAAACAGTCACCCGACTTATCGCTGGTCTATTTGCCTCATCTCGATTACGACCTGCAACGATTGGGCCCGAACGATCCCGCAATCGACGCCCAGTTGCGAGCGCTCGACGAGGTGGCGGGCGACCTGATCGAGTTTTTGGAAAATCGCGGTGTAAGGGTGGTCGTACTCTCCGAATACGGCATCACCGAGGCCAAACGCGTTGTTTACCCGAATCGAGCGCTGCGAGAGAAAGGTTGGTTAAGCATCAAGGACGAACTCGGACTGGAATACCTGGACTGCGGCGGTTCACGTTGCTTCGCCCTCACCGACCACCAAATAGCTCACGTCTACTTGAACGACTCCTCTCCATCCTTCGCCAACAAGGTCAGAACGGCGCTGGAAGGACTCGAGGGGGTAGATCAAGTGCTCGACAGGGAAACCCGCAAGGCAGCGGGCTTGGACCACAATCGAGCGGGCGACCTCATTGCCATCGCCAAACAAGACGCGTGGTTTGCCTATTATCATTGGGAAGACGAAGCAAAGGCGCCCGACTTCGCCCGCTGCGTGGACGTTCACCGTAAATACGGTTACGATCCCGCTGAACTCTTCCTGGATCCAACCATCGCCTTCCCTACCACAAAGGCAGCCCTCAAGCTCATGAAAAAGAAGCTGGGATTTCGTATTTTCATGGATCTCGTTCCCTTGGATGCCACACTGGTCAAGGGGACTCATGGAGCCATTCCTGAATCGAGGAAAGATTGGCCCCTGCTGATTGGTCCATCATCGGATTTGCCCGCAAAATCCATTCCAGCCACCGCGGTTCACGATTCATTGCACCGCATCCACTCGCAGGGGTTGTGAATAACTTCTCGCAAACTGAATGCAGTTTTGCCTTGCAGGAACAACGAACAAGATAGTTCATGCATGCGATGATGGAAATTCATAACTCAACGAACGATTCAATCCTCCCTTTTTCACCAAGTCCTTTCCAAAAATTCTTTAGTTGACCGGAAATCCACCCTTGCTTTGTAGCACTTTCCCGGATCAGTTCCCAACCTTGATTTCTCTAGCTTCAATCAAAAAGAACCTTTTAGATTCCCGCCCGAAAAAAAATGTCAGGAAAAAGGATTACTGGGAGAATCCTGACGAATGAAAGTCCCTTGCTTTCGAAGCATGGAGTAAAATTCAAGGCGAAGGTTACTCTTTCCAGACCTACTTTAAATCAACCGAAACCCAAACAACTGTATCAATCGTGAGCGCAGCTACCAAAAAGACCTCCTCCAAGAAAACTTCCGTGAAGAAACCTTCCGCCAATGACGAGAAGATGGCCAAGGCTCTTGTAGAGTCCTACGATAAACTGAAAGACCAAGTCCACAAGGTGATCGTAGGTCAAGACGACGTACTGGAACAACTTATGATCGCCATGCTTGCCCGCGGGCACTGCCTGCTGGAAGGCGTTCCGGGGTTGGCCAAGACCCTCATGGTTCGTTCCTTGGCTCAAGCGATCAACTTGAGTTTTAGGCGGATTCAATTCACCCCCGACCTGATGCCGGCCGACATTACCGGCACGGACATTATCCAGGAAGACAAAGCCAGTGGACACCGCCAACTGGTTTTCGAAAAAGGGCCGATTTTCAGCCAAATCGTGCTCGCCGACGAAATCAACCGTACGCCTCCAAAGACGCAAGCGGCGCTCTTGGAGGCGATGCAGGAACACGACGTCAGCGTGGGAGGAAAGACCTATCACCTTGATGAACCTTTCTTCGTCTTGGCGACCCAAAACCCAATCGAGCAAGAAGGTACTTATCAGTTGCCCGAAGCGCAACGCGACCGTTTCCTATTTCAAGTAATCGTGGATTATCCCTCGCGCGACGAAGAGCGTCAGATCGTCGAGCAAACCACCTCCACTTTTGAATCCGCATTGGAGCCTGTACTCGATGGCAAGACGATCATGCAGTGTCAGGAAACCGTTCGCCGCGTGCCCGTGCCCGAGCATGTCTATGATTTTGTTCTCGATCTCGTGAGAATGGCCCGGCCCAATGAGGAATCGGCTCCCAAATGGGTGAAGGACTTGATCGATTGGGGCCCGGGACCAAGAGCTTGTCAGCAACTAATCCTGGGATCGAAGGTGAGAGCCCTCTTGCAAGGACGCTATCACGTGACCGCGGACGACGTGGAAGCGTTGGCTCACCCCGTGCTCCGACACCGCATCGTGCCGACTTTCAACGCGGAAGCGGAAGGCATCACCGTGGAATCGATCATCGATCGTCTGCTGAAGGACGCCCCGAAGAAGGAAGAAGCGGTCTTGTAAGAAGGTTCGCCCCCCCCGCAATTACCACACGCGAACCGCTGACCGCATGGCCAAAGTAACTGATTATCTGGATCCCAAAGACCTCGCTCGTCTGGCAAACCATCAGGTTTTGGCCAAACGAGTGGTGGAAGGCTTCTGCTCGGGCCTTCACCGTTCTCCGCACAAGGGATTCAGCGTCGAGTTCAAGCAGCATCGCCAATACGTGCATGGTGATGAAATCCGTCACCTTGACTGGAAAGTCTACGGAAAAAGCGACCGGTTTTACATTCGCGAGTACGAGGAGGAAACCAACCTCCGCTGCAACATTCTGTTGGATGCCAGCGGTTCCATGGCCTACGAAGGCACTCGGACCGAGGGTCGCAGCAAACTGCACTATGCCTCGCGCTTGGCCGCATGCCTTTCCTACATGATCTTGCGGCAAACCGACAGCGTGGGATTGATCACCTTCGACGTTAAATCGCGCAAGATTTTACCCCCGCGCGGACAAGCCGCTCACGTCCGCAATCTGATCGACGTCTTGGAAGACACCACGCCGGGGGGAGAAACCGATTTGGGTGCCGTCTTCCATGAATTGGTGCCGAAATTGAAAAGGCGCGGCTTGGTCATCATCATCTCCGATTGCTTCGGAGACTTGGATTCCGTGATGAAAGGCTTGGCTCATTTCCGTCATGCCAAGCACGACGTCGTGATCTTTCAAATTTGGGATCCAGACGAACTCGACTTCCCTTTCCGGCAATGGACGCGCTTCGACTGTCTCGAAATCGACGAAAAGCAACATACCGTTGATCCGGTTCACTTGCGCGAGGCTTACTTGGAGAACCTTGAAAATTATCGCGAGAAATTCACGCAAGGTTGTCACCGCAATCGCATTGACCTCGTGCCAATGACAACCGACCAACCCTACGCAGAAGCACTTTCCTATTACCTTGCCCTGCGTAAACGCGGTGGCCCGCCTTCCAGAAAATGACTTTTCTCAATGGCATTCTGGTCTTCGGGGCGGCGGCTTTTGTCATTCCCCTCGTTATCCACATCATCAACAGGAGTCGCTTCAACATACAGCCTTGGGGTGCCATGCACTTGCTGGAATCGGTTCTGCGAGTCAACCGTCGCCGGGTACAGTTGGAGCAAATCATTCTCCTCATCATTCGCTGCGCCATTCCGATTTTGCTGGCCTTGTGCCTAGCCCAGATGGTGGTGACGCAACAAAGCACCTTTCTAAACCTCATTGTCCTCCCGCTAGTTGCCCTCGGTTTCCTTGTTTTGGTCGCCCTTTTCCCAAGTTTCAAGAAGCTGTTTTGGTCCCTCTGCGCAGCCTGCCTACTCTATGCGCTGGCAGCGGAAACTGGCGTTATTCCATCCAGCGACGAGGATAAAAGCTCATCCTCAAAGGATCTTCCGGCTTCCACCGTCATCCTGCTGGACGATAGTTTTTCGATGCGAGTGGAAGGTAGTTTCGAAGTCGCTCGCGAATTTTCCTCGGGCTTTCTCAAACAAATGAAGAAGGGTTCGCAAGCTTCCGTGGTTCGAATGGGTGGAGCGGTCGCTCCCATATTCGACACACCCACACGCGAAACCGAATATCTTGCTAAAAAATCGTCCGAGCTCAATGCCACCTCAGACAGCATCGACGTTTTCCAATCGATCGACAAGGCCAACGACATCGTAATGGAGGGCGAGAACGTGAAACGAGAAATCATACTCGTTTCCGATTTTCGCAAGGCCGACTGGGAACAAGTGAGCGAGTCACTGACCAAGCTGAAGGAAAGCCTTCAAGATCAAACCTTGAAACCTGTACTGACCTTGATCGACGTGGGCCGTGAGTCCCAAGGTAATCTATCGGTCGAGACCATCCAAGTGGAGCCATCACTGGTGGGAGTGGGGCAAGAGGTTAAGGTACGAGCCAACGTTCTCAATCGAAACGAGGACGAAAGTTCAGTTTTCCAAGACTACGAGGTGCGTCTTCTTGTCAACGACAAGGAAGTTCAGAGAAAAAAGAAGTCCACGGACAAGTTGAATCCCTTGGTTTCAGGGAAACTGGAGGAAGTGAGTTTCAATTATAAGTTCGAGCAAGCAGGTTCCAGTGTCGTCACGGTGGAGCTAATCCCAAATGGAGTGAATCTCGACAATGCGTTGATTTTCGACGATAGAAAATCCGTCGAAGTAAGCGCTCTGGATCGATTGGGCGTGCTTTTGGTCAATGGCGAACCTTCCGATGAATTCCTGGAAGGAGAAACCGATTTTCTCAAGCTGGCCCTCACGCCTTTCAAGGAAACCGATCCCAAGGAACCCTTGCAAACCAAGGACTTCATCGATGCCACGGAAGTGGAGCTCAGTACATTCGACCCATCCCTGCACCTGCAAAACCAAAGCGTCGTTGTCCTCGCCAACGTGAAAAGCCTGAATGACAACCAAGTGGACGCTCTCGGCGCTTTCGTACGCAACGGCGGAGGGCTTTGGGTGTGTCTGGGTGACCAAGTGGACGCCGATTGGTACAACGAAACACTCGGTTCCGAGCAAAACGGCCTGTTGCCTCTCCCTTTGAGCAACGAAATCAAGGGAAGCGAGACGGACGACACCAAGCACACCTTGATCGTGGCTTCCAATTTCGATCATCCGGCCCTTGCGATTTTCAACGACAAGAGGAACGGCAACCTCGCCGATGCCGACATTATGAAATGGCACTTGCTGGACGAGACCGACACCCATCGCGCACGAGCCGCCACGGTAGTGGCTCGCCTCGAGACGGACGCTCCATGGCTCGTAGAAAAAAAGATGGGCAAGGGAGTGATCATTCAAATGGCCACCTCAATCGACGAAGAATGGACCATGATGCCTACCAAGAACTTCTACCTCCCACTGGTTCGGGAAATCACCAATTACGTCATTGAACAAGTAAACCCGAAGAGGAATTTACCAGCGGGCGCCACCCTGATCCACTATCTCCCTGGAACCCAAGCGGAGAGCAGCATCACCGTGACCCTCCCCGACAACAGCTCTTATGAGGTAAAAACAGCTCCATTCGGATCACAAGCGGTAGTGGAATTTTCTAATACGCGCATGCCGGGAACTTACGTCATGAGCGGCAAAGAAATGGAGCCAGTCAAGTTCGTGGTCAACGCATCCGCCGAAGAGTCTCGCTTAGAACGTATTTCAGAAGAGGAAATTCGTGAAAAAACGGATGCTATCCTGGGGTTTGAAACTTACTACGTCGATGCTTCCGCCAAAGAAAGTTCCTCGGGGTATGAAGAAAAGGACAGCGCCTTGGGAAAATACCTCGAAATGGATAACGAACGCAGCTTCCTCGGTGAGCGAATGTGGTTATACCTGCTCGCTGCCATTCTAGCCCTCGTGATTTTGGAACTGATTCTGCAACGTATTTTCGGAAGGGTGAAGGCGTGAACGACGATCGTACGGAAAACAAGTTTTTCTTTGCCGGCGAAATGGATCCTTCGATCGCTATCCTGCTGGCAGTCTTGGCAGCTGCCCTGGCTTGGTGGCTCTATCGCCTGGAAACCCGAAAAGCCACGCCCGCCCCATTGGACAAGATTCTCCCGCTCTTACGAGCTGCGGCAGTGGCTCTTTTGGTACTGACCTTGGCAGGCCCGACCTGCAGCAAGGTCACCGAGGAAGGGAAACGTGGCCGAGTCTTGGTCTTTCTCGATGGATCGCTCAGCATGTCAATAAACGACAAGCACATGTCGGTTGGCCGAAAGCTTCTCATAGCGCAGCGTCACGGCTGGTTGCCTCCGGAGGACAAAACCTTGCTGGATCCCACGCTGAATGATGGCGCGGATCTTCTCGAAGTAGCGTATTTGGGCCTAGTTAATGGATTGGCGGACGATGCCGCCAACCTCGGTGAATTACACCAAGCATTCACCCAAAAAGTGGAAGAGGCAGCCAAGCTTCTTCAAGGCGCAGGTGAAGAAATTGCCGTCGCTCAAGCGGCGAAGAATCTGCAAAAAGGTACCGGTGATGCCGCTGAAACCACCTATCGAGAAGGTCTTGGCTCGCTTACTCGTCAGGCGAGTTCCGAAGAAAAGGTTCTACGGGTGAAATTCGATCGCTACGCAGAGGAACAAGCGGCCTCCAACAACGAGGCCATTCGCTCCGCCCTAGCCGAATTCGACAAACAGGATCGTTGGCATCGAGCCACCCACTTGCTCAGCAAACAAGGAGGTATTCTGAGAGAACTGGCCGATACCCACGTTATGGAAGTGCGATCCCTGGAAGGCTCGGAAGCCAAGCTACTTTGGAGCAACGCAATGGGTATGGAACCACCGCAGAACTTCAGCTTCGAGATGTCCAGTCGCACCGACTTGGTTTCGGGTGTGCAAATCCCCGGTAACACTGAGGATATGAAAGGCAAACGGCCCAAAACCGCCATCGTTATTTTATCCGATGGTCGTCACAACGATTACTCCGCTCCAATATCACCCTTGGAGAATGCCGATCAACTTAAGAAGGACAGTGTTTCCGTACACACCATCGGGTTCGGTGACCCGAAACCGCCACCCGATCTAGCGGTGATCAGCGTGAATGCTCCTCTCAAAATCAAGCAAGGTGACCGCTTTGGCGGTTCCATCACAATCAAGGACAACCTACCTAAGGGCACCCCTTTCGAGATTGTGGTAATGGACGAGGATTTGGGCGAGGTTCTATGGCGAAAGTCCATCGATGGCGGAGAAGGGCAACGCGGGATCAAATTCGATTTCCCGGTCGACGAGGAACTGGTGAAGAAAAAGAAAGAAGCTCTAGGCTTGAGTGAAGACACGGAATTGAACGTCGTGACTTTCCGCATGAAAATCGGAGTGGAACCCATAGAAGGTGAAGCGGAAAAAGGAAACAACCAACGATCCTTCGCCTTCGACGCCTTGGCCAAGAAAAACAACGTTCTTGTCATCGACGGTCGACCCCGCTGGGAAAGCCGCTACGTCAAGAACCTCTTCGATCGCGATCCCGACTGGACCGCCAACGCAGTGTATCCCAAACCGGGCGCAGATGGCGCGCTGGACCTGCCGCGGGGCGAAAAAGGCGACGTTTTTCCATCCGACAAGGAAACTCTCTTTGCGTACGACCTATTGGTGCTAGGAGAAGTCAACCTGAGTGCGTTCACCCTTGAGGAACAAGAGTGGATGCATGATTTCGTGGTTTACCGTGGTGGGGGCATCATTCTACTGGATGGTCCGCGACAGAAGTTCCGAATATACGCCGAGCAAGACTTGGAGAACGAAGAAGAAGAAGAAGAAGAAGAAGAAGAAGAAGAACGGGAGGAAAATCCAATTCTCTCTCTCTTGCCCGTGAAATGGCCAGAAGACGCGCTTCCGCGGCTCTCCCCGCAAGGTTTGCGTCTAACCAAGCTTGGCGAGAACACGCCATCCCTTTTTCTTGATTCCGATCCTGAACGCAACCTCGAGTTGTGGGGCTACGTTCCCAAACCAGGATGGGTGTCTCCTGCCGAGGCCCTCCCTGCCTCAGACGTTTACCTGCAAGCAGTGGTCAAGAAAGGTGAAGGTGAGGAGGAGGACAAAACCGTGGACCTGCTCGTCGGACGCAAAGTGGGATCCGGACAAGTTCTGTATGCCGGTTTCGACAGCACTTGGCGTTGGCGGGAGGAAGCCTCCGACAAATACCATCAACGCTACTGGCAGCAAATCGCCCTTTGGATCATGGAAGAACCCTTTGTCATGAGTGATGAGTTCGTGTCCATCGACCGAGAACAATCGACCTACCGCCCGGGAGAAAAGGCAACGATTCGAGTTCGCGTCAAGGACAGCGATGGCAAACCGCTCATCGATAAAGAGAAAAAAGTGGAAGCCGTCATAACCCGGGACGGCAAGGAAGTGGCTAACGTCATTTTGCAAAGCGATGGAAGATCAGGAGGGCTTTTCCTCGGAGAAACACCTGTCTTGGAACCCGGGGAACACGAAATGTCCGTACGCGTTCCGGAATTATACAAAAACAACGAATTAAAAAACCACGTAAAGTTCTACGTTGAGGAACCCGCCGTGCCCGATGAGTTGACGAAACTCAACTGCAATGAAAGTCTCCTGCGCGAAATAGCCGAGCGCTCCGATGGAAGCTACCTTAAGGAAGAGCAAATAGGTTTATTAAATGAATTGCTCAAGCCCATTAGTTCGGGCAGAGTGGTGAAATCGGAAATAGCCTTGTGGCAGAGTTACTGGTGGTTCACGCCCATAGTTCTGCTGTTGGGACTGGAACTTTTTTTGAGAAAACGAGCGGGCATGCTCTAATCAGCGAGGGATAACGACAATGAGTGTTCAAGTAGATCCAATCATCCTTTCGAAACTGGAAGAGTTTCGAAAGCGCAGGAGAAACCTGATTGTCTTGCGAGGCCTTTGTTCCGCAGTGGTGAGTTTGCTCGCGGTCTTCACCGTCATCGCCGTAGCGGACTACTTGGTCGGCATGTCCGAAAACCTGCGGTATGCCCTTACCATAGGTGGTTACTTTCTCGTCTTGTTTATGGTGTGGCGAACCTGCGCCCGCCTGCTGTTGGAATTACCCAGCAAGAAGCACCTTGCCAGGTTAGTGGAAAAAACCTCCCCGGAACTACGAGAGGACCTACTATCTGCAGTGGAATTGGGCAGTGAGGACAAGAGAGGGTTGGATTCCGAAGTTTTCCGCAAGCTCGTCCAGCAAGACGTTTCCCAAAGAGTGCAGGAACTGGACATGGAAAAAGCCCTTCCGTTGGCGCGTCTGAAGCGATGGCTGGAAGCCACCGTATTGTTGATCGTATTTACTTTTGCATTGCTCAATTTCACCGGCCAATTCGGCGAAAAACTCCAACGCCTGTTAGGACGCGCGCTCTTTCCCGGAGCCGATATTGCGCCCGTTACCGACGTGGACGTGACGGTTCTCGCTCCCAAGGTGAAGGTGACGGCAAGTGGCGAATACCTTCAGTTTCTCGTGCAATTGTCCGGCAAGGACAGTGATGAAACCTACGGCAAGGTCTTGCTGAAAGTTCAATCCGGGGACGAAGCGGAAAAATTCGTTGAAATGCAGGTAACCGAGGACGACCACGAATTCGTCCTCCAGTACCCAGTGGGACAAAAAGATTTCAAATACTGGATTTGGTCGAACGGTCGAGAACGTACGGCGTCCTATGAAATGGCCGTTGCCGACCGACCGGCGGTTATCTCCTTCACCAAGACCTATCGTTTTCCAGAGTACACCCAACTTCCAGACTTGGTCGTGAAGGAGGAAACGGATGGTGATTTACCCAGCCAGAACTCCGATGACCCAGTCGATTTGGTCGAGGGAACCGAAGTGGATCTGGTTCTTCATCTCAACCAAGCCGTAACCACAGGCAGCTTGCAATTGCTGGATTCTGCAGGGGAAGCGCAAGGAGACCCTATCGAGCTGACGCTGGATGGTTCCGGTCGGGAGCTCAAAGGCACCCTCACTCTTGATAGGAATGGACAATATCACATTAGTGATGATCTCGTGTCCCAAGCGACGGGCTTGGAAAGCAAAATTTCTCCTTTGTATAAAATTACCGTAAAAACCGACAACCCGCCGAAAGTGGCGATATTATCGCCTTCCGAAAGTCCTCTTCCCGTTCCCTCTTATGAAATCATGCCGATTGTCTTCACCGCTCGCGACGACATGGCATTTAAACAAATCGATTGGCAGGTACGGGTTAAGGGCAGAGGTTGGAAGGTGATGCCCGTGGCAGGCTTGGAAAGGCCTTTCGAGAAGGAATACCTTGGGAAGCAAGTTGAACTGGACCTACGAGAGCTCGACCTACGCCCAAGAGATCAAGTCCAATTGAAAATGGTGGTTACGGATCGCAAGGGAGCCACCGCCGAATCCAAACTAATCCAGCTCGACGTCGTCGGAAACGAACTCGATCTCGCAGCCATCTCGATAATCGGGAGAAAAGCAAGCTTGGTGAATGGTTTGGTATCGCTCGCCAATTCGGCTTCCGAACGCTTGAAGGCGCATGCAGAACTTCACAAATCCCTCAGGAACCGTAAAGGTTACGTACAGCCAGCCACCAAAGACGATTTGCGTAACTCGGCCGATGCGCTTACCGAGGAAGCGAACTCTCTATACGAAAAAGCAAAAACCGCCCTCCGGGAAATTCCTGCTGGCCCCGACTCATTCGAGGTTGCCCTCGTGGCTCGAGTAATCGCGACAATCGCCGCCCAAACCTCCAGCGACGCATTGGGATACGCCGAGTCGTTCAATAGCCTCGATGACCAAACTTTCCGCAATCGCGCCCTCGATGCGCTGCAGCGCAGACTTTCCAACGACTACGGCTACTTGGGCAACGCCCGAAACATTGCCCAAGCCATGCTTGCTCAACATGGACGAGCCGTGGGGCTGTCTTACCTGCGATACCTGAACGAGAGTCAGCAAGAAATTGCGGCTTTGGTCAAGAGGGAGGACTACAATTTCAAGCAAGTGGCACGTCGCCAAAGTATGGCTCTCAATCAATGGCGAGTCGTCGAGACACTCTTTGAGAAAACAAACGAGCGGATTGCACAGGGCATGAGAAACGTAAAACGGGAGGCAGACGCCCTCCGCTCCGCAATCGAAACCGACCAACCGGACAAGCCCAAGTTGGCCAAGCACATCGAGGACTGGAGCAACAAGGTGCAATCCTTTTACAATTACTCTCACAACAACTTGAAGAACGACGCCCAACACGCATTCAAGCAACAGGCTGAAGCTCTCTATTACAACGTACGTAAATCGTGGCTGGACCTGGATGAATTCACCCAAAAGGTCGATCGATTGGAAAAAAACCGAGACGAAGGCAGCGTTCACAATGACAGGGTCATGGCAACGCATCACTGGCCAGCCATCGTGAACGGCTTGAAAGCACGAGCCAGCATCGAGGAAAACAGGAAGGGAGCCGACTCCGCCTACGTCAAGGACTTGGGCCAAGCCGGGCGAGCTCTTGATCGAATACTCATCCTTTTCCAAGGCCAACAACGCGAAGACAAGCCAAGTGGCAACGCCGAAAAGATTCAGAAGATCGCAAGCCTAATTCGCTTCCTCGAAACCTATCACGACGTGGTGGAGGCAATCCAGCTTACGTCCACTCTTTCCAACAAGGAAAGATGGGAATTACTTAAGTCCAGCAACCGCGGGGAGCGAGCCCGTCATTGGGCGGCTGCCGTCGCTCCTTGGAAAACACTAGCCCGAAATATCCAAATTCTTCCAGCGGATTTATTGAAAGGATCCGCCGAGGACCGTGCAAAAGCGGCCGCAATTCTGAGGGACTTGGCCAACAAAAACCATACCAAGGCCATCGACGAGGAAATGCGACGAAGAGTGCTTGAAAGGGATAGGTCTCCCCAAGCCTCAACCAAGGAACTAGTAGCCGTTCAAGCCGAACTTCAACAAGTGTTGCAGTTACTCAAGCCATCGGCTTTGGAGGCTCGTCAAGAACTGGATAAGCTCTCCCCCAGCTTGAGCGAACTTGCCCGAGAGCTTGCGGAAAAAGCGCGTGAAGCGAAAACACAAACGGAAACGATCGTCCAAACACCTTACAACGAAGCTCGACCGGCGACCGCTGAATTAAAAAACCAACAGGAGGCGCTCGGTGAGGAGATAAAGGACTTCAACACCTTCCTTCGCCAAGAAGCCAACGTGCAAAACGTTCTGGACAAGGAAGGTCGGGCCATTGCTCGTGACGCCGACGACGCGGCGGCTCTCGTCCAAGACAAGGAAAATTCCGCCGAGAAGGCCATTGCCGATGCCTTGCAGACAACCGATGAGACGGGGTTGGACGGCAATCTTGAAAAAGCCGCCGAAAGCCAAGGTGAACTGGCCGAAGTACTGGACCTCATCGCCGACCATTTCGAGGCAGTCGAAAAAGGGGATGACGTCGCTGATACTAGAGAGGATCTCAGGGAAGGTGAAAAAGAACTCGGCATAGAGGATCAACTCAACGAACAATTCGACCAAGCTGAACGCCTTGCCGAATTGGCTCAACTTTCACCGCAAGAACTCCTCGCCGAGCTGGAAAAGGAATTGGTCGAAAACAAACCCATGCAAAAGGAGCTCTCGGAAATTACCGAAAGCACCATAGATCAAGCCCAGGACGATCTGGAAGCAGCAGCCGAAAAAGAAAGCGAGATCGCCCAAGAGGTGGAGAACGATGATCAAGACATCGTGGATGAAAAGAAAGAACTGGCAAAGGAATTGGCCGCCCTTGCTCTCGATGTCAAGAGGTTGGCCGATCGTGAAGTGAAGCAAGCTTCGCAAGCGGCTACTCAAGCAAAAGCCGGCGAAGCAGTGGAGGAATTGATCGAGGCGAGAGCCGAGTTGCTGGAACTTGCCGAAGATGCCAGGCAAGGATCCAATCCCCAGGAAACTGCCGCTGCCTTGGCCCAAACTGCTCAAAATTTGGTCGAGCCACTTCGAGAAGAGGCGGAAGATTTGAACGAGGCAGCCGACGTAGCGGAAGCTATTTCAAAGCTTTCCCCCGAAGCAGCCAAGGAGCAAGCAGCGCAAACCAAGGAAGCGGCTGCACAAGCCGCTCAGGCAGCTGAACAAACCCAAGCGCAAGCCAATGCTGCTTCCCAACAAGCCGAAGCCGCCCAACAAGAAGCCGCTGAATCCTTGCAGGAAGCATTGCAAGCCGCCGAGGCAGCCGCTTTCGCCAAGCCAAATGAGCAACAGGACGCCCAAGAGAAAGCCCAACAAGCCAAGGAAGCCTTCGAGGAAGCACAGGCGCAAGCCAATGAATTGACCGACCAAGCGAACCAAGCGAATCAGGCCGCCGAACAGGCACAGGCTCAAGCCAACGAAGCACAGCAAAACGCAAACTTCGCCGAGGAAAGAGCAAATCTTAAAAAATGGCAGGTCGGCCAATCCCAGCAAGCAGCCGCTCGCTCTCAACAACAAGCTGAAGCTGCCTCGGAAAAGGCCGCCGAGCTAGCCAATAAAGCACAAGAGTTGGCAGAAGCTCTCGCAGAATTAAGTGGTGAAGCATCCCCTGACGCTGCCGCTTTGTCGGAGGCTCAGAAACAACAACAGGAAGTAGGGGAAAACGTATTCGAAACCAGCCAAGACATCGCTCGCGCTGCGCGGCACGAAGCTAGACAAGGCAATGAGGAAGCCGGCGAAGCCTTGAGCGATATAGCTGAAGATATCCAGCAAGCGGCTCAAGAGGAAGTTGCTCAAGCGGGACAGCAATTGCAAAACGCCGAATTGGCAGAGCAATTGGGAGACTTGGCTCAAGACGCGCAAGAAATTGCCGAAGGTAACGATGCTGACCAAGCCGCCCAGCAAAACCCGCAAGGTCAGCAAGCACAAGAATCTCTCCAGGAGGCAGGTCAGCAAGCTGAAGAAGCCGCTCAAGGCCAACCCGACTTCAATGAAATTGGGGAAGCAGCTGAAAATTTCGCCGAGCAAGCGCAAGAAGCCGCCCAAGAGTTCGCCCAAGCCGCTGAACAAGGACAACAGCAGGCCCAGCAGGCCCAGCAACAGGCCCAGCAGGCTCAGCAACAAGCCCAGCAAGCTCAGCAACAGGCCCAGCAAGCTCAGCAACAAGCTCAACAGGCTCAACAGCAAGCTCAACAGGCTCAACAAGCGGCCACCCAACAACCTCAAAATGCCGAAGCTCAGCAAGCCGCTCAACAAGCTCAGCAACAAGCACAACAAGCTCAGCAACAAGCTCAACAGGCTCAACAGCAGGCTGCCCAACAAGCCCAGCAGGCTCAGCAGGCTCAGCAGCAAGCTCAGGAAGCCGGACAACAAGCCCAAGCCGGAGAACAAGCGGCCCAACAGGCGGCCGAATTAGCGGAAGCCGCCGAGGCCTTTTCCGATACGTTTCCCGAAGACCCTGCTTTCTCCGATGCATTCCCTGAGGACGGCTCTCCCGATGATTCGTTTCCTCAGGATAATTTTGGTGAAGCACTCGCAGCAGCGGAACAAGCTATAGGCGAACAAGCGGAAGCTTTGGATAACTTTGGCGAAGAAGGCCAAGGCGAAGGCCAAGGTGAAGGCCAAGGCGAAGGCCAGGGCGAAGGTCAAGGCGAAGGCCAAGGCGAAGGTCAGGGCGAAGGTCAGGGCGAAGGTCAGGGCGAAGGCCAA
>PBLJ01000057.1 GCA_002721705.1 Opitutia bacterium
CCACAAGCGGATCGAGTTCTTCGATGTCTTTCTTCGCATTCTCTTCTTGGGCGAAAACCAGAGAAGCGGAAATCATTAATGTAATAGTGATGTGTTTCATAATAATAAGTTGGGAATTAATTGTTCAGGGAAACCACTTGTTATTCGGGCGAGTGAAATCTCACTGCGTAGAGGCTTCCCTCAAAGGGTTAGGGTAAAGTTAGCGCCAAAAGAAACGGCGCGACCAGGGATGCTTATCCCAAAAGAGGAGGTCCCCTAGCATCAAAGGGACTACTCCTGTCCCTGTTGCCATAAGGAACAGAATCGAGGAGCGGAATCTTGCATTCGATCAACCCTGAGTCGGGCACGAAAACAATGGAGTGCGAAAGCTCTGAGCTTTCGCTGAAGAGAACCACCGGACATTTGCTTTCCGGCAACTCTCCTTCTTCCTTCCCATGAGAATGACAGGGGGAGTGGTGGGAGCCCTGAGAACAATCTTCCTCGTAATGAAAAATCGCATTGTGCAAATCAGGAGAAGCTGCCGAAAGAATCAGCAGGATGTGCGTGGCCAAAAAGGCCAAAGCTAATCTCCGTTGTTTACGCATAAAGGGGAAAAAATGGCTTAAATGCAAATGGCTTGCAATAATAATTTCAGGATGAATCCAGCCATTAAGAGCAACCCAGAAATAGCTTCCCATATATTGTACCAAGGATAGATTGAAGAGATAAATGGATCGTTGAGCATTCGTCTGAAACAACTCACCCCTCACTCCAAGAGAAAGTATGAAGTTATTCCTTTATCCATTAGCCCTAGCGTTCCTGTGCGGACATGCTCATGCCCAGAAAAAAACATCGGGCTATGCTTCCACGGTTCCCAAGCCGACTGTATCGGAAATCGTTTACGGGACGCACGAGAGAAACGTTCTAGATTTCTGGAAGGCGAAATCAGATGAGCCCACCCCGGTGGCCTTCGTCATCCACGGTGGCGGATGGAAAGGAGGATCGAAGGAGCGATTGGACCGATTCGCCGATCCCAATGCCTTGCTCAAAGCAGGCATCTCGGTTGTGGCGATCAATTACCGCTACGTCACCAGTTCGGAAAAACCACCGGTCAAGGC
Source organism: Opitutia bacterium (assembly GCA_002721705.1). GTDB lineage: Bacteria > Verrucomicrobiota > Verrucomicrobiia > Opitutales > Seribacteraceae > UBA2993. Next base: position 1,098 of record PBLJ01000057.1, read on the forward strand.
ACCACTCCATGATGCCGCCCGTGCCTTGCAATTCGTCCGCAGCAAGGCGAAGGCGTGGAACTTGGACAAGAAGCGGATCGGGGCAGCAGGAGGATCCGCGGGAGCTTGCTCCAGCCTTTGGCTTGCCTTTCACGATGACTTAGCCGACCCCAAGAGCAAGGACCCGGTGGCAAGGGAATCCTCCCGTTTGTCCTGCGCCGCAGTGACCGGAGCGCAAACAACGCTCGACCCGAAGCAAATGGTGGAGTGGACACCCAACAGCCGCTACGGCGGACATGCCTTCGGGTTGAGGTCCTTTGCGGATTTCCTCAAGCAACGTGAAAAGATCCTGCCCTGGATCGCCGAATATTCACCCTACGCCTTGGTGTCCAAGGACGATCCCCCAGTGTACTTGATCTACAGAGCTCCTCCAGCCATCGGCAAAGCCCAGAAAGACCCCACTCACACCTCGAACTTCGGGGTGAAACTGCAGGAGCATTGCAAGACGAAGGGAGTAACTTGCGAACTCGTCTACCCGGGTCAAGCCAAGGTGAAGCACGAGACACCAACCGCCTTTCTCATCTCGCAACTAAAAGGCAAGTGAGGGGACCGCATAGGAAGCCTGTAAGAAGAATCAGCTTCTCTACGTAAACAGGATGAAGCGTTTCCTTGGCTTGAGTTTCACTTTGTTTGTCCTGATGGCATTGGACGCTCGTTCCAAGCCCAACGTATTGCTCATCGTGACGGATGACCAGCGTTCCGACACCATTGCGTCCCTCGGCAACGAAATCATCGATACGCCCAACTTGGACCGCTTGGTCAAGTGGGGCACGACTTTTGAACAGGCCACCTGCGCTAATCCTCTCTGTGTGCCGAGCCGGGCGGAGATCCTCACCGGGTGTTCCAGTTTCCGCAACGGGGTTCTTGGAATGGGCGGAGAACGCATCGATCCCAAGCTTACACTCCTGCCGACAGCAATGGCTTCCTCCGGATACCATGCTTGGTACAGCGGCAAATGGATGAACGACGGGAAACCACTGACCCGGGGGTATCACGAAACGCAAGGACTCTTCGGCAGCGGCGGCGGCACTTGGAAGAAAGGCGAAATCATTCTCGGACGAAAGGGCCGACCCGTCACCGGGTACCGCAACTGGACCTTCAAAGATGCAAAAGGCAAACCGGAGTTGGACAAAGGAATCGGGCTCACCCCATTGACCGACAAATACGTCGCGGACGGCGCGTTGAAATTCCTGAAGCGTAAAACAGACAAACCATTCTTTCTTCACGTCAATTTCACCGGCCCGCATGATCCGTTGATTTATCCTCCCGGCTATGAGGACAAATACAAGCCCGCCGATTTGAAACTTCCGCCTAATTTCCTGCCGAGGCATCCCTTTGACCATGGCAATTTCGAGGGGCGAGACGAACAGCTGTTGCCGTGGCCGCGGACCAAGGAAGACGTTCTCGATGAGCTCTCCGTTTATTATGCGGTGATCGACCACATCGACAAGCAAGTGGGGCGAATTATCGGGCAACTGCGAGCCGACGGACGCTTGAAGAACACCTACGTCATCTTCACCAGCGACCACGGACTGGCCTTGGGAAGCCATGGCCTCATGGGCAAGCAGAACATGTATGAGCACACCATTCGCGTGCCCTTGGTGATTGCGGGTCCAAAGGTACCCGCAGGCAAGCGAAGCGACGCTCTGTGCTACCTGCGGGACCTTTATCCCACGATTTGCGACCTCGCGGGAATAGCGATCCCCGAGAGCGTTGAGGGGAAAAGCCTGAAGCCTGTCATCATAGGGAAACAGGATGCCATTTACTCCGAGATATACGGATATTTTCGGGACAAGCAGAGGATGGTGCGGAACACGCGCTACAAGCTGATCCATTATCCACACCTCGACCGTCACCAACTGTTCGATCTGCAGAAAGACCCCCATGAAAGGAACGACCTCAGCGGCGACAAGCGCCACAACAAGGTATTACGAGAGCTGCAGGATAAATTGGCTACTTGGCTTGACCGTAACGATTGAGTGGGCAAAGGTCACTTCACCTCACAACCTCTTGGTCCAGTCATGAAGCGCAGGAAATTCATTGCAAGCTCAGCCACTGCTCTAGTTGCCGCAAATAGCTATGCTCAGGCGAAACAACCCCGCATACGCATCGGTCAAATTGGGTTGGCCCACCCCCATGCATCGGGAAAATTGAGAGCGATCCAGTCCCTGTCCGAGGTCTATGAGCTGGTCGGAGTGGTGGAACCCGACTCGTCGCTTCGCAAAAGGGCCAAGGGGGTGAACTTCGTTTCCATGGACCAACTCATGAGCGCAAAGGGACTCCAAGCGGTGGCGATCGAGACCCGTGTGAAAGACTTGGTGACCACGGCTCTTCCGGTGATCGAAGCAGGCAAGCATATCCACTTGGACAAACCAGCCGGCCCATCTCTCGCGCCCTTCAAGAAACTGCTGCAGTCCGCCGAAAGGCAAAACATCGTGGTACAGATGGGCTATATGCTCCGCTACAATTCCGCCTTCGCGTTCATGTTCAAGGCTATCCGTGAGGGATGGTTTGGCGAGATCATGGAGATTGACGCCATGATGGGAAAGAAAGCCGGAGACGCCATGCGAAAGGAACTGGCTGCGTTTCCCGGAGGTGGTTTCTTTGAGCTCGCCTGCCATATCCTGGACGCCGCCATGCATATCTTGGGCAAACCAACGGCGGTCCACGGATTCAACTTGCGCACGCGAGAAAAGGACGACGACGACTTTGCCGACAACCAACTGGCGGTGCTTCAATACGAGAAGGCCACTGCCAACCTGCGCTGCAACCACAATGATCCCTTTGGTTCCCCAAGGCGGAGGTTCAATGTCGCCGGCACCAAAGGGGGTATGGAGATTCAACCTCTGGAATCAGGCCGATTCATCCTGAATTTGGACCAAGACCGCGGGGAATACAAGAAGGGCACACAAATGGTACAGCTCAAGGGAGGACGAAGCTACGTAGCCGAATTCAGCGACTTGGCGAAGGTCATTCGAGGTGAAAAGAAATTCGAATGGTCCTACCAACATGATCTCGACGTACACGAAACTCTGCTAAAGATTTGCGGAATGAATTGATCTCGAAAGCGAGTACAGCCCTTAATTACAACAGTCTGGAATGATACACAAAGTAACAGGAAGTTCACTGGCGAGAGCCACGATGCTGCTTTCCCTTTTGCTGCCTTTCGACATTTGGGCGAAGGAAACGCTTCCGCTCCATGACTGGGCCTTTTCCCAAGAGAAAATTGCCGCCCAATCCATCACCCCGATCCGCGGCGCCCTCAAAGGGCAACTGGAGAAACAAGCTGCGGCTTCGCCCATGGGACTCCGTCTCGACGGAGACAACAGCATGGACGTCCCGGGTATGACCGCAGCCCAGTTGCCATCCCGAAACATAACCGCGGAAGCTTGGGTCTCGCTCGATACGGGAATCCGTTGGGGGGCAATCGTCGCTTATTTTCAGGACAATGGTTCCTATGAAAAAGGATGGGTTCTCGGCTACAATGAGAAGAACTTCGTACTTTCCGTTTCAAACGAATCGAAACTCCACACAATCACTTCCCGAGCAGCTTTTGAAAAGGAAAAGTGGTACCATGTCGTCGGCACCTACGATGGAAAGACCATGAAGCTGTACGTGAATGGCGTGGAAGAAGCATCCGGCAACGCAGCCAACGGGGACATCGCCTACCCCGAGCAAGCCTACTATACGGTTGGAGCCTACCGTGATAAGGATGAATTCTTCCGCATGAAGGGAACCGTTCACAGTGCCCGACTCTATGGGAAAACACTCGATCCAACGGAAATCCTGGCGCTCCATGCCAAGGGGAAATCCATTTTCCCCAAAGGGCTGACCTACAGTGTAAAACCGCATCTGCGCTTTGACTCGCCGGGATCCGCAACCGTTTACTGGGAAAGCGACGAACCCGGTAGCGCCATCCTTCATTATGGCGTTGGAGACAACCTGGGCCACGAAGTACGAAGCACCACTCCAACCCGCAACCATTCGTTGACCATCGATGGGCTGGAACCAGGTCAGTTGTATCACTACCGGATTACCATGGTGGCATCATCGGGCGTGAAAACTACGGGGGCAACTTATGAACTGGACATGCGCATGAATTTTGCCGTTCCCGCCATGCCCAGGAGAACCGCAAAGGAAATGACCCAGATGAGCCAAGTGGCCGGGGAAATCATCCGGGAAAGCAAGGTCAACCGTGGCGTATGCGTGGTCTATGGTTTCGGATCGGGGCAACTGGCATACGAACTGGCCATGCAGAGCGACTTGGTTGTCTTTGGGTTCGACGACAACCGGGACCGCGTAGACAAAGCCCGCAAATGGCTATACGAAAAGGGTATCTATGGAAGCCGTGTATCCGTCCGCTACGTCGATAGTCTGGATGAACTTCCGGTCACCGGGAACATCGCCAATCTTTTGGTCTCGGAAACCATACTGAACACCAAGGACTGCCCCGGAAATGCCGGTGAAGTGAATCGTCTGCTCCGTCCGGGAGGAGGCGTAGCCATCCTCGGACAACCGACCAACGCCACGGCAGGAGCGTCACCTGATAGGATTGCCGAATGGTTGAAGGATCATGAGGTCAAAAACACAAGGGCTACGGGTGGTAAATGGTTCAAGGTCGAACCGGGTCCAATAGCCGACAGTGGAGAATGGACCCATCAATATGGCAATGCGGGCAACACCACCTCCAGCAACGAGAAATTGGGAGGGGCCACCGCAACCACCGACCTTGAGGTGCAATGGGTTGGGCGACCGGGGGCCGACTTTGGTATTGATAGAAACCCCCGGATGCCGGCTCCGCTTTCTTCTTGGGGGCGCCTGTTTCACCAAGGCATGAACCGGATGATTGCCTTGGATGCATACAACGGCTCCGCGTTGTGGAGTCTGGAAATACCCGACCTTCGGAGAGTGAACATGCCGCGTGATGCCAGCAACTGGTGCACGGATGGGGAAGCGCTCTTCGTCGCAGTAAAAGACCGGTGCTGGGAAGTGGATGCCGCCACCGGCCATCGCAGGGCGGCTCACAAGATGCCATCCGCCTACTCGGCAGAGACTCACGACTGGGGATACGTCGCGCAAGACGGCGACCTTTTCTATGGTAGCGCGGTCAAGAGAAACAGCTCCTATACCGCTTTCTTTGGGGGTGCCATGTGGTATGACAAAAGGGAACCAAAGTCTGCTGCCAAAGTCTGCAGCGAAGGAGTCTTCGCCATCAACAAGACGAACAAGAAGCTTGTTTGGAGTTACCAAGGAGGAGCCGTCCTCAACCCCACGATCTCGATTCGCGACAACAAGATTTTCTTTGTGGAATCGAGAAACCCCGAGATTCTCAAGCAAGCCACCGGTAGGCTTCATGGCCCCAACCTCTGGAAAGACCAGTTCCTCGTGGCCCTGGATGGCTACACCGGCAAAAAGCTTTGGGAAGAACCCATCGACACCGCTGACGGAACGGTTGTCTTCTATATGATGGCTACGGAGCACGGGCTCGTGATCGAGTCATCGACCAGCGGCAAGTACCATCTCTACAATTACAACTTGGAGACGGGAAAGCAACAATGGGAAACGGTCAACAATTGGCCAAACGACCACCATAGCGGACATATGCAACATCCGGTCGCCGTAAATGATCGCCTGTTCCTCGAGCCCTCCGCCTTCGACCTCAAAACTGGCAAAAAGGTGATCAACCAGATTGGCAAACGATCCGGATGCCACACTTACGTCGGTACCAAGGACGCGCTGATCTATCGCGGAAATGACAGACAGATTGCCATGTGGGGGCAAGAGACACAAAAAGTGACTACTTGGAACCGACTACGCCCTAGCTGCTGGCTGAGTGTGGTCCCTGCGGCCGGAATGCTTCTCGTCCCCGAGGGAGGCGGCGGCTGCTCCTGCGGAGGATGGATGGAAACTTCCCTCGCCTTCCGCCCGCGTGTGAAGGCAAAGGAAACCAAGAAGAGCAAGGAGCAAGAATGACCGGCAAGTTGCTAGCCCTGTTTCTTCTTGTCGGCCTGACGGTCGTCCATGCCGAGGACTGGCCGACCTACCGACATGACAACCGCCGCAGTGGGGTAAGCGCCGAACAACTCCCCGCTCAGCTAAAGGAGACATGGGTTTACAAGTCTCCAATTCCACCCCAGACCGCTTGGTCGGGACCGGCGAAATGGGATGCTTATTCCGGCAACAAAGACCTGCAATCCATGCGGAATTTTGATCCTGCGTTCTTTGTGACCTCGGTCGGCAAGGACGTCTATTTCGGATCCTCGGTCGACAATGCAGTCCACTGCCTGGATGCGGAAACCGGCAAGGAGCGATGGGTTTTCTTCACCGATTCAGCCGTCCGCTTTCCTCCCGCCGCCGCGCACGGCAAACTCTATTTTGGCTCTGATGACGGCCATGCGTACTGCATCGATGCAAAATCAGCCAAGGAGATTTGGCGCTACCGGCCCATCCTGGACAAGCGGCACACACCGAGTAACGGGAAGCTGATTTCCTTATGGCCCTGTCGCACCGGGGTTCTAATAGAGGGGAATCTCGCTTATTTTGGAGCCTCCATGCTCCCATGGGAAACATCGTACCTTTGCGCGGTCGATGCGAAGACAGGCAAACCGGAAGGAACAGGATGCTTTGAGACCAGCCAAACCAAAGTCACCTTGCAGGGAGCGTTGCTCGCTTCCAGTGACAGCCTATACGTCCCGCAGGGGCGAGCAGCCCCACTGGTGTTTGAAAAAGCAACGGGGAAAAGGCGGGGGAGCATACCCGACGCAGGGGGAACCTACTGCCTACTGACGGAAGACGACCAGTTGATCAGTGGCCCACATAACCAAAAGGCCAAAGACCAAGTACTCCGCGTCGCCGATGGCGGAAAACGCAGTCACCTCCTCACTTTCCAAGGGACGAACCGGATGCTCGTAAACAAACGGTACGCCTATCTTCATCAGGGAGAGAACTTAACCGCCCTCGACCGCATTTCCTACGTATCCCTTCAAGGTGAAAAAAGAGAGCTCCTCTCCCAACAGGCAAAAATCGCCAAGCAAATGAAAAGCAGGCAAAAAGCCCAAGCCTCGAAGGCAGCAATTTATCTTGCTTCTTCCGCCGACCTCCAGGCGGAACAACAAAAGCTACTCGGAAAGCTTGAGGCCATTGCCAAGGAATTGAAGACCAAGGAGAAAGACCAATCCTTGAAGGAAGATCCCGAGAAGACCAATCCCTCCCCTTCTCCAGATCTAAAAGCGGAACAAAAACAGCTACTCGCAAGACAGGCGGTCCTTGCCAAGGAACTGAAGAGCAGGGAGCAAGACCGGGCTTGGAAGGCAGAACATGCCGAGCTTGGGAAAAGAGTCCAGCGGATCACTGCAAGCCTTCCTAAATCCTTCAAATGGAAAACCCATTGCGAACATCCGATCGGCTTTGCCATGGGTGGCAACACCCTCTACGTGGGCGGGGACGGAATCGTCAAGGCCTACAATGCGTCCAATGGAGAACAGCAATGGTCGGCAAAGATCGAGGGTAAAGGTTATGGCTTGGCAATAAGCAATGGCCGGTTGCTTGTAAGTACCGACAAAGGATACATCCACTGCTTCAAGTAAGTGGAATTTTCACAGTGAGATTTCTCTTCCAGTTCACCATCTTGGTTGGGGTGGCGTTGCTTCAACAAGCTAGGGCCTGTCAAGTTCCCGTATTCCGCTATGCGCTCGAACGCTGGCAGGCCGACCAGTATCATGCCGTGGTCATCCATCAGGGAGAGCTTGACGAAGAACGGAAAAGCGCCCTGAAAATCATTGAGGAAGCGGCGAATCCGTTATTCGAAACCGGGGCAAACTTGGCTCTGCACAAACTCGATCTCTCATCTGATTCTTCCGTGGATCCGCGATGGCAAGCGGAGTCCTCGACTTTTAAACCGGATGACCCTCCCAGGATCGCTCTCTATTATCCGTCATCCACGGGAATCGAAGAGCCGCTTTGGGCAGGTGAGCTGACGATCACGAACGCGAAAGCAATCATCGACTCCCCTCTCCGCAAAAAAATCCGGGACGAACTGCTTGCCGGCACCTCGAATGCCTGGCTCCTGATTCAAAGCGGAAACGAACCATTGGACAGGGCAGCGGAACAACGCCTACGGAAGTTCCTTGCACAAGCGAGCGAGAAAACCAAGTTGCCCGACGGGATCATCCCTCTCGAGAAAGCCCATCAACTACGGTCCGGCCCCGACGAAGGCCCCATTGACATGGATGACGTCCTACGGTCCAGCGTGCCGTTGAAAATTCACTTTTCCACGTTTGCCGTTTCACGCAAGGACCCGGCGGAGGAAATTTTCATCTCCATGCTATTGAACCACAGTGCGCGCATGCGCTCGATTACCGACCAACCCATCGCCATTCCCATATTCGGTAGAGGCCGGGTGCTCGAGGGCATGATTGGCGAGGACATAACGCTCGAACACACGCTCGGGGCTTCTGAGTACCTTTGCGCCGCATGTTCCTGCCAAGTAAAGGAAGAGAATCCCGGAGTGGATATGCTGATGGCCGTGAAATGGGCCGATCACATGCTTGGTAATTTAATAGTGGAGGAGAAAGAACTTCCTCCCCTTGAAGGGATTTCCGTAATAATCGACTCCGCCCCCACCCCCCCGAAGGCGCAAGACAAGAAGACTGCGGAAACGCATGTAGAACCCGAGGAGGACAATTCCATTTCCATCGGTCTAATCGCCGCTCTATCTGCCATTGGGCTAGTTATTTGCAGTTCTTTCCTTCTGCGCCGAAAGCCCAATTAGCCCCAAATATTCTTATCCATAAATACAGTTCACTCAAAGAGCGCATCCCTTCCTTCGAGGAACAAAAGCATGGCCAAAAGTTGATCCTGCCCATTTTCTGAATCCAACCCAAAATAAAAAATGAATCGAGTCCTCCTTCCCCTCTGCATCGCTCTCGTGCTTCAAGCGCTCTCCCTCCAAGGCGCCTCCGTCGTCGAACCCGGCGCCAAGGTCAGTAAACTGGCCGGAGGCATGAAGTTCACCGAGGGCCCCGTTTGGCTGCCACAACAAAACAAGGTCGTTTTTTCCGACATCCCGAACAGCAAGCTCATGCAGTGGAGCGAGAAGAACGGCTTGTCCGTATTTCGCAAAAGCGAGCAAGCCAATGGGAACATTCTCGACCTACAGGGGCGCATCATCTCCTGTCAACACGCTGCCCGAAACGTCATCCGTATCGGGAAGGACGGCAAGGCAACGGTCCTGACCGAGAAGTTCGAGGGAAAGCGCTTCAACTCGCCGAACGACGTGGCCGTCTGGAAAGACGGTACCCTCTGGTTCACGGACCCCCCCTGGGGTTTGCGCGGCCCTCATGAAATCCCCGGCCACTGGGTCTACAAGCTCGACCCCGATACGGGCAAGGTGGAAGTCCTGATCAAGGACCTCGCCATGCCTAACGGCATCGTCTTTTCCCCCGACGGATCACGGCTGTACGTAGCCGACACAGGCGGGAATAAACGTCACCCCGACCCAACCTTCCACAAGTTACCGGCCAGCATAACCTGCTACGAGGTGACTAAGAACGGCAAACTAGGCAAGCAGTTGTACAAGATCAAGGAGGGTAGCGACGGTATGGCGGTGGACGTCAAGGGCCACCTCTATACAACCCACAGGCACGTCCACGTTTACGACGTAAAAGGCAAAAAGCTTGAGACCATCGAAGTGCCCGAAGGCGCCGCCAACGTCTGCTTCGGCGGCAAGGACTACAAGACCCTCTTCATCACGGCGCGCACCTCCCTTTACCAAGTCCGTGTCGTCCACGCCGGAGCGGTGTCCCTGCGGAACAAGTGATGGGGCCATCGCCGCCGCGAGGAAAGACGGCAACATGGCCTGGCCCCCCCCGTCTGGGTGACGAAGAAAAAACCTTAAACCCATTCTTTCGATGTTCGTTCGCCTTATCATACTTACGTTACTTTACCCGCTGACCGCAATCTTCGTTCAGGCGGAGAAAAAAATAGCTGTTGCGCCTCCTTGGAAGCAATGGATCGAGCCGGACTTTCCTTTTTTCTCGGCTGCCGTGGACGTCCGTGAAAAAGGAGCAGGAAACAACCTTACGCCTCGTGCCTTGGTCTTTCCCTTGGGCGATGATCACTTTCTGGCCTATGACCTCGATTTACTGCGTGTGGCGGTAGCGTGGAAAGCCGAGGAAGTTCCTTTTGAAAATGCCAGCATGTCGGTCAACAGTTACCCCTACCAACTAAAGAAGGTGGGAGGAGGTCAAAAAGCGCTTCCCAAGCCGAATGGGAAAATTCTCTTTCAAAACGGCATCTATCCGGGAGCGGGCTCGGGCTCGCCCGACTTCACCGACAGGCGACCTCCCCCACCCACCGAAACGGAAGTGGGCCGAGGTGGAATCCACCCCGAGCAGGCTCGTTTTCTGGGCATCGACATTGGGTCCGGAGTCGAGATTGAATACCTTGTAGGCAACACTCGAATAAGGGAAAGATTCGGTCTCAAGAAAGACGGTTTGACCCGTCGGCTGAAAGTGGACGCTCACAAAAAACCTATCTATCTAGTGCTGGCTAAGGTGGATGCCGAGCGCTCGAAGTTCATTTGCCGAGGAAAAGGAAGCATCGAGTTAAGAAAGGGCCATGTCGTGTGCCTGCTGCCCGCCTCAAGCAAGCAGGAAAAGATATCCATTGTTTTCCCCATCTCTACGAATCCACCGAAGTCGGCCCAACCCATTGCCAAGCGCTGGGACAAAGAGGTTAGGCTGCCCCTAGCCAAGAAGAAGGAAGGAGGCCCTCTTCATTTCGAACCGATTCCCCTGCCGCTTGAAAATCCTTATAAGCGAGGAATCCGAGCCGCAGGCATTGACTTCTTCAAGGACGGGCGAGTCGCCTTGGTCACCTTCGACGGCGACGTCTGGACCGGAGATGGTCTGCGCCCCGGTTCCAAGGAGGTGCATTGGTCACGGTTCGCATCGGGCTTGCACGAACCGCTGGGGCTTCGCCTGCGAGAGGAGGAAATCTTCGTGTTCGACCGCAATGGTCTGTGGCGTCTCCAAGACCGAGACGACAATGGTGAAGCCGACTACCATGAACTGTTTTGTTCCCAAATCGACCAGACCGCCGAGACCCGCGAATTCGCATCCGCCTTGGAAGTGCAAAAGGATGGTGGTTTCCTTGTCTGCAAACCAGGACAGACAGGGAGCACAATCGGTCGGTCGTCCAGCGCCATTCTCCGCATATCCCCCGACGGCAAAAAAGTCACCCGGCTCGCCCATGGCTTTCGCCAACCCTACTTGGGCTACGATCCCGCGACAGGTCAAATCGCCGCCAGCGACCAGCAAGGCCATTACGTTCCGTCGACCCCGGTCGACTTCGTGCAAAAAGGAGCCTTTTACGGGCATCCGAACGAACCCGCGGACAAGGACAGGCTCGTTTCCCCTCCCCTCACCTGGATTCCGCACCAGGAATGCGGTTCAGGGGCAGCCATTGTCTGGATGCGAAAAAGCAAGATGGGGCCACTTGCAGAGCAACCCGTCCTTCTGTCTTTCAATCCGCCGCGCCTCTTTCAAATTCATGCTGAGGTAAACGAGTTCGTCACCCAGGGTGGCGTCACGCCCTTGCCCCTGGCCTTGGATGATCCCTTGCTCAAGGGAGCGATCAATCCGGCGGACGGTCTGCTCTACCTGACCGGTTTCAATATCTGGGGGACCAAGGCAAAAGGGAAAACCTTCCTCGGCAGGGTGCGCCCCAATCCCAATCACTCTTGGACCATCCCCACTCATGCCCAAGTGGCTAAACGCGGCATTTTACTCCGTTTCGCCACGCCACTCGATCCCCAGAGCGCATCCAAGCCTTCATCCTACGAGGTGCGGCGTTGGAACTACAAACGCACGCCAAGCTACGGGTCCCCTCACTTCAAACTGGATGGGACGAAAGGCACCGAAACCCTGCCCGTGGCTTCTGTGAAAACCTCCAAGGACAATCGTTCCGTGTTCCTTGGCGTACCCGACATGCGGGAGGTCATGCAAATTGAGGTTGGATACAAAATAAATGCAGCCGACGATACCCCTATACAAAACAAGACCTTCCTCACGGCTCATCTCCTACGCAAACTGGCCTTGGATGAACGAGGATTTGTCGACAATCGAGTAAACTTGGAAGTCGACGGCTTGGCCCCAGCGAAGAAACCTCCCGCGAAACCAAGCCTCGAAAAAGGAAAGGCGCTCTACGCCCAACTCGGTTGCGTCGCCTGTCATTCGATTGATGGTTCCCGGGAAGGAAAAACAGGGCCAAGTTGGCTGGGGCTCTTTGGGTCCAAGCGCAAACTGACGACCGGCCAAGTCGTGGTTGCCGACGAAGCCTACATAAGGGAATCGATCTTGAACCCACCGGCCAAGGTGGCCGTAGGGGCAGTCAACGGGGAAGGTGGCATGCCGATCTACGACGGTGTCCTGAGCGAGGAACAGATCGATTCGATCATTCTGTACGCCCGCTCACTAGGAAAGTAAGCGGACCCGTTCATCGACAAGTCGGAACTTCAGTCAAAATCGATGACGATCTTGAGAGCCTGCCTCTCTCCTTTGGCCAACTGGGTCAATACCTCAGGGGTCTCCTCCAAAGTGCAATGGCCCTCGATGAAGGTGGCTAACTCGGACTGGATGCCGGGGAGGATCTCAACGGCTTGCTCAAAAGCCTTTAAGTCAAAGCCGTAAGTACCGACCAAGGTAATTTCATTGGAGACCACGGTTTGCAGCGGCAAATCCACCTTTTGAGCCAAGTTGCCGATGAGGAGAATCGCTCCGCCTTCGGCAACCATTTCCACGGCTTGGTCGAAGGAGGCCTCGATGCCGACGGCATCAATGACCAGGTCCGGTTTGTGGCCGAGTTCGGCTTCTATCTTGCCAGAGATTTGACTGCAGTCGTCCGCTGGATCGAGTTGAATGGTTTGTCCGCCAAAGGACTTCGCTCTTTCGAGTTTTTCGCCGATCGGATCAAGCACGACAACCGATTCGATGGAGCGACTTCGGGCCACCAGCAGGGCGCATAATCCGATCGTCCCCGAACCGATGACGGCAACCGATTTGGGGGTAATCGCCTTTCCTTCGATTCGGTGAAAGCCATGCAGAGCCACCGCAACCGGTTCGGCCAGAACGCTTACCTCGGGAGGGATGTCCTCGGAAACGGGTATGGCGTTTCGGGCGGGCAAGGCCAAGTACTCGGCCATGGCTCCGCGTGTTCCAAGATTTACCCCTACGACGCGCTTGTTGAGAAAGCTCGGATCCCCCTCCTCCGGGGACGGAGCATGATCGGACAAGACGTTGAACACGGTGACTCGTTGGTCGATCGCCCTTTCGCTAACGTCCTCGGCGCGCTCGACGATGCGGCCAACCACCTCGTGCCCCATTACCATGCCCGGCGCTCGCCTCCCACTCTCACCGGTAAACCCATGCACGTCGCTTCCACAAATTCCGACGGATTCCATCTTGAGCAAAACCTCACCAGGTTGCAGCTCGGGCTTGGGCAAATCCTGCAAGGTCATTTTCCAAGGTTCTTCGTAGATCAACGCTTTCATGACCCAAAGGATTAGGGAAGAGACAAGATGCAATCGAGCAGATTCCTTTCCATTGGAAAGATTGACGAGGTCAACTTCGACAGGGAAGGCGGGCAGTGGGTTCGTGGGAACTCTACGACTTGGGAAAGGACCTCGGGGATAAAACCAACCTAGTCTCCAAGGAACCCGAGAAGCTCCAGGAACTCAAGGCCGCATGGGAAAAGATGAACGCGAAAATGGCCGATCCCGTCTGGTTGCCTTGACGATAGTGAGGTTTCTGGATTTCCGCTGAGCTGCGTCAGGGCTTGGCCGGAGGCATGATCGGGCCTTCCCATCCGGCGAGGTCCAAAGGCTTCACCTTTTTGCGACCACCCCCGAACTTGAAGGTAGTCGGCTTGTAGGGACCCACGAAGTCGACGTTCATGTCCGCCTTGATGCTGTCTTCCAAGCCCATGCACCAGAAGACGCCATTGATGATTACGCGTCGGACACCTTCACTGATAATGTCCTCGGAACCACCTTGGGTACTGGCGAAGACACGGCCTTTCTTGCCTGACTTCGATTCATATTCACGTACCCAAATGCAAGGACTGGGAGGTTTGTCGGCCAACGGCTTGCCATCGGGCTTCATGGAATCAAGCACTTGGTTCTTGCCGAGGATGACGGAGCCCTCGATTGGGACTGCGCTGTAAGCCCCCGCCATGGCGTGCATGTCCGTAACGCCACGAGTCACGGGATGATCCTTCTGCTCGGGAACCACGAACATGCGCGTACTGTACCTGTGGTTGCGACCATAATGCCCGGCGCCTTCGCGGGGTCGCCAGGTTTCTCCGATCACTTGGCGACCGAAGCCCCAGTCATAGCTTTTATCCCGCGAATTGTAGTTGTACTTGCTGTTCTTACCTTTGAGGCCATTGAAAGCATGGGTTGTGGTTCGCAACCCGAGGACCGGTCCCCCTCGGTCCAAGTAGTCGGTAAAATGTTTCATGGTAGCATCGTCGGGAGCGAGAAAGCGGAGAAACAAAAACATCATGTCGGCATCCTTGAGCACTTCCATGTGGGGAATGTTCGAGGAACCTGGTTTGATGTGGCCATCGTTGTCCACTCCGAAGAGCACGGTGCACTTGAATCCGTAACGCTTGGCGAGAATGCGGGCGATGGCGGGGCAAGTCTCTTCCCCGCGGTACTCGTGGTCACTGGCAATGAAAACGATATGTTTTCCTTTGCCGACGCCTGAGGAGCCTTTGTAAACGAGTGGTTTGGCGGTTAGAGCAGAACCAAAGGACAGCAGGACACAACAGGCGAGCAGGAGACATGGAGAGGTTTTCATAGTGATTGGGTGGGTTGAATTGAAACTGGATACAACCATGGAACAGTTCAACTACTTGTCGATGCTGGAGTTCCGGAAACGAGCGAAATAAAATGGGGGCGCCCTCCTGCAAACCGCTAGTGGGAAAGGGCCTAATCGATGGAGCGAATGCGCTTCAAACGTGCCGCAAGGCATCGATGGGATTGAGACGAGCGGCTCGGCGAGCAGGATACAGACCGAAAAACAACCCGATGCACATGGACAGGCCAAAGGCCAACAAGACGGACCATTCGGTCACGATAGTCGTCGTCTCCATGACATGGTGGCGAAACAAAGCGAACAACCAACCGCCGAGCACTCCGACACCACCACCGAGCAAGCAAAGGATGAGAGTTTCAACGAGGAACTGAAGCGTAACGTCTCCACGAGTCGCGCCCAATGCCCGGCGTACGCCGATTTCGCGCGTTCTCTCGGTAACCGTGGCCAGCATGATGTTCATGATGCCTATGCCACCCACAAGCAGAGATATGAAGGCAATATACAACAATAACCTGGTGTCGCGTTCCCTCTGTTTCTTCAAGGCGATGATTTCTCGAATCGGCACCACGATTTCAAAGTCGATTTCATCGCGTCCCGTCTTCAAGGCCTCGTTTATGAGAGGCAGGGAGGACATGACCTCATTGACGTCTTCGAATTCCACGCGAATCTCCGACAATTCCACGGCCTCCAAGGTCAGGCTGCCAACACTCCGGTCCACGTTCTTCACTCCATACAAAGACCGAAAGGTGCTCAGTGGAATGAAGACGTTGGAAGCAATCGTTTGTCCCATGGAATCGGGTAATTGCGGGAGTTTGTCAGCATCCACGCGTTCTTGTATAATGCCTTTCACGCGAAGCACCTGAGAAGATTCGTAGGCCCCGACCACGATGCTTTGCATGAGAGGGTTTTGGCCCGCAAACAATTGTTCGGCCAACTGCAAGGTAATGACGCAGGAAGATGCCTTGGCGTTTTCCTCCGCCTCGTTGAGAAACTGTCCGGCCACCAATTTGGCATGCGTAAAGTCAAGGTAGGTGGGAAAGGTACCGATGAGTTGGCATTCCACTTCTCGACGCCCATGCTTGGCAGTCATGCGCTTGGTGATCATGGGCAACACTCTTCGCACGCCGGGTATAGTATCCTTGATCCGCGTGGCGTCCGTGCTCTTGAGCCCGTAAAACGCCATCCAGCGCCGAAAGAAACTTTCCCAATTCCCATGCATTTGCTCCCGCATGGATGGAGGTTTGGAGCTGCGGATGATTACGTTCTTCGCACCTAGGCTTTGGAACGCTTCCTGCGTATCGTGACTGGCGCCTTCACCAACAGCCATCAAGGCAATGACAGCCCAGACTCCGATGACGAGACCGCACATGGTAAGCAGGCTCCGGAGTTTGTTCAGTCGCAAACTCTTGAATCCTGCCTGCAAGAGGCGCATGAAAGAAATCCAAGGCATTTTCTAGGTATGACGAAGCGCTTCGATAGGATCGAGTCGAGCCGCTCGACGAGCTGGGTAAATACCGAAAACCAGACCTATGCAAACGGATAGGCCAAAGGCCAAGAGAACGGACCACTCGGTCACGATCGTAGTATGCGCCCAAGCATAATGTCGAATGGCCGCGAATGCGCAGCCTCCTATCACACCGATGCCACCGCCGATCAAGCACAGCATAAGTGTTTCCACCAGAAACTGTAGAGTAATGTCACCGCGAGTGGCTCCAAGGGCTCGCCGCACGCCAATCTCACGAGTTCGCTCCGTAACCGTGGCCAACATGATGTTCATGATGCCAATGCCTCCGACCAAGAGCGAGATGCAGGCAACCGACATCAAAGTGCGAGCATCGCGAGCTAACTGAGCTCTTCGATGGCGCAACATATTCAGAGGCACTATGATCTCGTAGTCCTTCTTCCCTTTGCGCACCTTGTCGAGCGCATCCTGGATTTTAGGTACTGCGGCAAGTACTTCATCGGCGGAATCGAATTCCACCCGAATTTCCGTGAGATGCACCACTTCGGAAGAGACGCTGCCCACGCTGAGATCGACGTTCTTGACACCGTAAAGAGCCTTGAATGTGGATAATGGTATGTAAACGCTGGCGGCAATCGTCTCTCCCAAGGAATCGCCCTTTTGAGGTAATTTCTCGGAAGTGGTTCTTTCCTGCAAAATCCCTTTCACCTTGAATACTTGAGAGGATTCAAAACCTTGCACGATCACGCTTTCCATCAGCGGATTTTCGCCTGCAAACAATTTCTCGGCCAAATCGAGAGAGAGAACGCATGAATTTTCCCGTCGAGCCTCCTCCATTTCGTTAAGAAACTGTCCTCGAACAATGCGAGACTCAGTAAAGGATGGATAGTGTGGATAAGTACCGATCAGTTGACAATCCACGTTGCGATTGCCGTGCATCACGTTCTTGCGATGAATCAGGATGGGCAACACTCTCTTCACACTTGGTACCGTCTTCAAGATACGGGCGGCATCGGCATTCGTGAGACCATAGTAGGATACCCACTGCATCTCGCCCTGAATTTGCAGTTTGTCGGACACAGGTTTCGAACTACGGATAATGACTTTGTTCGTTCCCAACGCCTTGAATGCCTCCAAGGCATCTCTACTATCCCCTTCCCCGATAGCCACCAAAGCAATCACCGCCCATACCCCGATGATCATGCCCAGCATAGTGAGCATGCTGCGCAACTTATGCATCAGCAGGCTCTTGACACCCGCCTGAACAATACGAAGAAGTGACAATCCGCGCATGGCCAAGCTGTTCAGTTAGTGACTTTTCGTCGGCGATCGGCAGTCGTCGCGGTCAATTCTTCCATCCTTCAGGTGGATGACGCGCTCCGCTCTTTCGGCAACGGCGTCATCGTGAGTGACAACGACCAAGGTACGACCCTCGTGGTGCAATTCGTCCAGAATGTTCAATACTTCCTGCTCGGTAGTGGTGTCGAGGTTGCCAGTGGGCTCGTCGGCCAGCAACATGAGCGGATCGTTGACAAGAGCCCGAGCCACCGCCACGCGTTGCTGTTGCCCCCCGGAAAGCTCCAGAGGCTTGTGATCCAGTCGATCCCCCAAACCGACCTTGTCGGCCAATTTCACGCAATGCTCTCGGTTTCCCTTGATGTCCTTGCCTTGATAAAACAAAGGCAGGTGGATGTTCTCCACCACGTCGAGTTGCTCGATCAGGTTGTAGGACTGGAAAATGAAGCCTATGCGAGTCCCTCGAATACGAGAGAGTTCGTTGTCCGACATGCGAGCCACGTCTTCCCCACCCAAAAGGTAGGAACCGGAGGTCGGACGATCGAGACAACCAAGGATGTTGAGCAGGGTCGACTTCCCCGAACCGGAAGGTCCCATAATGGCCGTGTAACTCCCTTGTTCGACCTTGAAATCCAGGCTGGTCAAGGCGGATACTTGCACCAACCCCAAGTCGTACACCTTTACGAGCTCGCGCAACTCGATGATGTTGGGCTCAGTCATCTGGGTCTAGTTCCAAGGGGTATGAAAGCGATGATCAGGGTGCAAATACGATGAAAGGAGATGGGGTTAGGCGCCATCGTCCTTGCCCTTGCCTCCCCCGTTACCCGAAGAATCTTCCTTGTCGAAGGAAGGTTTACTCGTCACACCTTCCTCGAGGTTGAGATTATCGACCTCGGTCAAGGGGGAAAGGTGCACCAGTTCACCTTCACGCAAGCCGCGGGAAAGATCGGTTTCTTCCTTGATCGCAATGAAAGTCTCATCGCTATACTCGATCGTAACGGGTCTCCATTCGTGGTTGTTCGAGTCTTGGTTGAGCACCCAACATCCCGTTTCCGAAACGTCTTCGCTGATCATGCGTGTGATGACGCATTGGTTAGGCACTCGGATGAGCTGGTTCTTGCCTTCCAAGTTGACCACCTTGATTTCAACCGTGACGGACATACCCTCGGACACTGCATCCGGCAAGGTATCGACGTCGTCGAGTGAAATCTCTCCTTTGAAATAAGACTTGTCGGTATGACCGCGACGATTCGTATCTACGTTGGTACTGAGAATGGACAATCGACCCGTCAAGGTAACGTCTTCCACCTGCACCCAAGCTTTCATTCCACGTTTCAATTGCGAGCGCTTGGCCTGAGGAACGTCTAGATCAACTTTTAGGGAATTGTTTCTGGGAAGTTTGATGAGGTTGCGCCCACGATGGACGCGGGCTCCATCGGTGATGGGAGCGCCTCTGTCCCATTTTGCGGACCAATAGACCACGGTGCCGTCTTGGGGAGCGTAAATCTTGGTCTTGGCCATTTGCTCACGGAGGTCATGCAGCTTGTCGTTTTCCAATTGCAAGGTCTTCTCTCCCGTCATCACGGTGGAATTGGCATCGCTGAGGTCCGCCTTGTTTTTCACCTTGGTCTTCTCGATATTGACCTTGGCTTCGTCCACTGCCAGCGACTTGCTGTTGAGTAAGGAAACTTGTTCGTATTTCAGGTAGGCCTCTAGTTGGGCTCTCGCAATTTTGATATTAAGCAAGGTCTTTGATTTAGAGGATTCTTCACGCAAAACCTCGACGTTGGAAACGAAGCCGGCCTTTTCCAATTCAGTGTAGGCCTTGAGGTTCTTCTCCGCCAAAACGACGTCCTTTTCCAAATTGGCGATCTGGCCCTCGAGTTTCTGGATGTAATTCGGAATCGTGCTTTCGCGGGTTTCCTTCAACTCTCTCTCCATGTTTTCAAGAGAGTTTTCGGCCACTTTCATAGACAAGGCAGTGGACAGTTTCAATGTGTCCAAATCACCGATGGAACGATTCAGGGCATTTTGAGCGCGCTGCACCGCGATTTCCTGCGTATTGATGCGTTCACGCAAACGAAGGGGATCCAGTTCCACCAAGAGATCGCCGGGAATCACGATTTCCTCGCCCACGGGCAAGTGATCCCAATCAATCTTCAAGTCGTCGTTGAGGATTTGGATCACAAGGGCATCCTTGTCTTGAGCCTCGGCAATGGAGGCCAGGGTATCGCCCTCCTTAATCTCATAAGAGGTATTCCCCTTGACGGGGGTTCCCTCCTCGATAATCGACTGGATGGTGGTTTCGCCCTCCAATTCGCACTTGAGGGTCACGACGTCGGTGGCAACCAAGGTTCCCGTAAGCTTAACCGTAACCAGAAAATCCGCTTTTTTGGCGACGTGATAACTATTCGGGTCGGGATTTTGCCCATTGCCTCGAAAATAAAAATACCAAATCGCGGAAACTGCGATGGCGGGAGCAATGATCACTGCAAGTATCATGTAACGAGAAAAGAAGCCTCGTTTGGCCTTGCTGAAAGAAGGTTCTGCGAAATCGGCGCTCATGGTTGCTGGCCCAAGATGTCATCAGGAGTAACGACGGCGTCCAGTCCACCACCGGGGGGCACAGGAGGTACTTGAATCGCGCCGAGAACGGGAATTTCCTTTAACCAGAATTCATTCTGAGAAGTATCCAAGATACCTAGGTCCTTCAGGAGCTTCAAGCGGATTTTGTGGTATCCGACGTTGGCTTTGGACACGGAAAGCTGGGCCTGCAGGAGAGCATCCTGTGCCGTGATGATATCCCTTGTTCGGACTCCGGGAAAACCGACTCGCAAGCGCTGTTGGGTAGCCTGCAGGTTTTCCTCTGCGTTTTTGCGAGCCTCGAGCTCGGTGAAATAGTTCTGTCGTTGAAGCTTGAGGTTTCGGACCCCTGCCCGGATGCCATCCAAGAGACTGTCGAGTTCCTGAGCCAAGGAACGCATTTGGCGCTCAAAGGCAATGAGGCTCGAACGATAGGCATTGCGCTCCGATAGCTGGTCGATGGGAAGATCGATCTTGAGGCCACCACTGCGGGTGTTTTCCTCGTGTGCGAAAGAGGAATAAAACTGATCCTTGAGGGAAGCGTCGGCAACGAGGGAAATACCAGGCAGCAAATCCTGCTTGGCCACCTTGACCTTGCGTTTTGAATCCTCGAACTGATCGACGACGTTCAATATATCCAAACGGTTTGCCGTGGCCAAGCGATAACCCGTGGCATCGGTTAGCGGCAACTCGGGCAATCCCAATTCCTTGAGCCTGTCGAGCTCCTTGAAGTCCAAGCGAACGCCAGAACCCAAGGGCAGAGATAACTTCTGCTTGAAGTCATCCAACGAGTTCTGGAAAGTGTTTATGGCTCCGACGTAGGCCAACTTTGCGCTGTATTCGCTTTGCTTGGCCTGCTTGGCCTCGAATTCGGCCGCAAGGCCCGCTTTCACCCGAGCCTCGATCTCTTTGCGAAAGAAAGTCCGGTTGGTGTAGTTGTTATAGGAAAGACGCAAGCTTTCACCTTGCTGCAAAAGATCGAAATAATCGTTTACCACATCGACCGCAAATTCCTTCTGGAAATGACTGAAATCCCGAATTTCATACACCACGTCGCGTTCGGCTTGGGTGAGAATCTCCGTGGCGATGTCGGCGCCGGCTCCACGGAGAAGAGGTTTGGTCAAGCTCAAGCTCAGCGAGGGAACCCTAGGTTCACCGTCGAAATAGAGAACCAAGTCGTTGGCCAAGGATGCGGTCAGGCTACCGCCGGCTTTCAACAACTTGCTGACCGAGGCATCTGCATCCGATTCCTTGCTGACCTTGCCGTCATCGTCACGGGCAAAGCCATAATCAGCGCTGGCTGAAGTGACCCTAAAGGCGAATTTATGCCTCGTGCCAGTCAGCGACAATGCCTGTAAATAGAGTTTCTCACGGTTGTACTGGTAGGAGCGATTGGCCTTGGTGGCCAAGTTCAAGGTATCCTTCAAAGTGAGCAGGTTATCCTGACCAGTCTGGTTGCGATCGGAGAGTATTCCCGAACCATTGACGTCGTCGGGTTCAAGCAAGGAAGAAGGCGTATCGATGGAATGATCCTGGCGAAGTCCCAATATGGCTTCACTGCGGTCACCGAGGATTTTATATACTTCGTCATCAGCCGCCTGCCGATACTTGGCAGGCGAACACCCAACCAGCAACAAGCCACAGAGGGCAGCCAAGGCAGCTCCTTGGGAAATACGTACGCAGATTGAATGATTGCAGGGCATTTCGCAAACGAGGGTATTCCAATTATTCTTTGAGGTATTGATTGAACCAGTCGATTTGAATCTTCAACACTTCCGTCAAATGCTCTTTGTAGATACTGTAGTGGGTAGCGTCTTTGAGTAGATGATGTTTCACTACGCTTCCCTCGCCCTTGAGGATATCCGCCACTCGCTTGCCGTTTCTCTCGTAGTTGAGCAGCTCGTCTTTCTCCACGTCTATGATCAGGGTGGGGACTTTGATTTTCGCAGCAGTGCCGATCGGGGAATAATCGATACTCTTGGTGGTATTGTATCGCATGTGATGGTAGCGAGAACCTTTCTTGCCTCGGCGCTGTGTCTTGTCCGGGACAGGTTCGGTCTCTCCCCGGGCCTGCTTGATTTTAAGGGCATAAGGAGGCAGCGGATCCTTGCCCGAACGCCCCGCCGCCATGCCGGGAACTTGCATGACGAGGCATTTGACCCTTGGTTCATGAGCGGCAACCCAAGTAACGAGACCGCCACCATAGCTAGTGCCTAGGAGTCCGATTTTCGATGAATCCAGTCCGGGTTCGCCGGCGACAAAGGCCATGGCGTTGCGAATATCCTCCACTTGGTCGGCAAAATCAACCTGCCAGCGGATGGCTCGAGCCTTGACCGTGACCTCGCCTTTCTCATTGGGGGTGGGCAACGGTTCGAGTGAAGTCAGCTTGCTGTCACTTTCCCCCCAACCTCGATAATCAAAGGCAAGGAAGGCATAGCCTTGTTCCGCAAAGAGTAGCCCCAACCGGGCAGGCAACTTTCGCTTGGCGCCGCCGGTACCGTTGGCAAAGACAATGACAGGCAGTTTGGTCTCCGGTTGTTTGCGGTTTTTCGGATAATAGAGATCACCGGCCATGCGCGTGCCATCGCTCCAGATAACAACAGGGCGTCGCTCGAGGCTATCCGGCAACGGGGGGTATTCACGAGCTTGAGCTTGTGCCTTTGTCTCGCCGTCCTGGGCAAAACTTGAAGCCATGCTCATCCAACTCACTAGCCCAAATGCAAGCAGAGCTCGCGCGAAGCTGTCCATCGACAATTTATTCATGGTGTTGTGTTTCGAGATTACGGGATCCGGAGTTTGCCCTATTATCATACAGCCCAAGTTTACTACCAGTTACGTAATTGTCGCAGAAATCACGTCATTCGTCTCCCCCCCCCATTCGACTGACCTCGTCTTCTCCCGGGAGCCCAAAGCAGCGAAGAACGCCTGTCGGGCTTTTGGGGAAATAAGCCTCTGCGGGATCAGGGATGAAATGCGTGTTGCCGGAACCGACGTAGACGCGACCACGCGAGACGGAAGGCCCTGCAAGTACCGGACCGAGATAGATTTCCTTCAAGGATTTACCCGACGATGCATCTAGGACAACGAGCTTGTTGCTGGAAAAAGTGGTGAAAAAGGCCAAACCATTGGCAATCGCTATGCCGGATGCCACAGGGTCGCCGGTATTGCGAAAAAGTGGCTTCTCCTTGGTACCTCCGACCCATGGCACCTTGGGACGTTCATGCCTCCAGTTCTCCGTCTTCACGTCGGCGCTGATGGAGGTCACCCGTCCACCAGTCGGAGGAGTAAGGCGCTTGGGGCTATGGGTCCCCTTGTAAATAACGTCCAAACCATTCACGAAGACGGATTGGCCATCGGTGGCGCATCCCGTTTGCAAACCGCCTACGGTGCTTGGCAAGGCCAAGGTTCTCGGGTGTACCTTGGGGTTTTCCATGGGAGGGCCACGGTAGATCGGGGTGTGACCGAGAATACTGCCATCGTCCAGACGAAGAACGTAGAATCCACCGTTCTTGCAACCAGCTCCCACGACGCGTGTTTTAGCGCCATCCACTTGAATGGTCATGATCTTCGGAGTGTCGCCGACCGCTTGGTCCTTGAAACCGGTCTTGGGATCGTAACCGGGCATGGTGTGATTCCAGACGTCGTGCTTGGATAACTGGGTAACCCATTTTTCATGACCGTTGCGGGCGTCGACGGCGATGATTGCAGCGGAGTGCTCGGTGTAGTTGCGTGGATCGTCCGCGGTCGGTTTGCGAGGTGAATTGTGAATGTCGGTACCGAAGAAAATGGTTTGGGTTTCGCGATCATAGGACGGCGTACTCCAAACCGAACTGGTGGATGGCCCATATTTGAAAACATGGGTTCCACGAGTCGTCCGCATGGTAATGGGCGGGTTGAACTTGATTGGTGGCGGACCGACGTCGTATTTCCATACAATGCGACCGTTCTTCGGGTTGAGAGCCATCACGAAACCTCGACCATAACAGCATTCGTATCCCGGAAAACGAGGCTGGGCATGCTCCAAGGCTCCACCAGCGAAGATCACCTTGTCATCCGCCCACACAGGGGATGCCATCATGACGTTGGCATGATGAGCCCCGGGAAATCCATCGACTCGACTGTCGACTTTCCAGCGTTCCACTCCCGTTGCGCGATCCAAGCAGTAGGCAACTCCTTTCACGTCGGAAAAGTAAACCGAGGACTTCGTCACCAAAGCCGAGCTGTAGACCCCACCACGAGGAATGAGCCCTCGCTTTTCCATGTCACGGTAAAGTTTCAGGCGCGCTTCATCGCCCAGTTCATATACCCAGGCAATCTGACCATTGGGTTTCAGCTTGTAAAATCGCGGCAAAGTGGCTGTTCCGAAATAGACGTGGCCATTCACCACCGAGGGAGTCGCGCTCACCATTCCCAGTTTTTTTTCAGCGCCTTTGGGTGGAAAGCGCCACTTCAGTTCCAACTGCTCGGCATTTTTCGGTGAAAGCGTCTTTTCATTGGCATTGAAACGCCAACCTTCGGGTCCTTGGTTGTAGGTGGGCCAATCGCCGTTGGATTTGTCCTGACCTGAAAGCTGTTTCGAATCGCCTGACTTCAATAAGGCCTCGTGAGTCACCAAGGGCTTGAATGGATCGAAGGCTTCACGCATTGCCCATGCCATTCCACGAAGCAGGATGATTCGATAATAGGGATCGTTGAAGGTAAAGAGGTTGTGTCCCGGTATGGAACCGAATACGCGGCCTTTTCCGATTTCCTTGGTCCAGAAGAGAGGCCAACGCTTGCCATCGAGTTCACTGGCCTTGGGTGGGCCCAGGGATCTCTTTTGCGGCCCTGCTTCGGAGGTGGCGAGAACGGTGAGTTCATTCGTATTTCCATCCAATCCCCAATAATGCTCGTCCACCAAATTCAGCTTGTCCGGAAACCCATCGAAAATGCCATGCTTGCGACTGGAGTCCACGGAACTGGGCATCGGCAACACTCCCCAACGCGTCTTGCCTGGCTTCCAAGCCAACCCGAAGCGTTTCGCGATCTTGGAACCAATCGGTCCTTGTATAAAGGCACCGTGAATCGCCACCAGTCCTCCGCCGCGTTTGAGAAAAGCATCCATCAAGGTGAACTGCGAGGGCTTCATGGGTTGCATTTGCAAATAGAACACGACCAAGTCGGCGGATTCCCATTGCTTTGCCGTCGGAAATTGATGGGCGCTCTCCACGGTTACCCGAGGCACTCGTTTCAGCAATCTTGAGCAAAGGTCGCGGGCCTTGACGTACTCATGAAACCCGGGGGCATGGTTCTTATCGAAATCCCAAACCCAAACAATGCGTAGATCTCGCGAAGGCTGGGTCTCCTTGACTTCGCCAATTATACGTTCGACCTCAGCCAATTCCCGGGCAATCGGTTTCTGCCAAGCGTGCTGGCCCTCGGAAACAAAAGGACACAGAAAGAGCAGGGGTATCGAGACAATGAAGAGCAGTCTGCCCATAAATCTTTCCGGCAGGACTTGCCTGCACTTGATGATAGGCAGATTCACTTCAACCACTGGCCTCTCTTTGGGGGAGTCTTACGAGGGTTGGGTGGCCCACCGAGAGAAATGGCGTTCTCCTCGATTTCAGTAAGAAGCTTATCCGCCAAAGCTTTCATTTCCTTAACCTTCTCGGGGTGTTGTTCGCTCACATTGGTTTGTTCAGCGGGATCTTTGGTTAAATGAACAAGAACGGGGCCTTTGTCGGATCCCTTGATTTCCTTCACCTTGTCGAAATAGAGTTTCCAGTCGCCGACTCGTATCGCCTGGGGAACGGCCCATCCCTGCCAGTAAAGCAGGTTCTTGCGGGCATGCTCTTTCGCTTTGCCTGTCAGGGTCTCCCAGACATTGACGCCATCGATCTTGGGAACGCCTTTGGATACCTCCTTGAGGTTGATGCCGCAGGCATGGGCAAGGGTGGGAAGAAGGTCAATGGCGGTGGTAAGTTCGTCGCTCTCCTGACCGGCAGGGATCACGCCGGGCCAGCGGGCGATGCAAGGCACGCGAGTACCGCCTTCCAGAGCACTCCACTTCAACCCACGATAGGGTTCGGCATTGGCCCACTTTTTCTGACCTGGTTCGGGTCCGTTGTCGGAAAGAAAAACCACAATTGTATTCTTCTCGAGGTTGGTGTCCTTTAGGGTATCGAGAATATCCCCTATCCTGCCGTCCAGTTCCTCGACCACGTCGCCATAGGCGCCGTTGGCTGATTTGCCTTTCCATTCGGGATGGGACTGGGCAGGGAAATGTGGAGCCGTGAAAGGGAGGTAGAGAAAGAATGGGTTTTCTTGGTTAGCCTGGATGAACTTGATCGCCTCACCGATGAAATTCTCGGTCAATCGACTGTTGTTGAACGGATCGGCGACGAGGTCGGGGCCTCGCCACAGTTTCTTCGTCTGGTTGTTGCTCTTGTTTATGTAGTAAGTCGTGTCAAAACCCTGTTTCATGGGTTGCAGTTCAGGCGAATCCCCCAAGTGCCACTTGCCGATGAGGGCAGTCTGGTAACCAGCCCCTTTGAAGATCTCCCCCATGGTAAGGGCCTCGGGAGCCAACCCGTTCAGTGTCTTGAGCCCATAACCGACCACGCCTCCGCGCCAACCCAATCGCGGTGGATAGGCGCCGGTAAGCAAGGCCATGCGCGATGGGGTGCAGACCGTGGCACCGGCATAAAAGCCAGTGAGCCGAATACCGCCCTTGGCCAATTTGTCGAGAACCGGCGTTTTCTGTTTCTCGCTTCCGTAGCAGGAAAGATCCTTGTAGCCCAAGTCGTCCGCCATCATGAGGATGACGTTTGGTTGGTCGGCCTGCGCAACCAACGAGACGGTTGCGGCGAGCAGACAAAGCAAAGAGGTTGCTGTTACTTTTTTCATAATGGATTCCGAAAATCTAGTTTCCCACCGCCTTCAGTTCCTTCATGACCCCGGTTTTCCACTCGGCGAGCTCCGTTTCCATACGGGCTTTCACTTCGGGTAGTTTTCCCGAGAGGTCCTGCTTTTCCTGAGGGTCATCCTGGATATCGAACAATTGAACGCGCTTGCGGGTCGCGATCATTTTGTGCCTATCGCCCATCCAGACCGCCTCGGAACCGTTCTTGTTGAGAAATCCGATGGGACGGTCTCGAGTCTCACGCTCACCACGAATCAAAGGAAGCAGGCTGATGCCATCGTAGATACGATCTTTCGGAAGGGGGATGCCAAGAAAGTCCAAAATGGTAGGGAAATAATCCGACGTCACGCAAGGAGCGGAAATCGTTCGCGGCTTTTTCACCTGATCAGGCCACACCAGCAAGCCCGGCACACGTATTCCTCCCTCTCGAATCGATAGTTTGTGCCCCGACAATCCTCCATTCGAACCAACGTGTCGAGGTGAGCCTTGGCGGGCCGGCCCATTATCCGAACAAAACCAAAGCATGGTGTCGTCGGCCACGCCCAACTTCTTCAACTCGGCTCGGAGGCGCCCGACCTGCTCGTCCATCGCCGTGATGCAAGCGTAATAGTGTTGAGCGGGTTCCGGTAGATCCGCATACGTTTTGCGGTACTTCGAACCGCCGACCACGGGCGAGTGCGGAGTGTGAAACCAAATCACCGCGAGGAACGGTTGCTCCTTTTTCACAGCGCCTTGAATGAATGGTAAAGCGCGATCCATGATGACTCGTGAATCATCTCCAAGCGTGTTTTCGGTCACCGTTTGACTTGAACCAACGAAGTAATCGTTTCCGTAAGGTTTGGCGGAAACGGGAGCAGGAGTTGCGGGCTTCTTGCCCTTGATCGGTCCCGGATCAATCAAGGGATCCCAAGTCGGCACCTTCGATTCGGTCACAAAGCAAACGTCCACGTCGCGCTCCCATGGTGGGCAATAGTATCGGACCGGGTTGCCGGCAAATGCCCCCCAGCGCTTCTGGTCACCCTTCTTTTTGGATAAAGTTCCCAAGTGCCACTTGCCGAAATGACCGGTAGTGTAGCCTTCTTTCTTGAGGACCGTGGAAATGGGGATCTCCGTCGCCTCCAGCATGCCTTTCATCGCGAAAGTGACCCCAAAACGGTAGGGATTGCGCCCGGTGTAGCAACTTCCGCGGGTAGGCGAACACATCGCGGCGGCCGAATAAAACCTCGTAAAGGTAACACCTTCTCGGCTCATGCGGTCGAGGTGCGGGGTCTTGAGATGGGGGTGCCCGTTGTAGCCGGTATCTCCCCAACCTTGATCGTCCGTCATGCAAAGAATGACGTTCGGTTTCCGTTCGGCAAAGAGTTCACCGAAAGCAAAGGCGAAGAAAATACTGAGCAGGGAAACAATTCTAGTCGTCATGGCGTATGATTACGAGATTGAACCATTGAGTTACTCGTGGCCAATCGCTTCCCTTGTTTCCGGGCACTTTTTCAACCCGGACCTAATGCTCGATCAATTTGCCGGATCTCGGACACCGTCCTTAATTTCGAGCCAATCGATCAACGATCGCCATCGTCCTCATCGTCGTCGTCATCCCCCTCGGTCATTTCTTCCCAAATCTCCTTGGCCTCGTCCTCATCCAGTTTGCCTAACTCGACAGCGGCCTTCAAGCCACGAGCAACGGCTTCCCAAAGGTCTTTTTCATTCTCGTCGTCCTCAAAGTCTCCCTCGTCCACATCTCCGTATTGCTTCTTTAGCACAACCCATTTCTTCTCGGCCTCTTCCTCTGTCAACTTGCCGGCCTTGATTGCTGCATCCATCTTCTTTTCGACCGCTTTCCAATCGATGTCTTTCTTCTTGGTGCGGGTGTGGCCCCCCTGCATGGCTTTCCATTTGGCCCAAGCTTCGTCTTCAGTCAGCTTGCCTTCCTTGACTGCCCATTTCAGTTTTTTGGCAATGGCGTCCGAGTCAGTATGCTTCTTCTTTGCTCGAGAGTGTTGTCCTTTTTGAATCGCTTCCCATTTGGCCTTGGCGTCCTCCTCGGATAGCTTGCCCTCCTTCACCATCATCTTGAGCTTCTTGGCAACGACGTCCATGTCAGCAGGCGCTTTTCCAGCGCCTTGGCGTCCTTTGTTGATAGCCGCCCATTTGGCCTTGGCGTCCTCCTCGGACAGTTTGCCTGCCTTCACGGCGGCCTTTAATTCCTTGGCAATGGCATCCATTTTCGCATCGGGAACCTTTTCGGCAAGTAATGCAACGGGACTTGCGAAGATAGAAACTAGAAGGATGCAAATCGGGGTGATGTTGAGCTTTTTCATGGTGCTTGTAGGTATGAGATCAGCTTGCGGAGAAAAGTTGGGCCTATCCGTCGGATCGGAACAAAGGGATAATTCTGCCCAATACAATGGATTTCGGCAGAATGTTCAACCATTTCCCGTTCCTTCCATTTAGTAGTAAAAAATCCTATCGCATTTCCCCGGAGGGCATCCATTGTAAGCAAACTATCCTTTCCTACTAATCGAGAGAACCATGCCTACCTTGCGAGAACTTGCACACCTACTCGTCGCGATCCTGACCGCTCTGAGTATTGAAGCCCATGCCGCCCAACCGCCCAACGTCGTGTTCATTTTCGCCGATGACCTAGGTTACGGGGATCTCAGTTGCTACGGTCACCCAGTGGCCAAGACGCCCCATATTGATCGCTTGGCAAAAGAGGGTGTTCGGTTCACCCAACACTATGCCAACGGGCCCGAGTGCAGCCCGACTCGAACCGCTCTCCTGACAGGTCGATACCAGCAGCGGGCCGGAGGACTGGAATGCGCCATCGGGACGGGCAACGTGGGACGCTACGACGAGGCAATCGAATTGGCGGAAGCACGTCAACTGGGCCTGCCCGCCAAGCAGTCCGTCCTCCCCTCCGCCCTGAAAAAGGCGGGTTACGTCACCGGGGTATTCGGCAAATGGCATCTGGGTTACGAACCCCAATTCAATCCGATCGAACACGGATGGGACGAATTCTTCGGCTATATGGGAGGCAACGTCCATTACTTCAACCACAAGGAACTAAGCGACCTGCACGTTTTGTTCGAAGGACGCCTTCCGGTTTATCGGAAAGGGTACATGACCCACCTGATCACGGACTCGTCGATCGACTTCATCGAGCGTCACAAGGACAAGCCTTTCTTTCTATTCGTTTCGCATGAGAGCCCGCATTTCCCCTTTCAAGGGCCAGGCGACGAAAAAAAGGTGATCGACGAAACGAACTGGATGGAGGCCGATGCCAAGACCTACGTGGCCATGCTGGAAAACCTTGATGGCGAAGTCGGACGCGTCCTGAAAACACTCAAGGACAAGAATCTAGAAGAGGAAACGATCGTGATCTTCGTCTCGGACAACGGAGGCTTCGCCAAGGCAGCTCACATGGGTCCTCTCAAGGGAGCCAAGAGCAGTACCTTGGAGGGTGGCATTCGCGTGCCGCTCATCATCCGATGGCCCGGCCGGATCGAAGCCGGCAAAACAAGCAACCAAGTCTGCGCCACCTTTGACCTGACGCGATCCATCTTGAACTTAGCTGGAGCCAAGGTGCCGGCCAAGAAACTCGACGGGGTCGACGTCATCGATCACCTGACCCAAAGGAAACCGGATTTCAAACGCACGCTCTACTGGCGGGGAAAGCGCGGGGTTCGCACTTGGTGGGCTGTTCGTGACGGCGACTTGAAGTACGTGCGCAAAACGGAAGGGGAAACGGAAGAATGGCTCTACGATTTGTCCAAGGACGTCGGAGAAACCAAAGACCTCAGCCAAGCCAAGCCCAAGCAAGTCGTACGACTCAAGAAAATGTTGGCCAAATGGGAAAAAGAAGTGCAACCGATCCGCTGATAAAGGGTCGCTTACAAGAACACTGTCGTTGACTTGATCTCGTTGAGGCCAAAAACGTCACTGGATAAACAAACTCGGCAAAATGTCAGGGAAATGAAAGCCTTGGTTCTAGATAATCAAATGCAATGAACAGAAGTCGCAAAAAACATTGGGGGATGGATGAGCGGGCTTTCTGCATGCTTTTGAATCTCAGTCAGCTTTTGCATATCATCCCATCGTTGGGAATCATCCTTCCCGTTGTGATGTGGATAACGGAGAAGCACCGTTCATCAACGATCGATGCGCATGGCAAAAACGTATTGAATTGGCAAATATCGGCAGTGATTTATACTGGCATAGCCTGGATACTTTTCTGGATTATTGGGTTAAGCCTCCTTAACATTGCAATGGCTCTGGGTGTAATCACACTTGTTTTTGCAATTCTCGGGGCAGTGAAAGCCAATGAAGGGAAGGTTTGGAAATATCCCTTGGCCATTCCGTTTTTCTCCTAATCCATTGCATGAACCCAGAAGGTTGAAAGAGGCATGA
>PBLJ01000058.1 GCA_002721705.1 Opitutia bacterium
GCTGGATTCCTCTTCCGATGCCTCTTCGCCCGGTTCCTCGGCAACCGCTTCAGGCTCCGATTCCTCGGTGGACGATTCCTCTTCCTCCGTCGCGGACTCCTCGGTTGATTCTTCCTCCGAAGACTCCTCTTCGCTGGATTCCTCTTCCGGTGCCTCTTCGCTCGGTTCCTCGGCAACCGCTTCAGGCTCCGATTCCTCGGCGGACGATTCCTCTTCCTCCGTCGCGGGCTCCTCGGTTGATTCTTCCTCCGAAGATTCCTCTTCGCTGGACTCCTCTTCCGATGCCTCTTCGCTGGCTTCCTCGGCAACCGCTTCCGGCTCCGATTCCTCGGCCGGCGCTTCCGGTTCGGATTCCTCGGTTACCTCCTCGGCAGGTGATTCGCCTTCGGTCGCATCTTCATCGGAGGCCTCGGATGCATCAACGGACGGAGCGGCACCGGCAGCAGCTCGTTTTTTACGAGCCTCCGCCTTGGCATCCGATTTCTTGTCCATTAGCGCGGAATAGTCATCCGTCGATAGGCGGCCATTACGTATCAAGCTCTTCGCCGTGGGACTGGGTTGTGCGCCAACGCCCAACCAATAGTCGATCCGTTCCAAATTCAACTTCAGCTCGGCATCGCGTTTACGATTCTGCGGATCGTAGGTGCCAAGTATCTCTATGAAGCGCCCATCGCGTTTGGTGGTAGATGGAGCAACTACCATGCGGTAAAAAGGCGAATGCTTGGAGCCGAATCTCTGGAGTCTTATTTTAATCATCGAGCGTAGGTGCTTCGAGTTAAGGGAAAACGAACAAAAAAGAAGTATAATCAATATATTGTCAACGCGATTCAAAGCATATTCGGAAGGATGGGTCCCCGAAGATTTAGAAGCTTTCCTAAAACCAACATCGGTGAAAGGCAGGGGTTACGTCTTGACCAGATTGTAATGAAAAGGCAAGATTCGTGGTTTTTTCGATACCATGCTCCAGGCCGGAATCGTAGGATTGCCCAACGTGGGCAAAAGCACCTTGTTCAACGCGCTCACTCGTAGCCGCAAAGCCGAGGCCGCCAATTATCCGTTTTGCACCATTGATCCAAACGTAGGTGTGGTACAGGTACCTGACGAGCGGTTGGCTCCGCTTGCGGAATTGGCGGGAACTACCACCATCATACCGGCAGCCATTGAAATGGTTGATATCGCGGGTTTGGTGGAAGGAGCCAGCAAGGGGGAAGGCTTGGGAAACAAGTTTTTGGCCAACGTACGGGAAGTCGATGCGATCGTCCACGTCGTGAGATGCTTCGAAGACGAAGACGTCATACACAACATGGGCGCGGTTGATCCAGTTCGCGACGCCGAAGTGATCCTGACAGAGCTGGTACTAGCCGACGCCCAGTCAGTCGAAAGCCAAATGGACAAGAATCTCAAGAAGGCTCGTGGCATGGACAAGGAAGCCATGGCCAACGTCGCGCTTCTTGAGAAACTAGTCCCCCACCTGGACGAAGGCAAACCGGCCAACCTATTGCCAATGGACGACGACGAGGCTAGCCGGTTAAACGGCTTTTGCCTTCTTACCAGCAAGGCGATGCTTTACGCATGCAACGTCAAGGAAGAGGACGTGGCCGCGCCGCAGGACAACGAACACGTCTCCACGCTTCGCGAATGGGCGAACGCCCAGCAAAATGCGGGATCTTGCGTGATTTCAGCCAAAATGGAAGAGGAATTAACGGATTTGGAGCCTGACGATGCGTCCGAATACCTCGAAGCGCTTGGAGTGGAGGACTCCGGTGTGTCAGGCCTGATTCAGGCAACCTATGAATTGCTTGGGCTTGCTTCCTACCTGACTGCGGGAGAAAAGGAGGCCCGGGCATGGACTTTCCGCAAGGGAATGACTGCTCCCCAATGCGCCGGCGTCATTCACACCGATTTCGAAAAGGGATTCATCAAGGCCGACGTCATCTCCTACGAAGAACTCATGGCTGCCGGATCCATGCAGGCAGCGCGAGACGTTGGCAAATGGAGGCTCGAGGGCAAGGAATACAAGTTCGTCGACGGGGACGTCGCCCTCTTCAAATTTAATACTTGAATTCGTAATCCTGATATTGAGCCATATAGTGATTTCACCAAACTGGAATTGTTCTTGAAAGTTACTCAACCAGCTGCGCGTTTTATACGTTTCTCAATTGGCGTAATATCCTTTTGGCTGGCTTCGTGCGGAAAGGATTTGGAGATTAAAGTCGAGGAGATTGAAAAAGAAGAGGAGCCGTTTGCAGGGCCCTCGTGGGAAATCCCGCAAGGTTGGATCCCCGGGAAAGTTGAAAACTTTAGAGTCGGAAGCTATTTGGTGGAAGATGAAAATGGCTCGACTATCGACATTTTAGTCAGCCGCATTGACCATGTCGAGAATCCCAGAGCCGGTGAATTGTTGCTGAACGCAAAGCGCTGGCTGGGACAAATCAACGTTTCTCCGAAGGATGAAGAGGAAATCCAAAAATACGTCCATGAGTACTCCATTGCTGGCAGAAACGCTGATTGGATTGAGGCCAAGGAGGGCAAGCAACGCTTGGTCGGCGTCATTCTAAAAG
Organism: Opitutia bacterium; assembly: GCA_002721705.1. GTDB lineage: Bacteria > Verrucomicrobiota > Verrucomicrobiia > Opitutales > Seribacteraceae > UBA2993. The sequence goes on from PBLJ01000058.1 coordinate 2,562, forward strand.
TGGGGAATCTCACTTGGTTCTTCAAGATGATCGGTGATTCCGCTCTTAGTCAAAGAGAGCAAAAGAATTTCGAATTCCTTCTGGATTCCATACGAATCGTGGAAAAATCCAAGGAGGTGAAGAAGTGAGCGAAAAGCAAAAAGGTTGGCGGAAACGCTACGGGAAGAACGTCTTCGTGCGTTTCCTCACCTCTCTTCGGCTTACGGTCACCTTGCTAGCCTTTTCCATGGCTCTCGTTTTCTTTGGAACCCTCGACCAAGTAAACATTGGAATACCCAAGGCACTGGATAAATACTTTGAATCATTCCTGGCTGTCTGGAAATACCCAAAGGAGTGGCCCATGGGCACGCGCATGATAATTGTGACGCATCCCGAAAGCGACCTCGCGGACAATCATGAGACAATTTCCATTGAGGACGATGATCTTCGAAACATTCGTTTCCTCGGCTTCCTGGACAATACCTTCCACGACCAAATCAAGGCCGTATTCGAAGACTCGGACGGGAAACTCGAACCCGACGACGACCTGCGCTACCACACCCTGAGGGAAATCAAAACCACACTCGCCAAGGAAGAATACAAGAATGGCTATGCCGCAATCCTTCCCGACACGATTTTCGATCCTCCCGATGAAGGAGAGGAAGTAGGCAACCTCGAGGACTTGGAAGATGAACCGGACTTAGCCGTAATCGAGATCGGGGGCCAGTTCCCCTTCACGCTTCGCTGGATTCGAATACCCTTGCCCGGAGGATACCTCTTGGGAGGACTGCTCTTCGTCAATCTCATGTGTTCCGCTCTCTTCCGTTATCCATTGAAACCTCGCCATACCGGAATCTGGGCCGTTCATGGCGGTTTGGCGTTGATGCTCGTCAGTGAATTGGTGACGGACCTGACCGAAAAACACAGCTCCATGTCAATCCATCCCGAGCAGTCGTCCAATTTCTCGTACGATTTCCTGGATGATGAATTGGTGATCGTGAAAGAGTCCGCCAGTGGCGAAGACGAAGCAGTGCTAAGTATCCCCGCCGACCAATTGGATCCAAACCCCGACGACCTTGGTTCGCGCATCGGAAGGTTCTTCTCGGGTGCAGAAGAGAACATGCCGGTCATCAACCTGAAGGAGGTCGACAAAGATTTCCCTTTTCTCGTGAAGGTCAAGAAGTTCTACAAGAACTCAGCCTATCGTTCCCCACACAAGGGAGAGACGCATTACACGGTGAGAAACTCACTCAGCAAAGTCGTGCCCATTGTTCCCATCGAACGTAACGAAACCTTCAAGGAGGACGACAGAAACCACAGGGCCGCACTAGTTGAATTGAGTTCGGAAGACTCTCCTGACAAGCCTATCGGGGAGTGGTTTTTATGCGCCCTGAGAAACGGGCAAGTATACCATCAAGCCTACCACTTTGAACACGGAAACGAGAGTTTTCGCATCGAACTGCGGCGCAAGAGGCATTACTACCCCTTTCGAGTCAAATTGCTCGATTTTCGGCATCTGCGTTATGCCGGAACAAGCTCGCCGAAGGACTTCTCCAGCGACGTGAGTCTTCAAATACCCGGTGAACCGGACCGCAAAGCTCGCATATACATGAACCATCCCTTGCACGTACAGGACTTGGTATTCTATCAGCGAAGCTTTGCAGAGCCATCGCCGAAGCAAGTCCAAGATTACAGCATGGAATTGAGCAATGACGTTCGGGAAGGAAAAATGACACCCGAACAAGCCAAGCATAAACTCGATCTTTATCGCAAGGGGATGACCGTTCTCGAAGTAGTTCGCAACCCTGGAAGCTCCTTGCCCTACATAGGAGTCAGCTTGGTTGGCTTGGGTCTCGCCTTTCAATTCGGCTTTCACTTGTTCGGTTTCGCTCGGAGACGAGCAAAGACAAAGGAACGCCTAGAAGTATAAGAGCAGCATGACTACAGAGAAACCAAAGGATCAAACAAAAGGAAAAGTCTTCGCGGAAAAGGCCGCGAAGTGGACTCCTATTGTCCTTACAGTAATCTTTTCGTTATATGCCCTGAGCAAACTCCGCTCTCCAAAGCAGGAAGACGGATTCGATTTCTCTGGCTTCGGCCAACTTCCGGTGCAGGAAAAAGGACGCGTAAAGCCACTCGACACGGTAGCTCGCAACGCGCTCCTCGGAATGCGTGGCAAGCAGACGGTACCGGACGGACCGGAGTACGGTTACTTCGAGACGCTGTTCCGTGGAAAACAGGCTCCACGCTACCTCTCCGCAATCGAATGGTTTAGCGAGCTCACCTTAAATCCCAGCAAAGCCGAGAACTACAAGGTCTTTCGCATCGACCATCCCGAAGTGTTGGGACTCTTCGGGTTTGAACCAGGGAAGGAGAAATACTTTTCCGAAAACGACCTCTTGCACACCAACGAAATCAGGACCTTTTTTGAGATCGCCCGAGCCATTAACTCCATCCAACCCGGTCTCACCGAGACAGAAATACAGACTACGCGTGAACTCATTCTGCCTCGGCTCGAAAAAAAGCCTGAACTCTTGGACCCGCTGCTGGCCGAAATCGAAGAGACCCGAGAAGTAATTGAGGCGGTGGAGTCGAATGCTTCCACCTCGCAGCAGAGAAAAGCCGGTTTGGATCTCTTGAAACCTTTCTTGGAGAAGGAAAAGACGCAACGCGAGCAAATGAGTGCGCAGTTGGAACGACTGGAAGCGTGGAAGCAGTATTACCAAGAGAGTCCACCAGCTCCCGATGACTCGGAGAATCTCAATCAAAGATTGGCCATAGAACAATCCTTGCCCGTTCTGCAGACCTCCCAAAAGCAACTCGACGATCGTATTGCGAAAACCGAAGAAGCAATCGACGGCCTTGAAACCGGATTCGCTCAGACGGAGCCAGCCACTGCGCTGGAAGTGTTGGAAACGTTGCTCGAGGAGAAGGAAAAGAACCGCGATGATCTGGAGAATACGTTCGAGAAAGGGGAAGAAGCCGTGCTGTCTCTCAAGTCGGATTCAACTTGGGAGGAATGCGATGCCATCAGGACGCTGCTCGATCCCATTCGGGAGCAAAGTCGCGAAGCCGAAGACGCGTTGATTGCCAAAAACAAGGAGGTTTTGAAGAGCATACATTTCATCCGGGTTGGGGAAGACCTTAATGGCAATGGCAAACTCGATGACGAAGAAGACCTCAACCAAAACGGCAAGCTGGACGGTGCGGTTCATCACAAGAAATTAACACCCTATCAGCGCAACCTCAACAAACTCTCCACCGCGCTTTCCTTGTACAAGAACCTCAAAGGTTCCTTCTATCCGCATGACGCTGAAAATCTTTTCGGTCCTGCCTACGAAGACTACCTGGCAAACGATCGCTCCATCTTGTCCCTAGCCAGGAAATTGCAATCGATCATTCCAGAACTGAAAGACTTTTCAAAAGCAATAGATACAGTCAAAAAGCACCAAGACATAAAAAAACAATACGGTATAAACTTGTTAACGGAAGAGGAAGCTCGATTGGTTGATAATTCCAGCATCGTCGAACGATACCTCTCAAGGGTCTCCCCTCCCCCGCTGGGAGTCATTCCACCCGACAGTTTTCAAGGACTAGTCAGCATCGACAACAATACGGATAAACTACTTGCCACGGAAGGCGACCTAAGCGCTTTCCTGCAATCCCAAGACCAAGTCAAAATCGGCACCCACACGACCTTTGGTGGGATTTGGCGCGAAAACCAGTTGCGTGAAAAAATGATCAAGTCCGTCGACGGCAAGAGCAGAGCGACTCTCACCAACCAGCACGAAGGTCGATCTTGGCTCGTGGACGCCGCCATGTACCTATGCTTTGCAGCGCTCGCCTACGGAATGTTTCGTACTTTGGCCAAACGAAGAGATCGGCAATGGGCCATCGGTGGCGCCTTGGCAACGTTTGCTTGTTCAAGCTGTGGCTGGCTATTCTTGTTTGGCGTACCCTCGGCAACCTTCAAGAACGTAACCCTGCACCACATCGATTGGAACACGGTACCGGAGTCCTTGCTCGAGTCACACAACGCGGCGGATGGTCCAGCATCTCATCACGACGGTCACCATCACGTGGCCAAGCACGGCGGTGTGCTAATCCCCTGCGGCGATCACAAGTATAATTTGGAACTCGTTCATGATCTTAGAAGCGGCGACCTGGAAATCTACGTTCTAGGCGGCCACGCGGTTAATCCCGTGTCCATCAAACAAAACATCATAAAAGTCAAAGTGCGTGGCCAAGAAAATCCCTTTGAACTAGAAGCCGTGGCTGGCAAAACCGATCATTTCAAAGCTGAGAATGCATTACCGGACGTCGATGTTTTCGAAGGTACCGTAGAGAGCGTTATCATAGAGAAAAACACTTATAAGGGAAAAGCCTTTCATTATCCTGCCAAGGGCATCCAAATCAATCCTTACGCAATGGCCTATGCCAAACTTGCGGTCGCTTATCAAAAAGGCGATCACTCCGGGTTTAACCAAGTTGTGGAGCAACTCACCGAAGACTTCAGTCAAGTAGCTCCCTATCAAAAGCACGACTTCAAGAACATAGGGCCCGAGTTTCAATTCAACGCGACCCAACCTTTCGTGACCTGCATGGTTCTTTATCTCATCGCGTTGATTCTCGTACTGATCTCTTGGCTAATCTGGCCGGAACCTCTTAGGAAATCGGCGATGGGGATCGCCTTGGTGGCCCTGCTTCTTCATACTGGAGGGCTATTGATCCGAATTTGGATTCAGGGACGCCCACCCGTAACTAATCTCTATTCCTCCGCCATCTTCATAAGCTGGGGAGCAGTCGGTTGCGGTTTGTTGTTCGAAAGATTGCACCGCAATGGAATCGGGGCCGCGTCCGCCGCCATCGTGGGTTTCGTTTCCTTGGTCATTGCGCACGGCTTTTTTGGCATGACCGACGGGCTTAACGTAAAAGGCGACACCATGGAAATGCTGCAAGCCGTGCTGGACACCAACTTGTGGTTGTCCACTCACGTGGTATGCATCACCTTGGGCTACGTGGCGATGTTCGTAGCGGGAATTCTGGGAATCATCTACCTTTTTCGAGGTCTGCTTGACAAGAATTTCGACAAGGCCACTGCCCGAACCATTCCTTCCATGATTTACGGCGTGACCTGCTTTGCGGTGCTCTTCAGCTTCGTCGGAACGATGCTTGGAGGTATCTGGGCCGATATGTCCTGGGGCCGTTTCTGGGGTTGGGATCCTAAGGAAAACGGCGCCATATTGATCGTTATATGGAGCGCTATCCTACTCCATGCCCGATGGGGAGGAATAGCCAAGGACCGAGGCATCGCCGCGCTCGCTATCTTCGGCAACGTGGTAACGGCTTTCTCATGGTTCGGCACCAACCTTCTGCAGGCCGGGCTCCACAGTTATGGTTTTGACGACGCCGGCTTCAAATGGCTGATACGTTTCGTGATCATTCAACTCATCCTCATTGCCCTGATTTACGTACCCAAGCGCTTCTGGCGCAGCGAACTGGGCGAACGTCCAAAGGAAAGCTGAATAAACTATTCCGCAGGGGAATCGCCCGCGGATGTTCCCGTATCCCCAAGGCTTTCGCGAAGCGTCTGAAAAACTTCGTCAGCAGGTCGACCGAACGTGCAGGGAAAAGGCATTTCCAGCATCGGCAAACCTCGCTTCGAAGCCGCGTCCTCGGTAAGCTTCACCACGATGAGCATACGTCGCATATACTCGCTATGAAGAAAATCCTCAACCTCGTCTCGACGGAGTTCGATCCTTCGAAACCAAGCCCTGAGTGAATAGCCTTTGTGATCGATTCTCAAACGGGACCAGGCGAAGAATTGATCGAGCAAATTGAGGGAGGCTACAACTGCCATGAAAATCGTAGCCATCAAAAACAGCATATTGAAGAAAGGGATGCTGAACTGCAAAGCCTGGAAAAAGATGGCGACAAAGAAGAGAAACAAGGTCAAGGCGGCCTGACGCCACCATGCGGGTTTGATCACGATCACCTCGTCTTCACGCTTTTCCTGGTGGGGAGACATTCGACCTAATCTCCTGAGCGCCGCATTATCTCAAGCGGGACGTAAAGTCGGAAAAAGAATGGTATCTCTAATGTTGGCGGCCTTGGTCAGGAAGATGACCAGTCGATCGATGCCGAGTCCCATCCCTCCTGCCGGAGGCATCCCGTGCTCGAGGGCCAGCAGAAAGTCTTCGTCGAGAGCTTGAGTTTCCTCCCCCACTTGACGCTCGAAGGCTTCTCGCTGAATGAAAGGATCATTTTGTTCGGAATAAGCGGGCGCGATTTCCTGACCGTTTATGCAAAGCTCGAAAACATCGATGGTAGTGGGATCATCCTGGGTGATCTTGGCCAGCGGACAAAGCTCGCGTGGTATGTGCGTGACGAAGGTCGGCTGAACGAGGGTGTGCTCAATGATTTTCTCGAAAACGTCGTTGGTAATCTCGTAATCCTCCAAGTCCGGATCTACCTCGATTTTCAACTCCTTGGAGCATTCGAGTTTGGCGGCAACAGGCAAGTCGAACCAATCGTCGCGCCCTGTGGCTTCGACAATGAGGTCCTTGTATTTGGCCTCTCTCCAATCCCCGCCAAGTTCGATAACGTCGCCTTCCGGCCGTTCGATGGTCAACGTACCGATTGCTTTTTCAGCAACGCGCTGAATCAGGGAACGGGTAAGCTCCATCATCCCACGATAATCCGAATAAGCTTGGTACGCCTCGAGCATGGTGAACTCCGGATTGTGACGCCGCGACAGGCCTTCATTGCGAAAGACGCGACCGATTTCAAATACGCGATCGAAACCTCCCACAAGCATTCGCTTGAGATGGAGTTCCAGAGCTATGCGCAAGTTGAAATCGCAGGACAAGGCGTTGAAATGGGTTTCAAACGGTCTGGCAGCGGCTCCACCGGAAACGGATTGGAGCATGGGAGTTTCCACTTCGAGAAACTCACGCTCCCAAAGAAATTCACGAATTTCACGAATGATTGCGCTGCGAGCTTTGAAGCGGTCTCGGGATTCCTCGTTGACCACGAGGTCGAGATAACGCTGACGATAGATTTGCTCGTTATCCGTCAAACCGTGCCATTTCTCTGGAAGAGGACGAAGGGATTTTGAAACCAAGGTGTATTCCTCGGCTCGCACGGTAATTTCTCCGGTCCTTGTGCGAAACAATTTCCCACGCACCCCGATAAAATCGCCGAGGTCGAGTTTCTTGAAGGCAGCGTACTCGTCTTCGCCGATGGCGTCCCTCCGAACGTAGGCCTGTATCTGACCGTCGCGATCAAGCAACTTGAGGAAAGTCGCCTTGCCCATCAGCCGGAAGGTCACGATCCGGCCGGCCACGCAAACTTCGGGGCCCTCTTCCTCTTCCTCGGGCAAAAGCGCTTTTGCCTGCACCGAGGTATGAGATTGGTCGCAGTTGTCGGCAAAGGGATTTTGTCCCTGCTCGCGCAGGGCATCCAGTTTGGTCTTGCGGACAGCGAACAAGTCGCTGGTGTCTTCTGTCGTAGATTCGCTCACGTAAAAAAGAATGGAGCCTCAGTAATCAATGTATCCCGGTCTTTGCAAGAGGTATATCGGAGAATTCCCAAAGGATTTGGCCAATTCGACGTTTCCGACGTACTCGAAATCAAAATCGTGCCCACGAAAGGTCAACAAGGCGGCCACCGTCTCGGACACGTACACGCAACCGGGCAAAGCGATTGGTTCAATGCGGGCGGCATTGTTGACGTGACGCCCAAAGAAATTCGTTTTCTTGAGGAGAGGATCCCGAATCGCGTAAGCGGGTCCGGCATGCAAGGCGATACGAGCGTTGAACCCTACGGGAAGACCTTTGTCCTCCCATTTCGTGTTGACGATGAAATCGCGTAAGTCCAAGGCCATGTTCAAGCCGTCTCCCAATTGGTCGAATACCGCAAAAATGCTGTCACCCCAAGTATTTATGAAGCGAGGCGGAGTGGCTAATCCCGCCATGATCTCGGCGATGCCCCCCAGAAAATACTCCGCATAGGCAGGGTTTGTGTCATCAGGCAATTTACTGTAACCTTCTACGTCGGCAAAGAGCATGGTCTTGACCTCGCGGCGAGCCTTGGCGACGGAAGGTGATTGTGGAGACTCGAAGGTAGCTTCGGAAGGAAGGGAAGGTTTCTCGGGAACAGGTGATTTGGTCCCAGTAAGATCTAGCTCGGCAAGGATGCGTTTGAGATCGATTCGAATAGGCTCTCCAAAACGGGCTCTCCAACGATTAATGAGATGTCCGGTACCTCCAACGCCTCCCTCGTCACCATCCCAAACCGTCAACAAATGAGGATCTTCAGCCAAGTTGCGACTCCTCATCGAGGCGAAACCGGCAAATACTTCATTGCAAAGGCTGAAGAGTTCGTCCTCTCCAAGGTAACCACCATCCGTTACGTAGTGAATGGTTACGGCTGGGTGGGCCATGATCGTTTCAAAGCGCGTCACCCATGCATCTCCTGCATGGCTGACGCTCGCCTCAATGAAGTCCCTACTGTTGAAAGGAAGAAAGACGTGAACCTCCCCGTCTCGAGCCAACATGCATTCAACGAACAAGATGTCGGCTCCACAGGCAACCGAACTGTAACCAAAGTTGGCTCCGATTCTTTCGAGTTCAGCCTCCATTTCCTTACGAACCTGAGCCTCTGCTGCGGGAGGAAAGCGAATGGCCGCATCAGGCATGTCGATCATATGCCCGGAGAATGCCACCACTCCCGCCATGGGGAAGACGTTGGCGATTTGATCACGAGCCCCGTAAAGATCCGCGATCTTAATCGCTTGGGAACAAGTTGTGGCGATTTGAGCAGGCGTGGCTCCCTTGAAGGACACTGCTGCCTGGTAAGCGGTGGTGGCGTCTTGCAGATGCCCATAGATTAATTGGGCTTCGGCGGCCGTTGCCAATACCCAGTAATCGGATGCCTTGGATCGAACGAGGTCTTGGCAAATCTTCAACGCCTGCTTGGCGTATTCACGAGCCTCCTCATATTTACGCAAGGCAACGAAATACAGAAAGGCTACGTTTATGCATGGGTAATAATGCTTGTTTCCGCTGCGGCTGGCCTTGAGAGTTCCCAAACTGGTGGTCGCCAAGCCTTTTTTATAATATTCGATGGCTAGGGCGGCATATTCGTTCTTTTTTTCGGCATCGGCTGCATATCCCCAAAGATCCTTGTAGCAACTGGCGAGCAAACTATAGGTTTCAACGTCATGGTGGCTCTCCAGAAGGTCCTCGAGAAGAATGGAAGCCCTCAAGGGGGACCCTGCGTTTTTCAAGGCCAAGCCCGCCTTTTGGGAAAGCAACTTGTTGGCCGGGAAAGTATCCAAGCCCTTGTTCGCGATATCATAGGCAAGCAACGATTCACCAACGTCTATGGCCTGTTCGCAAAGATTGAGGTATGAGCTTGGATGAGCCCTTTCATGATCGAAACTGTCCCATTCCGAACGCAGGTTGCAGGTACGACGCAGGGGACCTGAGGACGTTCCTACTTTGGTCGTTTCAGATTCAGCGTTCACGGTAAATCAAGGCGACAACTGAAACGCACATGGGGCTCGGGGTCAACCGAGCTCTTGAGAACTAGCGGTTCTCGTATTTCAACCGCACCATGTTGTTGAATGCGGCCAACTTGGACTTGCGGCGCTTCTCATCCGAGGGTTTCTCGAAGTATCTCTTGGCGCGGGCATCACGCAATACACCTTCACGATCAAGGCGTTTCTTCATACGACGGAGAGCTCGATCCATTGTCTCTCCTTTGCGAATTTTGATTTCAACTGGCATTGGTAGGAATTGATAAAAGCCAACAATTAGATCATTCACGCCCCTGTTTGGTCAAACCTATTATGTAGTCAAAAAAGGAATCAAAGAGGATCAGGAATATCTTTTCTTCATTTCGGGCAATGGCTCGAAGGTAATGGTGGCTCCGACAACTGCAGGATGAGCTCGCAGTTTTCCAAACAGACTAGGAGTAAGCTTGAGACGGAGAGATTCCGGCATTTCGACCGATATGATGGATTCGGGAGCGAAACGCAGTCCCAGTTTAACCGCCGTGTCCCCGGGTTCAGCGTCCATGCAACTGCGCAAAGTTTGCAAGAACCCGTCGACGTCCTTTTTCGTGTCGATTACCCAACCGACCTGCCGAATCAATCGAGTAAGAGCCACCTCCGCCACCCAGGCTTGCTGCGCGCTTATGCGAACTTCGCCATTGGAGGAGCTCGCCTCGCCCTGCACCACGAGGGTATCGCCATCACGAAGGTTTTTCCCATATTTCTCAAATGCCTCGGGAAACATATTGATGGAAAGGACAAATTCCTTTGCCTCGAGTTTAAAACGAGCCCATGGGCGGTTGTCACGACGAGCAAATCGTTTCGTGCAATCCGAAACCACGCCGCAAAGTCGAAAAGCTCTTCGTTTTTCGAGTATTTCAAGATCCTCGGGATGGAGGTTGCAAGCAACTTGGGCAAGACCATGCAAAGCATCCACGGGATGACCGGAAAGGTAGAATCCAAGTAGTTCCTTTTCGTATCTCAGTTTTTCGAGCGCGTTGAACTCCGCATCGGTGCCGGAAGTGGCGTCAGTTGGCACCTTTTCGACTGCTCGATTGGTCGGTTCTCCACTGACGTCGCCGATGGCATCAAGAAAGTTCTCCTGTCCTGCTGCACGATCTTTTTGACGAAGAGCCACTTCGCCGAGCGCTCGATCCATGTCGGCCAACAATGCCACCCTGCTTTCACCAAGCGAATCAAAAGCCCCTGTCTTGACCAAACATTCGAGTACCCGCTTATTGACGGCTTTTTGGTCCAGCCTTTCGGCTAAGTCATTGAAGTTAGCGTAAGGTCCCGCGTTTTCTCGTTCGGACACGATGACTCCAGAAGCCGCGTCACCAACTCCTTTGACTGCGGCCAGACCGAATCGAATGGACCCGACTCCATCTCCTTGCGGAAGAGGAGTGAAATCTTCGTGGGATTCATTGACGTCCGGGCCCAGTACTTGAATGTCCATGTTGGAGCACTCGGAGATGAAGTGGGAGACCTTGTCGGAATTGCCCAATTCACTGGAAAGGGCGGCGGCCATGAATTCCACCGGATAGTTCGCCTTGAGGTAAGCGGTTTGGTAGCTGATGATCCCATAGGCGGCCGAATGGGATTTATTGAAACCGTAACCAGCGAATTTCTCCAAGACGTCGAAGATCTTGTTGGCTTTCCCTTCCGGAATTTCATGTCGTTCCTTGGCTCCAGCGACAAAGGCTTTTCGTTGCTTGGCCATTTCCTCGGGCTTTTTCTTGCCCATGGCTCGCCGGAGAATGTCGGCTCCTCCAAGTGTATAGCCAGCAATGATGCGCGCCGCTTCCATCACCTGCTCCTGATAGACCATTACCCCGTAGGTTTCTCTACAAAGCTCCTCTAACAAGGGATGTGGGTACTTGATCTTGGACGGATCTTCCTTGCCCTTCAAATAGTCGGGAATCCACTCCATCGGGCCAGGACGATACAGAGCGATGAGAGCGATGATTTCGTCGACGTTTGAAATCGTCATCTGTCGGCAAAGCCTCCGCATGCCGTCGGATTCCAACTGAAAAACACCGATGGTCTTGGCTTCGTTCAACAACTGAAAAGTAGGTTCGTCCTCAAGGGGTATGTCTTCGATTTTAAAACCGGGATGATTGGTGGTTCGTCGAAGATTTTTCTCGGCATCTGAAATTACGGTTAGGGTCTTGAGTCCAAGGAAATCCATCTTCAACAAACCAAGCTGCTCAACCGGATCCTTGGGAAACTGGGTAGTCAAGATGCCGTCCTGGGTGGTAAGCGGAACCAACTCGCGGAGAGGCCGGTCGGCTATGATCACTCCTGCCGCATGTGTCCCGACGTTTCGCACCATGCCTTCGATGACCTTGCCGACGTCGACGATTTCACGGGCGATGGGATTGTTCTCGTACTCTCTTCGGAAATCGGGGCTTTTCTTGATCGACTCCTCGAGTGTGACGTTCAGGTCGTCGGGCACCATTTTAGCCAAACGATCCGCTTCAGCAAAAGGAAGGTCCTTCACTCGAGCCACGTCGCGCACCACCATTTTGGCTCCAAAGGTGCCGAAGGTGACGATGTTGGCTACGCACTCTCGACCATATTTTTCTCTTACGTACTCGATGACTTCACCTCTGCGTCTCATACAGAAATCGATGTCGAAATCGGGTGGGGAAACACGTTCGGGGTTAAGAAACCTCTCGAAGAGCAAACCGAATCGAAGAGGGTCGATATCCGTAATGCCAAGCAAATAGGCGACTAGGCATCCAGCGCCCGATCCTCGCCCTGGTCCTACGGGAATGCCTTGCCCGCGAGCCCAGACTATGAAATCGGCGACGATAAGAAAGTAGTCGTTGAATCCCGCCTCGTCGATAACACCCAATTCGTAATCGATTCGCTCGCTCAGTTGGATCGTCTTTGCTTTGTCCTCAGCATCTTCTTCTCGGTCGTCGGGTTCCAAGTAAGCCGCGCCGTAACGACTTTCCATGCCTTTCCGGCAAAGACTGAGCAAATAGGAAGCATTGTCTGAAAAGTTAGATGAAATCTCCACCGGCAAGGAAAAGACCGGGTAATTGTTTTCCCCAAATGGAAGTTTCAGTTCACACATCTCAGCCACCGCAAAGACGTTTGTCACCGATTCGGGAACTTCCGAAAAGAGAGCGTCCATTTCTTCCCGAGACTTCAAGTAAAACTGACGCCCCGGATAGCGCATGCGCTTCTCATCGGCGATCTTGGAACCGGTCTGGATGCACAAAAGGGCGTCATGGGGCTCCCAATCCTCGCTGTTGACGTAATGAACGTCGTTGGAGGCAATCAATTTCAAGTCGAATTCCTGAGCCAACTGAATCAAGCCGGGAACGATTTTCTCCTGTTCGGGTATTCCGTGGCTATGGAGTTCGACAAAATAATTCTCCTTGCCGAAGATATCCACGAATTCACCCATGGCTTTCCGAGCCCCCTCGAAATCGTCGTGGAGAAGCAATTGCGGAACCCTCCCCTGCAAGCAACCGGTGAACCCGATTAATCCTTCCGCTTTTTCAGATAGCTTTTCCAAATCAGTCCTCGGACGATAATAAAACCCGTTGACGTGAGCGTCCGAAACCAGGTCTGAAAGGTTTTTGTAGCCCTGGAAATTCTTTGCCAGCAGACCAAGGTGATAATTAACGTGCTTGTCCCGGCCTGGCCGCTCCACGTTTTTGTGGTCGGTTACCAAGTAAGCCTCGCAGCCGATGATCGGCTTGATACCGTTCCTCTCCGCATGCTTCATGAAGGAAACCGCTCCAAACAAATTGCCATGGTCGGTTAACGCCATGGCTGACATGCCCATGCTCTTGGCTTTCTCCAATAACCTGTCCACACGACAACACCCATCGAGAAGACTAAAATCCGAATGGACGTGCAAGTGCACGAAGTCTCGATCCTTATTGGCCATCGCCAATACCCTTCAACGATACCGGCAATCCTTTCAAGGCGAAGTTGCGCACGTTGCCAAAAATTCATCCATAATGAGAACGTGGCGCAGTTGCCTAGAAGGAAAACTGATTGCGTTAGGTTTCGGCAAGAGCAGCTTCGGACTCTTGAGCCCCTTGGACTAAATACTTGTGACGAAGCAACCGCCAAGCGATAATCAGGAAAGCCGTCAGGGGAATAGCTGCAATCATGCCAAGGAGCCCATTGAGCGCCGTGCCCCAGAAGAAGATGGACAAGATGACGACGACTGGATGCATCCCGGTCTGACGACCCATTATTTTCGGCGTGAGATAATAACCTTCAAGTAGTTGCACCACTGCAAATGCTCCAAGGCAAAAGCCCAATGTGTCCAAACCACCGTCTTGTTGAAAATATGCCAGAGGAACGACTACGGACAAGCCTACAATGGAACCAAGGTAAGGGACGATATTAAGAAATCCGAAAAGGAGCCCCAAAGCCAATCCAAACTCGAGACCAGCCCAGTAGAAGCCCAAGCCATAGAGAGAGCCCATGACCATTGCTATGATCAACTGTCCTCGGAAAAAGGCGACGACGATGGTCACGAACTCCCGCATCAAAAACATGACGTCGGCTCGCAAGGAGGGTCGCAAGAAACCAAATTCTTCCTCTATTTGATCGAACAAATTCCGCCGCATGCCCAAGAAATAAAACATGTAAATAGGAATGATCGCCAGATAGGTAAGCTTTTCAAAGAAGGATATCAGGAACGTCTTTGCCTTGAGTAACGCTTCACTCGCTTTTTTTGCCAAAACCTCGGCATCTTCCTTTTTCTCGGCATTTTGCGCTTCCTGCTTCTCTTCCGCTCTCGCTTTCTCCTCCTCGCTCATTGCGTCCTCATGGATTTCCGGCGGTTCTCCATCCAAGTTGAAGACGCTGCCCAAGGACTCGTTGAATTCCAACATCAACGCTTCAAACATGCCTCTGGCTTTTTCAGGCAACCATTCATCGACTGTTTCCTTTATCTGACGAGGCCATTCCGGAGCGCTTTCAGCCAATTGCTCGACTTGCTCCACCACTTTGGGGGCAACCATCCAGATCCCGATAGCCGCAGAGGAAATGACCAAAAGGTATAGCACTAAAACCGAAGAAACTCTACTCAAGCCCAGATGTTTCTCCAAAAATGAGACTACGGGAAGCAACATGATGGTCAAGATGCCTGACACCGCCAAAGGCCAAATCACTCCACTAAAAAAGGAGAAAACTTGGGAAAAAGCCCAAATGACCAATCCTAATAAAAAGATGAATACGACGGCCGCCGCGAAGCAAACGACAACCCCCACGAAACGACGTTCCCTAGGAGTCAAGATCATGGATGATTCTTTATCGTTCATTTATATGCCGCAAACTGTTGCCTTGCCTTTGAAGCCAATCAACAAGTAAGACTGGATCATAACCATCGATTGGAACAGTCTTCTTGGCAAGTCAATCGAAACACCCTACTCTTTTCATTCACCCTTGTCGACCGAGATTCATTGTGAAAACCACTTATCCATTGACCGCAATTTTCTGCGCTGTCGCCTTGATGCAAACAATGAGCTTCTCCCAAGCCGCCAAAGAAGGCAAAGGTTTGGAAGATGCCATCCAAGACGCCGTTGCAACTGTTTATCCCGCCATTGTGCGCATTCACGTAGTCGCGGAAAATGGTTCCGGCGGCAGAATGAAGAAATCAAGAGGTTCGGGAAGTGGGGTGATTATCTCCCCCAAAGGGTATGTGGTGACCAATCACCACGTGGCTGGAAAAGCGACCAGGCTTACCTGCAGGCTTCACGACGGAGAAGAACTCGAAGCCATCTTGGTTGGCACGGATGCGTTGACGGACCTATCGGTACTCCGCCTGCAGTTGGATAATAGAGTCGGTGAAAATCCCTTGCCCACCGCTGAATTCGGTGATTCGGACGAAGTGAAGGTCGGCGACGTAGTATTGGCCATGGGCAGCCCAGCAGGGCTTTCTCAATCAGTCACTCGGGGAATTGCGTCTAACCTAACCATGATCTCGACCCAAAGAGATAGTTTTCGGCTGGATGGCGAGAACGTCGGCATGCTGGTACGCTGGATTGGTCATGACGCTGTCATTTTCCCCGGCAACAGCGGAGGCCCCTTGGTTAACCTAACGGGCGAAATCATCGGTATAAACGAAGTCGGCATTGGAAGCTTGGGTGGAGCCATACCGGGAAACTTGGCTCGTAGCGTCGCCAATCAACTCATCGAACATGGAAAGGTGAGTCGCAGCTGGTCTGGAATTGAAGCTCAACCCTTACTCGAAAAAGATCGCCACAAGCAAGGCGTGTTAGTGGCTGGAGTGATCGAAGAATCTCCCGCTCAGGAAGCTGGCCTTTTACCCGGCGATATTATTCAACGCTTCGATGGAGAGAAAGTAAATGCCATCATTCCCGAAGATCTCCCTCTCTTCAATCGCATAGCATTGAGCATACCCGTTGGAAAGACCGTCGACATCCATGGGTTGCGATCTGGGAAAAAAATCTCATGGGAATTAACTACCGAAGCTCGAGAGGCAGCGAGAATGCCTGAACGTGAGCTTAAGAATTGGGGTATTACTGCCCGTAACTTTTCCAAGTTGTCCGCATTGGAAGCAAGGCGTCCCGATTCCAGCGGCATTCAAGTACACAGTGTACGTCCGGGAAGCGCTGCGGATAGAGCCAAGCCTAGCCTTCGACCCGGAGACGTAATAACCAACGTAGATCGCGAGGAAGTAGCGAACTTGGGAGAACTTCTTGCAAAGACAAAAAAGATAATTGAAGGGCAAGAAGAAGCGGTTCCCGTACTCGTTGCATTCGATCGAGGTCTAGCCAAGTTGTTGACCGTTGTTGAAGTAGGCCCTGAAAAAGAAAGGGACACACCTCCTCAGGCTTGGAAACCTTGGTTGGGCGTAGCAACGCAAGTCCTCACCCGCGAATTATCCGCAGTGCTCGACGTCACAGGGCTGAAAGGCGTAAGAATCATTCAAGTTTACCCTGATACTCCAGCTGAAAAAGCAGCGTTTGAAGCAGGTGACGTTCTATTGAAAATGGATGGCCAAATCATACAGGCGAAGCGCGAAGAAGACGCGGAAGTGTTTGGCAACATGATCCGGGAATACAAAATTGGCTCCAAAGTTGTCTTCTCCATTCTAAGAGATGGAAAGCCAATGGAAAAAACCGCCCAATTGGAAAGGCGGCCTACCCCAGCCAGCGAGTTGGAAGAATACGAAGACCGCGACTTTGAATTCAAAGTCCGTGAGTTGTCCTTTGCAAATCGCGTAAACCTCCGTTTGGAAAAAAAGGCTCGGGGCTTGATGGTTGAAAACGTGGATTCAGCAGGATGGGCCGCCTTGGCTGGTCTTCGGCAAGGAGACGTTATTCTAAAAGTGGATGGTGAACCAATTGACAGGGTCGAAGCTTTCCGAGTAAAAATGGAAAGCATTGCGAAGAATCGCTCGGCGAGAGTCACTTTTTTCGTCAAAAGACGTATCCACACCCTTTTCATAGAATTCGAGCCCAATTGGGAAAAACCCTAATTAGATGAGATCCTCAATAAAATTGGCCTTCGCAGTAGGCATTTTCGCAATTGCTGGTTCCTGCCTGTTGGCGGCGAAGAAAACCAGCCAGCTACAAGCCACAGCCAAACGTTTTGTATCCGATGGCAATGCAACTGTGGTCTGGGTAAGCGCCGTTGTGCGTGTCGACGTGAGCGTTGCCGGGCGCAGTTACCCCTCGCAAGAACAAAAACTCGAAACACTTGGTACCGTAGTGGATAAAGACGGCCTTGTCGTTGTCTCCAATTCCATGATCGATCCTTCGGCGTCGATCCGGAAGCAAATACGTTCTCCCGGAGCAAACGTTAACGTGGAATTTCAAGAGGTGAGAATATTATTGGATGATGGCTCCGAGATACCATGCCGTCTTTCCTTGAAAGATCCCGACCTAGACATTGCTTGCGTACAACCCTTGGATCGGAAGGGCAAGGAATTGACAACTGCCGCTATACGGCCAGTGAACCTGCGATCAAAAGTTAATCCTGAAATCCTTGATGAAGTGCTGATACTGGGCAAGCTAGGCCGAACCTTGTATCGCCAGCCAACCGTGAAAGTGGCAAGAATCAGTTCCATAATTGAAAAACCTCGCAAATATTACGTTCTCTCCCAAGCCATTCCGGGAGCTCCAGTCTTCGATGCTCGCGGACGTCTTTTGGGGATCGCCGTATATAAAATAGCAGGTGGGATGCCCACCAGTATGATCACCTTACCGTCAGAAGACGTATTGGATATCGCCCTTCAGGCTCAACAGCGGGCGAAAAACAAGAAGTAGATTGGCGTTGCCAACTAAAACTGGCAGGCATTAAGTATATATGCCGAAAATCACTGACATGAGCCCTATCCCCCTAAAGCAACGCGCTCCTTGGATAAATTTATTTCTGGCCGCCTTAATTGTCGCTGGGGTGGCCTTCAGCTCGGGATGCGAACAGGGCACGAGCGAAAAGAAATTGGAACTAAGAGAAGACGGCTTGCTCTATGAAATCGGCGAAGACGAACCATTTACCGGTATTCGCATAAAGTATTACTCCGAGGATGAAAGAGAAAGTGACGATGGTGAATTCAAGAAATATGAAATTCACTATAAGGACGGCTTGAAAGACGGCGCTTTCGTAAGTTACCACCCGAACGGTATCCAAATGAATAAAGGAAGATTCGAAGTAATTGATGATGAATCCGTAAAAGTCGGTACTTTCATCGCTTGGCGAAAAAACGGAACCTTGGAATTCGAAAAAAACTTCGAGAATGGCGAATTGCATGGATCATACGTAAAATACCATGATCATTGGGTTGGCGGAAAAAGCGATGATTCCGAACCGGTAAACCAATCCGAAGAAGAAGCCAAAAGGAAATACGAAGCCAATTACGAGAACGGCTTGCGGGAAGGGAATTACGCGTATTACCAACTAGACGGAAGCAAGCTCGAAACAGGTTCATTCAAGCAAGGCAAGCCACACGGAACCCAAAAACTGTACTTTCCCAGCATACATCTCTTGGCGATTAAAGACCATAAGGGCATCCGACCAACCGAATTCCCGGCCACAAAAGAAGGTTTTGAGGAAGCAAGTGCCCAAGCCTTGGCTATTCAGGAATCCACCCCGCTGAGCCACAATACGGAAGGCAAACCAATCAGCGTAGTGGCTTTCGATGCAAACAAGACTTTACTTCGCGTTTTGTGGAACGTCCCTCAAGCGCCAATCGGAGATATCGTCTTCCAAAGTGGAGGTTCCGGTTATTCCGTCCAAGATCCTCTCAAGTTCGTTGGCCTATCCATTACTGAACTTCCAGCCATTGGATGGGTTAGTGAAGTGGACAACGGAGCACTTGACGGCATGGGCGAAATTACCGAGGTCGAGCTTGAATTCGCTGGCAGCGGATATGCAAGAGAACCAAAAGTTGAAGTGGTAAGTTTGTCGGGGACAGGATCAGGTGCAGCCCTTGCCACAAGATTGAAGGCGCCCGCGAAACCTACTTGGGATGAACTCAATGAGCAAATGCTGGAATGTCGCCGAGTATGGGATAACGGCAAAGAGGTTCAGGCGACTTGGTTTGATCTTAACCGTCAACGCGTCCAATTCGAAGTATTGGAAAAGGGGACGCAAAGCAGTAAGAGCCAATTCATTCCCGACACGGGATTGTAACTATTCGAAAGGATTTTCCTGCAAAGGTGCTTTGGGCTTCGGAGGAGTCACTACATCAAAGGGATTATCAGGGATCGGACTCGGCTCAACAGGAGATGGATTCACAGGAGGAGGACCAGCCCCAAAAGGATCCGTGGGCAAAGGTGGAGGCACGGGCTTGGGACCAGGAGGGTTCACTGGTGTATTATCAATGATTGGGGTTGCCGGGCTTGGCTTGCTGAATGCAGGTGGCAACGGCAAACCGATTGTAGATTTAGTGGAGTCTACACGCTCCGGGAACCAAGGTTCCCCTGGCTCGGGAGGCAAAAGGTAAGGATACCCTGGTGGAAAAACGGTTTCCTTTTCTTCCGGTTCCAGAGGAGGTGGATTTGGATCCAGAAAGGAAATGATCCGCTTTCGATCATCGTATGCCCATTCAATGAGAACCTCATCCCCCACCTTGGTCTCATCGATCACATGAAGGATATCTCCATCCAGTCCTCCGCCCTGCTCCTCGAACCGTCCCAACCATCGAGGTATGAAGCGTTGCAGAGGGCCATTCTCTGGCTTGACGTCTATCCAGTGATCTCCCTTCTGATAGACGGTGCCTCGCTGTTCGCCACGGGATCGCGTGGGCTTTAGGGTACGGATGTTCAACAAACGAAGTTGGTCGTCGAAAACCCAATGCAATTCGACACGATTACCCGTGCGTAAAGCAGCAATTTTGTTCAATACGTAATCGTCCAAATGGCCACCATCTTTCGGCAAGCCACCCCTCCAAGTGGGGATAAAGCGGCGCAAATGGGATTCGCCGTCCACTTTCACTTCGATCCAAGTCAAGCTTTTGGCAGCTAGGATACCACGCAATTTGCCTGATTTCCGAAACGCGCCATCGGCGGGAAACTGGCCAAGGAATCCACAGCAGAGGACAAGGACGGCTGCGGCTCGAACGCTTGAAAAATGCATGTTCGCGTCAGTCCTTGGAATTACGTTTGAATACGTTTAGTAGACGTAGCGATAGTAGACCTCCAACATGAGGAGGCACAAAGCCGACCTATAAATCCTGGAGTCCAGCTCACTACCGGCTCGATTGCTCAAAGGCTTTCCATTCGGACCCTCCTTCTTCCAGCTACCATCCTTATTTTGAGCTGCAAACAGTTCCTTCTGCATCTTGGGACGCCAACTCTCCCAGTATCGACCGCCTTTATTAAACATGGCCTGGGTCTCGTAATACCAAGCGTAAAGGTTTGCACCCGAACCGTTGTAAACAAAACGCGAACGCTTGGAGATATGATCGCAAGCCTTTCTAATGATGGCATCACGGTCACCTTCCTTCAAAGTACCGCCTGGGTATCGCTTGTCATCGCCGAGGTGACCGTACTTCCAACCCTGCAAACCAATGGCGCCTACACCTGTCAGCTTGTGGCTTTGGCCTTTGGAGTCAGAACGCTTACGATAACCAAAACCTCCATTGGCCGAAGAATAGACACGGTAAAAGTTCCTCACTGACTCGGTCAGTGACTCCTTTACTCCAGGAAAGTCCTTGCCGCAATTATATGCCGCCTTCAGCGCTTGAAATTGCCACCCACTGACGGAGGTATCACTACCCTCGTTTTTATTGCGATCGAAAACCCAACCGCTGGGACTGTCTCCTCTCTTCAAGTAAAACCATCCTCCATCTTCCTTCTGGCCATCCACAATCCATGCCAAGGCATTACCCAAGACAGGTGCTATCGATTCATCTTCGGTCATGCCATAGGCTTCCGCCAAAGCATAGGTCGCTATACCGTGAGAATAGGCTCCGGCTTTGTCTTTTTGATGAAACAGCCAGCCCCCTTGGTCGGTGCCTTTCTTGACCAGCCACTTGATGGCCTTGTCGACGGTCACGCCATATTCCTTGGAGTCGGTTAAATCGCAGTGTCCAAGAAAACACAGTAAAGCGAAACCTGTCATGGCTCCCAATCTACGATCTCCCCACGATCCATCCGGATTCTGCGTAACTTTCAGCCAATGCAGCCCTCTTTGCACAGTTTCCTCAACTTGACGCGTGCCGCCAGCTTCGGCTACACGGTTCAATCGGCCTTTCACGTCGCAACGACCGGCCATTGACTTCGGAACCGATACCCCCAAGGAGTTGATCATCGAAACGGCTCTCTGAGTAGTCGTGTCGCGCGCAAAAGGTTGATCCACTTCCTCTTCTTCCGTGGTCTCGAAGGTTCTCGTATCAATACTAAACCTAGTTACGGTCGGAGAAATCACGTTGCCGTTCGCCGCCAAGTCGATGTTGTCGAAATCTTCTTCTCCTTGTCTCGAGGTTTCGGAATTTTCAATTCCCTCGTCTAGGTTGTCTCCATCCACTGCCTTGCCATCTTCGAGTTGTCCCTCCAATGGATTTCCCGAAGTGTTCGTCCTGTCGGCAACTCCGTTAGGAGCTCCCACCAAATCGTCTTTGCGTTTGTGACGCTCTTCCAAGCCGGCGTTTTCGTTTTCCTCATTAAGACCTCCCTTGGTGTCACCAGTTTCGCCACCTCCCACTTCACCGGTCTTAGCTCGTTCCCCTCCCGATGCGTCCTTACGAGTATTGGTATCCCTATCAAGCATGGCATATTCTGATTCATCGACAATCGTCACTTGGAAAGTGTCGGACTGCCCCTCTTTTTCACCATCATCGACCTGTACGTAATAAGAGACTACGTCTCCTTCCTTGAACTTATGGAGCGGAAGGTAGCCTTCGAGCTCCAGTTCGTTCACGTTGTATTCGTCCTCCGGGACATCCACTTCAATCTCATCGACCACTTCGTTATCTATCATCGCAACCAACTTGGCTGACTTCACTCCATTCTCTGCTGTGGCCTTGAACCGAACCGTCAAGTCATGCCCAGACGGTCTTCTTATTTCCTTGCCCAAGCGTT
This sequence comes from Opitutia bacterium, assembly GCA_002721705.1. Taxonomy (GTDB): domain Bacteria; phylum Verrucomicrobiota; class Verrucomicrobiia; order Opitutales; family Seribacteraceae; genus UBA2993. The sequence continues at coordinate 24,624 of PBLJ01000058.1, forward strand.
CGATGGTAACCTCAGGCGGTTTAGCCGAAATCATGAAGGTCGTGACCAACCAGCAGAGCAAAAGAACGTAGCCTAGGGCGAGATTCGCGATACTCAGCCCTTTGCCCTGAGTGGTCTTTCTTTTGCTCCCAACTCGTTCAGCCACAGCGAGGTGACCTGTAGCCAAGTGTCCTGATAATAGCGCAAGAACCGCCGCGGTTATCAAAAAGCCGCCGCCGGCATCGAGTGCGATGCCGGCGACAAAGGCGGAAACCGTGACGCCTGCCAGTATGAGTGAAGCTAGTAGCTTACCGGTCATGGCGCGAGCAGCGAATCGGAAGAACGAAATTCGCTCTTCCGACCCTGACTTTCATCAGTCCTGCTGGGTCTTGCTGTTATAATTCCCATCCTCGAGACCTCCACCGTATTTCTGGAGATCGATGCCGACCTTGCGAGAAGCCTCGAAGATTAAATTCATGTAGTACTGGGGAGTTTCCTTGTCCTTAACGTGATACACGTCGCTGAACACAACCCCATCGTGGTTCTTGATGTGATGGCGATTCTCTTGCCAGTAGTACTTTTTGAGGTTGCTGCCATTGCTAGCAAGGAAACCTTCACCGCGCCATGCGCACTCAACGAATTCCTTGAAGGTCTTGGTAAAGGTACGTCCTCTATCCACTTGGAGCATCACTCCACGATATAGACCGCCATAACCGCCAAGGCCACTCTTCAAGCGGTTCAAGTCTTCCAAATACTTCTCTTCGGGTTCCTTGTTGAAGAAAGGCAAATGGTAGACCGGCTGAGCTTCGTCTTGGAACACGAAGGCGAGTACGTTGTCCTTTTGGGTGGCGTCGGCGAAAAACTGCAAGGTTCGCTCACCTTTGCCATCCACGACCTTAACACGACTGTTGTACAGGTTCTCGTCGTTCAAGTAGTACGGAAGCAGAGCGTTCTTCATGATCGTTTTCTGCATTTCCTCAAGAGCCTTACGCGTGTCCAAGATGGAACCACTGCCGTCAACGTGCATCATGATGTAAAGGTTTCCATCGGGGGGAAGCTCGTCCCAACGATCGAAGTCTTCGCCGCCATGTCCAACGCCATGTCCAACGCCATGGCCATGCCCGCAGTCACCGCATCCTTTGTCGCCACAGCCTTCACATCCTATGCCAAGACCAAGAGGTTGCTTGACCATGCCGGTTACCAATCCAGCGGCGCCACCTGCGCCAGCTCCACTTACGAGACCACCTACTCCACCAGCGGCGCCGGGACCACCAGCCATGGCTGGGCCACCGACTCCCGGAGACCCGGGATTACTTTTGGGATCCGTGGGATTGGTCATGGCGCTAATCTCTTGGCTGTCACTGAAACCGTCTCCATCCGTGTCTTCCTTGGTCGGGCTTGTTCCATAAGCCTTTTCAATGGAAGCCGGCAGACCGTCATTGTCCGAATCCGGCTCGGTGGAAGGAGCTGTGCGTTTGGGAATGCTAAGAGGGTTCTTTGGATTACTGAGGGCCTTGACTTCGGCTGCATCGGAATAACCGTCCGAATCGGTATCGGTCTTCTGGCTATCAGTGCCATATTGTTGCTCGAGAGCGTCGGGAAGACCGTCATTGTCGCCGTCTGGTCCAGCGGGAGCGGAACCTGCCGGAGGAACGTAACTGCCTATGCCGCCAAGCGCAGGAACTGGTTTGCCTTCCATACTGGCTTGGCCAATACCGGCTCCGATGCCAGCTGCACCAACGCCAGCTCCCACAGCGGGCGCTCCCACACCGGCGCCAACACCTAGGCTGGGCGTGTTGTAGGCATAAAGTTCACCCTTTTCCGCATATCCAGGGCCAGCGCCGTCGCCGCCGTCCGCCAAATCACCACCGTCAACTGCGGTGAGGTCGCCTTCAGGACGATTTCTTTTCAATTCAAAGCCTTCAACGTCCTGCGTACCTTTTCCACCGAGCCCGAATTCTCTTTCGGTCACGACGTTTACGTCATCGTCAATGCCTACCACGGGCTGGTTCACTGCCGCGACTTCCTTATTAAAGGCGTTAACGTCAACGTTGCCAACACCATCGTGTCCGACGCCACCATGATTACCGCCACCGCCGTGAACGGAACCTCCACGGTAGCCAACGTTACCTTCGACGGGACCGTTCACGTTGTTTACCAAGCCACCGCCGCCAACGTGATCTCGCTGATTAAGAATGGATGGCTCTTCACCTAATACAACGGTGGGAGCCGTTACGTCACGCACTTCATCCGAGTACACCGCTACGTTCGTGTCCACGACGTGGACCCTGCGGGTAGCCGTGTATTCGTTGCCTTCACTGTCCGTGGCCAAGTACTCGACAATATGAGGAAACTCACCAGTGACTTCGGAAGTGTCGAAATCATCGCCCGTCACTTCGACCTTCATCTTCTCGCCGTCCTTGTCCTTGGCGACGAAACCTGGGTCTACGTAGCGTCGACCTGCCGCGACACGGTATTCATCTTCTTCACCGAGGTCCAAGACCTGACCATGATTATCCTTAAGTTGGATTCCGGCGCCAATTGTACCTTCGGTAACTTCCGTGCTATCGGTAACTTCCGTGCTATCGGTTTCTCCCGCGATCCTATCCTTTTCGACCTCAGGCGTATTAACAACTACGAGGGCAATGACCGCCACGGCGGCGGCGTAGCCACCTATGACGTTCGCCAACGCAAAGCGTTTGTATTTGGGATCAACGACGGCGGAGGTTTCTTCCTCCAGCTCTTCAGTCGTCGAATCCGTCTCCATTTCCTTTTTCTGTTCGCTCATCTTCATCGTCCTCGTTGACGGTTTCAGTTTCAGTGGCGTTTTTGAATTGATTATATGCCAAGTGGGCCGTTACCACGTGCCCGATTACGCAGGCTACGGCAACGACCAAGAAAATTAAAGAGGTATTCGGATCTTTCCAAAAGTCCCCAAAGAGCCCCCAAATAAAGGTCACTAGGAAGATTCCTAGGAAAACAAGGGAGATGACAAACTCTTTCGGCATTTTTGTATTTAGTTTATTTATTCCAAATAAGAGAAGTTTGGGTCGCAAGGCAAGTTTAAAATAGGTGTCTCGGGCAAGCTTCAGTGATAAGAATATGCATGTGTTCCGCTAAGTTGGACGCATGGACTTGCGATTTATTAGCCTCTTTTTTGAAAAAGTTTTGTTTGGCTGCAGAGCGGAGGTTAAAATTAGAGCTCAATTTTGGATAACTCCCTGTTCGGAACTGACTCCGAAGACAATGGGCACCTCGGAAATGGGTTTCCAATTATACCCAATTTTCAGCAACGAGGCTTTGTCGCGAATTTCATTGAAAGCGGAGAAACTCTTGGAATCGGTGAAGACGATTAATTCGAGAAAGTAGGGCTTTTTGAATTGCAGAGAGGAATCCTGCAAGGACTTGAGAAAACTTCGGACGTCATCTTTGTTCTTTTCGGGGTGCATACCAAAGAGTGGTTTGGGAGTGGCGATTCGCTGTTTTTGCTCGTCTTCTTTCCAATCGACGTAGGTTTCGTCAATACTGGCGCGTCCGTCCACGACTTTCATGGTGGGATAAATTTTCCCGTCCATGACAATGACGTTGAGTTTCTTGGCGGTGGTAGTCTTCTCGATGGGGAGGCTGATTTTTCGATAGGGTATCTGGTCTAGCTCCTTTTTCAACTTGTCATGCTTTAGAATGGTCTCGAAACGAGCCTTTTCCTCCGATTGAGTGAGAGATTCAGCCTCCAAGGCCTCCAGTTCCTCGCGCATGTCCAATTGTTTGAGGCGAATGCTCTCAGCCACCAATTCCTTGGATGCTCCCTTTTCCTCGTACTGCTCGATTACTTTCTTGAGCTCGGCGTTTTTGCCTTTGGTGTCGTTGATGATTCTTTCGAGGTCTTTCTCAACGACTTCAATTTGCTCCACCGTGGCATTATACTCTTTCAGCAATGCGTCGTATTCCTGCTCGTAATCAGGAGTCTCGTGTTCGAGCAACTTTTGGGCGTCCGCCTTGATTTGCCTTCTCTCCTCTTTTAATTTGTCGCCTTTCTCCTCCACGCTCAAGGCGAGCAACAAAGCGATCAAAATAATGCCGCCAAAAGTATTGCAAAGAGTGTCCAGCAACATGTCCAGACTGCCCGAATCACTTTTTTCCCTTGGCATGGCGTTTACTCCTCCTCGGGGGAAGGCTCCTCTTTTTGATTGGAGAAGATGAGAACGGCTTCTTCGTGGATCGGTTCGTAACCGAACTTGAATTTCTCATTATGGGCGTACTGAGTTGCTACGTCGAAAATAGGCATTGCCTTCTGTTGACCGCCTACTTTGACGTCGACGATGGCATTGCAAGCCGAGGGTTTGAAGAAAAAGACGAAATAGTGTGTCGCTGGATCGTATTGGCTAAATCCTCGAGCCAATTCACGAATGAAAGTACTCCGGTTGAAGGGCGTCGAGGCAGTCTTTTCGTTGAACTCTCCCATGCTGATTTGAGGAGGCGTTGCTGAAATGCTTACCAGTACGGGCTTCAAGCGGGTATCCGACTTTTCGGGAATCACGCGGACGTCGTTCTGTATTTGCTCTTCGAGTTGAGGAATTTCATCCATGAGCCTCGTCACGTATTCGTCTTTCTCTTCATCATCCTCCATGAAAGCCATGGGATTGGAGTCCAACTGATCCCTCAGGCCATTGATCTCCTTCTCGAGTTCGGAAATATTGTTCTTCGCAAAGGTCATTTCCTTTTCCAGAGTCTCGATTTCCTTTTTCTGTTCATCGGAAATGGGAGCATCCACTGCTTGCGCGATTTCGTTGATTCGCTTTTGCAGCAATAGTATTTCCAGCTCGGATTTTGCTTTCACTTTTTCAAGCTCCTCTTCCAGTGTTTGAAGCTTGTCCAAGGGAATTTCGTTCGTCGCTTTTTGCTCGGCGACTAGGTTTTCATAATCGGTTCCGTTGTCTTCCTCGTCCTCGATTATTTCTTCTTCCGCGGGGGCAATTTTTTCCTTCCCCTCCTCAGGCGGCTTTTCCCTGAGATCCAAGGCGAGAATCAAGGTAATAAGCACGAGGATGCCAATGACGGACGTGATGATGTCCTGAAAGGCAAAGAAGCTTACGCCCCCTTCGTCTCCTTTTCTTCCGCCTCGACTCATGATCTCCTCGCTAAGTTAGTAAAAGCAACGCCTAGGCTGAATCAGCGCCCTCCCCTATCTCGGCTTCCGCTGCCACCTTTCTCTAGGCGCAACTTGGAAAGGACGTAGGTTTGGCAATACTCGTTGCATTCGTCCAACAGCAAAAATTCCTGACGCTTACGAAAGGTAAGCAGCATTTGCACGAGAATGGAACCAACCAACCCCAACAAGGTTGTATCGAACGCGGTGGAGAGACCGCCCGTGACGTCTTTCAGTGATTCCTTCAGCTCTTCCGTTCCAGAACCCGGCTTCATGGCGTTGATGGTGTCACCAAAACTACCAATGGCATCACCGAGACCAAGCACCGTGCCAATGAAACCAAGCACGGGAATGGCCCAAAGAAAACCAGTTAGAAGGTTGTAACTGGAAGATACTTGGTCCTCGTCGTTCGAAGCCTGAGCATTGACGATGCTGGACACGTCGCTGATCTGGCCAATGTTTTGCAAATTGGAGAGCGCAACCTCGATTCGGTTGAGCAGGAGGAAATGAGAGGTGTCGTCAACAGAACCTCGAATTCGCAAAAGGGCCTCACGAGCCGTGGCCGTGTTGAGGAAGAAATTGGGATCCTGAGGCACCAAGTTCAAGGCCAGAGCGGTTCGCTGAAACTTAATTTTGCGCCCCTTGACGAAAAGGATGACGCAAGACCAAAAGAACAACAGCATGATGCCTGCCGCCATCACATAGCCACCCAAGCCTCTATCTATGAACTTGCTTGAGAACTGAACCATGAAGGAATCGGCGGCCCCCATCCGGGGCTCTTGGGAGTCACCGATGACGAATTCCAGCAAAAGAAAGAAGATCGTCGCCATGATAAGCCCCACCAAGAAAGTGAAGAAAGCATTGGTGTCGGTATACCTTCCACCGGTAAATCCGATCTTTTGCTCAAAGTCCTGGGTGGACCAACTCAATTCCGGTTCGTCGAAACCTACGTCGTCTGCCATAATCCTGCTCCTTGCTTGTTTGTAATCCTGCGGTTGCTAATGATAAAAACTTTATTCCTCTTCCTCGAATTCATCGTCTTCTTCGAATTCCTCCTCGGAACCTTGATTGAAAGTGTCCTCTCGTTGCCGAACTATGGTTCCAACCATCATGTCGTGAAGGGTCTGTCGCCTGATGGACATGAAAATGAAAAAGAAACCCAGCACCCCGGCTATCTTTGCAAAGGCACGAGCGCTTGCACGCCCAAAACGCATGCGTTCGCCAGTCTCCTCCACGCAAACCTGTGCATTGATCACTCGCTTGCCCACAGTGGCCATGGCATTCGAGGATTCGGTTAGGCTCGAATAAAGCCACCCCACGATTACCGCCACAACCAGAGGCACTGTCCAGTAAAGCCAGCCTGCTATGTTGCCGGGATTGGTAAGGTTGTGCAGACCATAAACAAGCCCGACTACCGCGATGGTGGCAAAGGCAATCAGAAGCGTGTCTATCAACAAGGCAAGGGCGCGAGGTCCCGGAGAAGCAATCCCTTCACGTTCTTTCTCAAGCATCGCTTCCTTGTCGTCCTCGCCTTCTTGCCCACCGAAAACGCGTTCCGGAACCGAGGCGGTTTCGGTGGCGGGTGGAGGGCCTCCAGCTCCAACCAAAGTTGAAGGAGGCTGTGGAGGGGCTGCAGGAGCGGGCGGTGGTGGTGGCTTGGGAGGCGGGGGAGCCGCTGCATGCAACGTATCGACACCCTCTCCGACTCCAGGGACAGAGGACAGCGGCATCCAATCATTGACTCCCGCGTACCAAACCAGATCGGAAAAACGGAGGTTTCCCGACTTGAGATAATCATGAACCTCGTTGATCAGATAGGGTCCAAATCGCTGATTATCTCTGGAAACGTGAATTTCATCCGTTGGTCCTGGTTCCGGCGGAGGAATGTTACTAGGGGCAGGCGGGGCTTCCTCTTCCTCTTCTTCCTCCTCTTCGGGGGTTTCTTCTTTTTCCTTAAGACCGGGGCCCGTTTTGGACATATTTTGCTCGGGCAACCCACCTGCGTTGTGCTTCTCGATGAAAGCAGCCACAGTCATGTCCTCGTCACCCACCTTGACTTTGTGAATGCCCGACAACTCCTTCATGCGAAGGCAATCAATGATTTCTTCCGCGGTAAAATCCCCTGCCGGACTACCCCGCTTTGAAACTGCGTACTTTTCTTCGTAGCTCACTGGTTATCAATCGCGATACCGGAAAGGAATCATGTTATCGAGAGTGCCAAACCTATTGGGGTCAGTTGCCCCCGCGCCCAGAAGGGCCTTTTGGAAAATAGCCTGAACGTCCTTGTCGATCGTCAGCAAAGGACTGAACGGCAAAAGATTGGAGCCCTTGTA
>PBLJ01000059.1 GCA_002721705.1 Opitutia bacterium
CGACGAAAAGAAGCTCAAAGTGGAAAAAGCCAAGCTGCTGGCGGACGGCCAAACCGTGGAACTGACCGTTCCCGACATCAAGCCGACTTGGTGCATGGAGGTTCGCTACGAACTCGAGACCTCCGCGGGTGACACCGTATCATCGAGGATCAACAATACCATACACAACCTTGCGGAATGACGCATTCCACCGGGCCCCAGCAACCCACAACCGTTCTTGACAAATAAACACAAAGGCACCAAAACTTGCTTTGTGAAGAATCGCATTATCACATCAAGTCTAATTTGCTTTTCTCTAATAATCTTATCGGGCTGCACCTGTCCCTTCGAACCTGGGGGACCTTTGGGATGGCCGATAAAGTTGGATCCCGTGCCCCCTATCACCGAACGGCAGGAGGATACGCTGAATGGATATGCCCAAATTCGTGAGGGAATGACCTATCCCGAAGTAGTTGCAATCATTGGGGAAGAAGGAGAGAAAACGACAAGCGTCAGCTTGGATGACAAGAAGTTGACTCCCGGCGCTTCCGAAAAAACTTATAGTTGGAAAAATCCGGACGGCTCAAAATTTGTAGCTACTTTCATCGACGGGAAACTGGCGAAGAAAACCCTCGTGGGACTCGATTGATTTCGAGGAGACGCCCTCCGGGGCTTTCGTATACCCTAGGTAGCGGACAGGTCTTCGATGGCCTCCTCGATGGTCGGGTATTGAAAGGCATAACCGCCGTCCGCCAAGACACGCGAAACCACCTTGCGGCTTTTGAGCACTAGTTCAGGAGCAGTCCGCAGGAAAAACGCTCCGAAGCGTACGGCAAAAGCGGGTGCGGGGAAACCAATGCCCAAGGGTGCGAATCGTCGCCGCATTTCACGCATGAAAACGGCATTAGTGACGGGGTTCGGGGCAGCCAAGTTGACCGCGCCCGACACCTGCTCGTTCTTCAGCAGCCACTCGATGATGCCCAACCAATCGTCCAAGTGAAGCCAACTCATCCACTGCGAGCCCGAACCTTGGCGACCGCCCAAGCCCAGTTTCGCGAACCGACGCATCACGGGAAAGGCACCCCCCTCTTGACCCAAGATAATACTGATACGTAGCGCTACTCTCCGAACGCCGGGGAGGTCTTGCCTGTAAAAGGCCTTTTCCCACGACTTCGCCACTCCCACGGAAAAACCATGGCCTAACTCCTCGCTGTTCTCATCATGGGATGGGTGGTCTCCACGCCGATCACTATAGATGGTCGCGGTGCTCGCGTTCAGCCAAGTTTTGGGAGGATTAGTCGCTGCGGCGCACGCTTCGCCAAGGATCTTGGTGGCTTGGACACGGGAATTTATGATCAAACGGCGATTTTCATCGGTGTAGCGGCAATCCACCGATCGACCACAGAGGTTGATCAGGACCCCCGCCCCATCTATTTCCTTTTCCCAAGAACCCCTCGATTTCGCATCCCAAGCAACGAAACGAGCTTTCGGGTAATCATTCGGCAAAGCCGAGCGGCCAAGCACGACAACCTCATATCCAGTTGACGAAAAACGCTCCGCCAAGGCTCGTCCAAGGAAACCTGAGCCGCCAGCCAATATAACTTTCACAATCCAGCCTTATTTTCTATATTAAATATTTTTTGCAATTGCATTTGCTTTTTGCATTTCAAAGTGCGTAATTGGGTACTTACACGAAGAAAAATGAGCATGAAACGCAAACCCATCCCTTTCACTGCGACGTCCGAGGGATCAGTCTACGTAGCCAATCCACGGGATTGGTATGGGTTCTTCTTGATCACCTTCAAATGGTGCCTGATTCTCGCAGGTTTGGGGGTATCAGGATATTTGGCCTTCTTGCTCTTCACCGGCTAAGGCCAGTTTTGCTTCCAAACCAAAGCCGGAACACGTCAGCTAAGTAGTGCGGCTGAGCCAGCAAGGTACTATTTCAGCAAGATATTGCGGAAGGACACTTTCATGGGAGGACCCGCATGCAACTGGAAGGCAAGCACCCCATCGGCTCGTCGGGCCTTCTCGTCGTTGTCCGTCAATTCGGTAGTCTTTACACCATTAATATAGTGTACGAAATGGAAGCCCTTGGCGGTAATGCGGTAGGTATTCCAATCCCTTTTCTTGACCGCTTTTCCTATTTCCTTGGAATCTCCGAACTTCTTGGGGGTTTTCTGCAGTTTACCTTTATCATTCAAGGTAAGCGTGGTGTGAAACCCGCGATCCGAAAGGATACCGCGAAATGCTTCGCCGTAGCAAATCCCGGAATAGCGATCGCCGGACTCGAAATCGGCTTGGTATCCACCGATCCGCCATCCGTCATGCTTGCCGGACTTTACGAAACTACGGTATTGAATACCGGAGTTGCCACCCTCGATCTTGAAATCGAGAGTGAGGTCGAAATCCTTCAAGACTCCACCCTTCCATATAATGAAGGTATTTCCACGAGTCGGGGTTTCCTTGGTGGTCTGGCCGACGATGGCTCCGTCTTCCACTTTCCAAAACTTGGGATCACCATCCCAATTCTTGAGGGTCTTGCCGTCGAAGAGGCTTTTTCCCTCTTTGGCGAAGGAGCCGTTAGCCAGCATCAAGGACAAGGAGGAAGCGAAGATAACGGAGAAGATTCGTAAGCAAGCAGATGTCTTCATGATTAAAAATTTTCCTTTTTAGGGATGATTTTGAGTTTTAAGGTGGTTTCTTGGTTCTCAATGTTCTTGAAGCACGGCGTTAGGCAAGTAAAGAATACTGTTGAACACGATTTTCGCAATCACCCCAAAACACTCCAAACGATGAAAACCATCCCTATTCTTCTTGGCGCGCTTCTTCCTTTCCTCCTGCAACCTGCCTCCGGTTTCCCGAAGATTCCCGAGGAAGAGGGAGCCAATAATCTGAAAGCCTTCGGCAAGACCTTCTCCAATCTCGAGGAGTGGCAGGCAAGAGCCAAGCTCAACCGGGAAGGCATCCTCAAGGGAGCCGGCCTCGTCCCTCTCCCCAAACGGACACCCTTGAACCCTCATTCTCATTCGCTGAAGAAAATGGATGGCTACTCGGTGGAAAACGTGCGCTTCGAGAGCTTGCCCGGCTTTTTCGTGACTGGGAACCTTTATCGTCCCTTGCGAAAAGGAGGCCTGAATAAATTCGCCGGCGTACTTTGTCCGCACGGCCATTCCAAGGATGGCCGCATGGCCGAATACACCCAAGCCCGATGCGCTTCGCTCGCGCGAATGGGAGCCATCGTCTTCGCCTACGACATGGTGGGCTGGAACCAGGATGCCAAGCACGTACATCATCGCGATGACAAGAACGTGTTCGCATTCCAGACTTGGAACAGCATGCGGGCGCTTGATTATCTGCTCACCTTCCGCGAAGTGGATCCAAGCCGAATCGGGGTAACCGGCGAATCAGGCGGCGGCACCCAGACTTTCATGCTGACGGCTCTCGACAAAAGAGTTCGGGTGGCCGCTCCCGTGGTCATGGCATCGGCTCATTTCTATGGCGGTTGCAACTGTGAAAGCGGAATGCCGATCCATGAGAGCAAGACGCACAAGACCAACAATACGGAGATCGCCGCCATGGCGGCGCCAAGGCCACTGCTTTTGGTCTCGGTAGGCGGCGACTGGACGAAGAACACACCGAAGGTCGAGTTCCCCTACACGCGCAAGATATACTCACTGTTCGGAGCCACCGGTAATGCGGAGAACTTCCACCTCGCAGACGAAAAACACGGTTACGAATTCTCCAAGCGGAAACCGGTGTACCGTTTCTTCGCCAAGCATCTCAAGCTTCGCCTCAGCCAAATAACCGACGACGACGATGAAATCACGGAGAAACATTTCAAGGCGCTGCCGAAAGAAAAACTGCTTGTATTCAACGAGGAGCATCCTCGTCCCAAGCATTCACTTGACGGTTCCGAAGCCTGCCTCGCCGCCCTCCGCAAGGCGCAAGGAAAATAGCGGAAGCTTAGTTACCCTTGCCCGACAAAGCGTCTGCAAGGAAATCGTAGGCAGCCTTGCGGATTTCAGGAGGAAAGTCGTGGCTGCAGTCGGGATGGCGCACGACCAAGCCATTTTCCGCTCCCAGCAACTTGTAAACCTTGGCTGCGGCTTGGGTACAGCGCCTCGCGCTTTGCCAACGGAAATTGTTATCCCCTTTCGGGGCGCTCACGAAGACGGGGCGGGGAGCGAGGGCACCTAACAGTTCGGGGAAATCAAAAGGAATTTCAGGCAGTCGACCACGGTAATCCGCCAGACGCGGCATATACCGGGTTTGGCACCAACCTCTCCCGAATACCCAGTTCTTTTCATTGCCACCATAGTAGTCGGGGAAGGAATCAAAGGAACAACTGACGGCGACGGCAGCGAGGCGCTCGTCGAAGGTCGCAGTGTAAATCGCATTGTGCCCACCCAGCGAATGCCCGATGACGCCAAACCCATTGGAAGCATCGACGTAAGGTAAGGATTCGAGCAGGTCGAGAGCTCGAGAGTTGTCCCAAACGGCCTTCATGGAACCACTTGCATAGCCGAGTTTGGCGACGTCGGGTTGGTAGTCCGCCAGCAACGGATAGGCGGGAGCGATGGTGACGAATCCGCGCTCGGCCAGTTCCACCGCATAGGCGCGATTCGGCCGATCACCCAAGCCGAGAACCACCTTGCGACCCACCTTGTCGTCCGTGGGGTGCAGGCAAAGGATGGCCTTCGCCTTTTGTTTGTCCGCCAAAACGTCTTTTGGGATACAGAGATGGGCGGGTACGCGGGAAGAGGCCGACGCACGATAAGTAATGGATTGAAGCAGGTAGGTCCCTGCATCCTTTGATTCCAGAACCTTGATCTCAAGTGGGGCGCGCTTCTCGACCAAGGGAAAGGTCCCCATGACCTTTTGGGCACCGCTCAAGATGGAGCTTCGGCGTTTCTCCCAATCATCCATGGAAAGCACGGCTTGCTGGTTGCCTTGGGCGTCGCGGTAAAGAAGAAGCTCGAAAGGCGGAAGGCGGGTCTCGAGTTCGGGCTTCGCGAGAAAGGCGAGCAAGTCGGCCATGGCCTGATGGTCGAGACCGGCTTCCAGTCCCTCGGGCATGATGGAAGAGCCATGGCTTTTCATCCCCAGCACTTCCTTTCGCTGGAGAGTGACCGATTTCCCAAAGGGGAACCGAATCGTGAGGTGCGTGGTAGTCTCGTTGGCAAGCAGACCTAGCAACTTGCCATTCGGAGCGCTCACTTCGTAAGCCACGAAATCGGCGGCCACCTCGCGGTTAGGATCGATAAGATTGGTCAAGAGCTTCTCAGGGCCCGCCGACTTCATCGCGACCAAGTCGGGGCCAAGCACATGACCTTCCTTACCCGCCCGATGGCAAGAGGCGCAACGCTGCAGGTAGGTCACTCGTCCACGGGCGGCGTCACCAGCAAGTCGAAGCGCCGGAAAGTAGCTTTCGATGACCTTTGTTCGTGAAATGGTTTCCTTCGTTGAAGGTGCGGGTCCGATCAACGCCACCGCCCGTTTGCGGAGCGTGTTGTCCTTGAGTTTTCGCAAAGCCGCTAGGCGAACCGCCGGTAAATCGCTGACCGCGACCAGTCCCTTCTCCATGCCATCGAGCAAGGCTGTGATTCGCTCGTTCTCTACAAGGAGAAAACCAATCGCTTCATCCCGTGAACTCGCGGACAAAGACTTCCAGCGGTCAAGCAATCTCCTCGACAGACCCTCGGGTTGCAAGCGCACCAACTCCGCTACGGCCCCGTCGCGCAGGGAGGTTGTGTTGGAGTCTAGAAAAGCGAGCAAAGGCTGGGAAGCCGCCTTTTTGTCCAAAGCGCCTAGCAACCCAATGGCTTGCAGACGCTTGGCCGAGGGATGATCGACGTCATCGGCCGCAGTCATGGCACACCCGAGCAGAAACCTACGGGCATCACCCTGCAGACGATTGAGCGACTTGCCTCCCCCACGCAAATCATGGGCCAATGTCACTACTTCGGTGACATCAATTGGGGAAGCGGGATCTCCGAGGTGGGAAAACAACTCGTTGACCTGAGTGGACAGCGCATTCAGGACGGCGGCCCGAATCCATGAGTCATTACTTGCTCCAAGAACGTCGAGCAGGACGGGCACCTCACCCTTCAGTTCAACCAGGCCCAAAGTCAAGGCGAGTTGAAAGCGAACGCGAGGCGATTCGTCGGAGCCTAAAGAAAGGACGGCCTCTGCCAAGCGACTGCTACCCTTGTCGTTCTTTGCGAGAAAGTCTTCGGCCAACTTCAGGGCGTGTTCGCGCAAGACGGGACGTTCGTCTCGAATGGCGGGCAATAGATGGTTCGGTTTGAGTTGGTTCAGTCCAGCAAGAACGTACAAGGCGTGCAAACGCCCCAGGTGGAACTCTCCTGTCTCAGTGAGTTTGGACAAGGCGGGAACCACATGGAGGTCTTGGCGCTCGAAAAGCAAACGAGCGGCGGTTTCACGAAGCCAAGCGTTGGGTGAAGACAGGAGGGCAACCAAATCCTTTGATCTGGTTTCGATCAGTCGAGGCGAGGGCGAGCGCATGAATCCCTCGGGCGTGATCCGCCAAATGCGTCCGCGATCATTGCCGCTGTCAAGGTCTACGTGCCGCTTGATCCCGTCGGGGAGCGACCACGGATGCTCGATCACTTCGCGATACATGTCCAAGACGTATAGACAACCATCGGGCCCATTGGCCAACTGGACGGGACGGAACCAATTGTCGGTCGAGGCGAGAAATTCGGATCCACGTTCATCCGCGGGCCGTTCCCCAAGGGGAAGAACCCCTTCCTTTGCTCGGAGAGCCTTACGATGGATCAAATTGCTGCCCGCATCCGCCACAAAGGCATCTCCATGGTAATTCGGCCCAAAGGCGTCACCCCGATAAATGGTAACGCCAGTAGCCGCAGTGAAATAGCCGGACACTCGCCCTCCCCCTTCCACGGGACCGCGTACCTTGCCCGCAATTCGCCAACGGGTACGGACAATCCGCCATGGCTCGTCGGGACTGATCCGAAAAACCGGCGCTGCGGCTCCGTCGGCGGCGATACCCACGCGTGGATTCGGCATGGCGAAACTTGGATTGGCGGCATAGCGGGCCTCAAAGGCAATGGCCTGCAAGTGGTTGCTGTTGCTTGATACGTAACGGCGCCCGTGGTCATCGAAGGATGCACCGTGCTGACCGCCGCCGCTCTCGGGACGAAGGTCTAGCTTTCGCGGATCAAATGAGAAGTCGCGTCCGTTGAGGCGTACGGGAGAAAAGCTTTTATCGTCGGGTCGCGTAAGGATGGCTCCGTTGCTGGAAGTCGCCCCATGGATTCGATTGTCCAGACCCCAGCGCAAACTGTTTGGCAAGCCCTGCATGTTGAGTCGCGAACGCCCCTTCCCGAAACCAGTGAACACCACCCGTCGCTGATCTGCCACACCATCGTTATCCGTATCGCGAAAATAGAGGAGATCAGGCGTGACCACCACGAATACTCCTCCGTCATGGCAGATTACCGCCGTGGGCCAAGCCAAGTCCTTTGCGTAGACCGTGGCCTTGTCGTAACGACCGTCGCCATTGGTATCCTCAAGTAGTCGTACGCGACCCACCTTGTCGTCACGACGTTCCGAATAACCGATCATTTCCACCACGTAGAGCCTCCCGTTAGCATCGAAGGCCATGGACACCGGATCCACCACCTGGGGCTCCGCCGCCGCCAACTCGATGCGAAAGCCCTTCTTCAAACGAAAGGTGGCGGTGGCATCGGCGGGCTCGGTCGCTGCCAAGCGGGGTAACTGCTCTACCGGAGCCACTGGCTCGGCGCACCACGAATCCGACCAAATCAGCAAGCATGCTGCAAAGGAAGTGATCACTGCTTTCACTATTAAACAAGATGAAGACGCGAGAGGGTAAGCCAAGCCTGATTGCGAGTTGCCTTCAAATGAACGAAGCGCTGAACTGCGGTTCATGAGCCAACTGCCATCCCTTTCCCGCAGGCATTTCCTTGCCATCGGCGCTTCCTGCGCAGCGGGCGGAGCATTGCTCGCCAAAGATGATGAGCAGGACCCAATCATCGACGTTCATCAGCACACCAATTACGTCCTTCGAGCAGACAGGAAACTAGTTGAGCATCAGCGAATCATGGGGGTCACGACCACCCTTCTCCTTCCGTCGGGCAAAGCGGTAAAGCGAGCTTCTACGAATGAAGGGCGAGCCAATGGCCTCGCAGCCAAGGCCGGCGGCAATGAATCGGTCATGGCTTTGGCAAAGAAGCATCCCGAGGAATTCAAGTTTGGCGTAAACGAAGTGCCGGACCTTCCGGATGCCCGCAAGGAACTCGAAAAGTACCTCAAACTAGGCGCCGTGGTGATTGGTGAGCAAAAATTCAAAGTCGACTGCGATTCCCCGCATGTCTGGCGAGTAGCCGAAGTGGCGCAGGAATACGACGTCCCCGTGCTGATGCATTTCCAGCACAATGCCTACAACCTCGGTATCGAGCGCTTTCACCGCACCTTGGAAAAATTCCCCAAGGTCAATTTCATCGGGCACGCTCAAACCTGGTGGGGCAACGTCGACAAGAAGCACAAACAGGAAGTGATGTATCCCAAGACCAAGGTGACTCCAGGCGGCATAACCGACAAACTGCTGTCCAACCATCCCAATATGTTCGGCGACTTGTCCGCGGGATCAGGCCTGAACTCCATGCTACGCGACGAGCAACAAGCCCGTGAATTCCTCGACCGGCACCAAGACCAGCTGCTTTATGGAAGCGACTGCCCGGACATGGTGGGACGCACCCAGGCCTGCAAAGGATCCGTAATCCTCGCCACCGTCCGAAGGCTTGCCAAAGACAAGAAGGTCGAACGGAAAATCCTGTATCGCAACGCAAAGAAACTTTTCAAACTGTAGACGGCGGTGATCGAAATAAGAGACCTCAAGGTTGACTATGGCGACACGATTGCCGTGGACGGCATTTCCTTCCAAGTGGAGGCAGGTCAAATCTATGGCCTCATCGGGCCCAATGGAGCGGGCAAGACAACTACGATCAAGGCCATTGCCACTTTGTTGGAACCAACCTACGGCGAAATCTCGGTAGGAGGCGCCTCCGCTATCCATGATCCTGAAAAAACCCGTGGAATGATTGGGTATATGCCGGATTTCCCTCCAGTATACGAAGACCTGAAGGTGTGGGAATTCGTCGATTTGTTCGCCGCTGCTTACGGTTTGCCCGTTGAGAAACGCGCGTTCGAAGTCAATCGCTGCCTGGAGGTCACCGATCTCGTGACCAAACGAAACGTTCTCTGCAAGACACTCTCGCGGGGCATGAAGCAACGGGCCTTGCTAGCCAAGACCTTGGTCCACGAACCACCTGTCTTGCTACTCGACGAACCCGCCGCCAACCTCGACCCGAAAGCGCGAATCGAGATGCGCAACCTGCTCAAGCGATTGGCTCAAGAAGGAAAAGCGATACTCGTCTCCTCCCATGTCTTGACCGAGTTGCAGGACTTGTGCGACTCGATCGGAATTATGCGGGAAGGCAGAATGGTGATAGATGGGAAACTGGATGAGGTGATTGACCAAGCGAGCGCCACGCGGACGATTCAAGTGGAGTTGTTGCACCCCTTCCCCGAAGCCTACCTTCTGCTTATGGAGCACCCTCACGCGCATCCGTTGGAAGACACGAACGAAAACAGCGTAAGCTTGGTGGTTAATTTCGATGGCGAAGTGGAAGACGTCGCGAACCTCCTGCGATCCCTCGTTGAACGGGGAGCGCCGGTGAAATCCTTCCACGAGCGAAAAGCGGGAGTAGAGGAATTGTTTCTCTCGGTGGAGGCGGGGGGCCAATCATGAGCGAACAAGATGGCAAACGCTCTTGGCTCGAGCCAAATCCCATCATTCGAAAGGGATTCAGGGAAAGGTTGAGGCCCAAGCAGATGATTGCCTGGGGATTGTGTACCCTGATCGTAACCAGCTTCCTTTACCTCACCACCTACCTCAACACGACGGAATCCATTGGGAACCAATTCTTTGGGGCCACGAAAGCGGATGGCGCCAAAACCGCCTTTCCCGTCCTGCTTGGCATACAGGTCTTCATCTTGATGTTTCTGGGAACGGGTCGCTTGGCCGCAGGAACGGCGGAAGAACGGGAAACGGGTTTATTGGACTACCAACGAATGACCCCGATGCGCCCCTCTGCCAAGATCGTAGGCTACCTCTTCGGCCTGCCCGCACGCGAATACTTCATGTTCGCCCTTACGCTCCCCTTTCTCGTCCATGCGATTATCGTGGGAGAACTGGCCGTGAGTAAAGTGCTTCTCCTTTACATCGTGTTCCTTTCTTGCGTTTTGCTCTATCATCTAACGGCTCACGTCACCGGATTGATCGTCAGCAAACCGCGAGCGGCCGCCTGGGTCTCGAGAGTGGTCGTGCTTGGGCTTTACGTCCTCCTCCCGATACTGGGCAGGGCCGGTTTCTCCTTCCTCTCCTTCCTCACCTTGCGACCGACTTACTACGGCACCATGCAAGAGGAACTGGAGAAGTCTTGGGAAGACCGCATGCTGCAAGAGCAATGGGATAACTCAGAACGATACGAATATAGCCAAAGGATGGCGGAGTTCTGGAAGGAGGTACCTTTTTTCGAAATCGAATTGTCTTCCTCCTTGTTCACTATCTTGATGCAGGGACTGCTTTTTGCGGCTCTCTTCGCGACCGCTCATCGCAAATGGCAAAGCGAAAACCTACCCGCATTCTCGAAGACCTTTGGCATAGGCCTCTTCGCCGTAATCCAATTTTTCCTTTTGGGCAGCCTTTGGCAATTGTACGGCAACGGTGAAGCCTCCCGCTTGCTGGGGTGGGGCATATCTCGAGTCGACAACAGGCAATTCGTGGAAAACCCCCTTGTTGTGCTGATCATCGTCCAAACCATTCTCTTCACTTTCAGTTTGGTAGTTGCGGCGTTGATCCTGCACGTCACCTGCCCCACCCGACACCAATACCTCAAAGGCCGACGGCGCGCTGCCAAACTCGGTCTGCCCGACATACCCTTCGCGGCCGATGAAAAACCCGGTTGGATGGTTGTCCTTTGCCTAGCCTTAATCATGCCAATCACCCACTTCCTGCTCCTTGCTCATGCGGCAAGCTCGAGAATCTACTTCATGCGAACACCTGAAATCGAGGCCTTTGTCTTGCCATGCCTGCTCTTCGCCATGTGTTTGGTCTACCTTCGCGCCGCCCGCGAAAAATGGTTTACCGTCGGCTTTTGGGGCTTCCTCGGTTTGCTTTGGATCACTCCCTTGTTGGTTGCCATGGTCATGGCTGCCGGATGGCGTGATGACGCAGTCTTCGCAGTCTTCCACGTCGGTTCGCTTTCACCGCCCTTCGCCTTTTTTGAAATTGCCGTTTTCACCCAAGAACCGCACCTACTCGCTGACGTCGGGTTAGGGAAGTCGAAGCTGCTCCAATGCACCATGTTCGGTCTGGTCGTTGCCGGCTTCATTGCCATTCTCATGTCCATCTCCCAATATCGGTTGCGTCAAAGATGGAACGAACGAGAAAAGAGAGTGGAAACCAAGGAGGAAGGGAAAGCCAACGAAGCATGAGACAAAAGCTCTCCAGTCTCGCCGTATGTTCGCTTCCATGCATGGCGACCTTCCTGCTTTCCAGCATGACTCTCTTGGGACAGGTTCGCGAAGTACGGATAAAGAATACGATCGACGACTTCCTGCAACCCGCATTTTTTTTTGCCCCGGATGCCGAGCAACCAGTTCCACTGGTGGTCGCCCTTCATAGCTGGAGCGCCGACTATCGTCAGAAACTGCACCAGCCTATCCAGAATCATTGCGTCCAAAACAAATGGGCCTATATTCACCCGAATTTTCGCGGTCCCAACCGCAACCCCAAAGCCACCGGTTCGGAACTGGCCGTCCAAGACGTTCTCGACGCCGTCGCCTACGCCCGAACAAACGCCAAGGTCGACCCAAATCGCATCCTTCTCGTAGGCACCTCAGGCGGAGGTTACATGAGCCTGTTGATGGCGGGACGCGCGCCTGACTTATGGGCCGGGGTATCCGCCTGGGTACCGATCTCCGATCTCTCCGCTTGGCATTCCGAATGCAAGGCAAAGGGCCTCAAGTACTACCGGGAAATCGAAAATTCATGCGGAGGAGCACCGGGCAAGTCCGAGGCAGTGGACGCCCAGTACCGACAGCGATCGCCCCTGACCCATCTTCCGAAAGCCAAGGGGAAGGTGCGACTGGATATAAACGCGGGCATCTTCGACGGACACAAGGGCAGCGTACCGGTCAGCCACAGCTTGCTCGCCTTCAACGCAGTGGCCCATGAGACCGACCAACTGACCCAATCTGAAATCGAAGAGTTCGTAAGCAAAGCCAAGGTACCGAAGTCCCTTGAGGAGCCCATAGAGGACCCCAGCTACGGGAAAAAGAAGCCACTGTTTCGACGAATATCGGGGAAAGCCCGTGTCACCCTCTTCGACGGTGGCCACGAAATCATCCCCGCCGCCGCCATCAAATGGCTGTCGCAACAAACGAAATAGTTGACTCGGCTAGTTAAACGCCCATCCATTTTCGCGATGCCAAGAACCCTGATCGGAAAATTTCGTTTGATTGGCTTCGTCGAAGGCCTCTCGTATCTCCTGCTGCTTGGTGTAGCCATGCCGTTGAAATACTATTTTGGCGAAGTATCGGAGGGTGAATCCGGCGAAAAGGTCTACGAGAACGGTATCTACGTGTCGGTCGTGGGTATGGCCCATGGCATTCTATTCACCCTTTATTGCCTCCAACTCTTCTTGGCCATGCGGCGTTACAAATGGGGTATTGGTCTGGGGGTTTACTTCTTCGTCGCGTCCCTCATCCCCTTCGGGACCTTTTATACGGACCGGCGCTTGTGCCGACTGGCGAGAGAAAACTAGGCCGCCCGGCTCTTGGAGTAGTACCAGTCCATCATTTGCTGACCGCTGTCTTCGTCGAAGTTCTCCTGTTCCCAGAGCGCGCTTCCTCGGGCTTCAGGAAGTACCCGCTTCAGTTTCCAGAGGCCCTTGTGACGACCAAACACCCAGTATTCTTGCCACACCCGCACGTCGGGGTCTTCATACCAAACACGATCGTCCCTCAATATTTTCTTTTGGGCGTGGGCCCGAATGCGAACGACGAATTCGTCTTTCGTGTTGTCGTTGTAGTTTCGGATCAGGACAAGTTCGGTCTTTCGCACCGAAAGGTTGCGGTACTCGTAACGGGTTTTCTCCTTGGCCGCCTTGGCCAGATGTTTATCGAAATAATCGGCAAAGTCCGGAAAAACCAGCTTTCGAGCATCACCTGAAAGGGTTCCTTTTTCTTTGTCTAGAATAAGCGCAAGAAAGAGCGAGCGGGCGCCCTCCAGCATATCCCGACGATACCAGCTCTTGTCTGTTTGCACGAGAAAGTTGAGTAATCGCTCGATCTTGTTCTCCTTGGTTTCAGCCCGTTCATCCAACCACGGACCCGCCTCGCCTTGTTCATCCGCATGCTCCCCGTAGACCTGCTCCACACCCTTGTCGGTGAATGCTTCGAAAAAGTTCTCGTCGGCAAGGATGTCGGAGGCCGAGGACTGTTCGATCTCACGGAGGATGAATGTTTTTTTCTCGGGCTCGAACTGGAAAGTCCAGAACTCCTGGTGCGTGCCCTCCCTTTGGTCTCCTCGAATCACTCTACGGGTGCGTTCGTCGATGTAATAATTCTTGCCTGATGCGGTAATGAGAACGGTGAATTCCCGATGCTCGGGCTTGTGGGTGTAACGAACGTTGACCAAGTCGATCGACAGGACCTTCAAGTTCTCTATGACGTTAATCTCGCTGTTCAGCCTCAAGCCCTCCAGTTGCCTCACGTGATCCTTGTAGATAATGGGAGACAACTCATTCCTTATGGGAAGGTAATTACGCTCCTGCCATTGGTCCTGCATGGTCAGGAACAAGGAACGCGCTCGACTGGCTAACTTGTTCGGACGCCATAGCTCGTCCGTTTTCCCAATGAAAGCGAGCAGCTTTTCGGTCTTCTTGCTTTTCCTGAGAACGTTGCCTCGATCAAGCACGACGTCCAGGGTGCGGCGCTTTTGCTTTTGGTAGTTAAAGTAAATGCAGATCCCGTAAATGCTGACCACTATAAAGAACATGAATGGGTCGACTTCACCGCTGCCACCGGATCCGCCGCCGCCTCCGCCGCCGCCTCCGCCGCCGCCTCCTCCGCCTCCTCCTCCGCCGCCGCCCTTGTTATGGACGGCAACGCCTTGGGCGAAGTAGGTATGGGGACGATCGACCAACAGGTTATGCACCCAAACGGAGTTGTTGCAGGTATTGATTTCAGTGATGGCCTCCGCAACCAAACGATTGCCCTGCAAAACGAACCAGTCATCAGCTACTTTCAAATCACCCGCCGAGCGAAAGTTTCCGGCTCCATCGAAAAAAGGATGCTCGGCGGTCACGCGGACAGATCGATGGGACGTCTTGATGACCAAGTAGCCTGAAACTTCCCGACGATAGGCCTTGTGAACAACTGTCTCGAGAATTCGGCCCTTCTCATCGAAAGCGAGTAGACGCATGCCTGGCTTCACCTCGCTAATTGGAAGGGTCGTGCCATCCGCCAGCAATATCGGAGTCTCCGGGAGGAAGCATCCCCCTCCAGCCCAACCGAAAAGCCCGCGACCAGCAAAGGCGAGAAACAGGAAGACAGGAAACAAAAGTCGTCCATTCATGGGACGCATGAGCCGAAAATCACTTGGTTGTGTTGGCGTCGGGGGATTGTTTCCAAGCATCGGGCGGCGGCGAAAGAATGCCCGCCCCGGATTGGAGCCCGCCCAGCACGGCGGCCGCCACCACTATACTGACGCCTATGATGACCGCTGCCGACACCAACCCGTGGAAATGAGCCACGGCTTGGTTGCCCCGGACAATTTCCTTCTGTTCGTCGATGTTCGGAGTCAGGCGATCGATCAAGCCCGGCACGAAACGCGCCACGAACAGTATGATTAAGGTTCCCAAGCCGCCGCCCACTAGCGTGTACAGCAAAATGTAAAGAATATCGTTGTTCATGGTTCTGTTTGTCTTCCTCGGGTGTTTAATTGATGAAAGGCTCGCATTACTCCAGAATACAAAAGGGTCGCTTTAAACGTAGCGAGCAGAAAAAGTTTTATTAGCTATTCGCCTGATCACTTGATCATCACTTGGCTGCTAACGAGAACTTTGCGCTCGTCGGTCAGGTCGACGTACCAAGCGGTCGCCTCCTTGGGTGAAGCGTCGCCTTTTATGAGATTGCCCTCGATCACCAATTCCTTGGTCGTCCAAGGGCGGGACTTGTTCTTGGCGTGCGGACCCATGGTGTAATGCAGGCGGGCGGAAACCAGCTTGGTGACCGCCTTGACCTGAGCCTGAACCTTTCCGTCCTTGACCTGGGGAGTGGCAATCACCGGCATGGGCGTACCTCCCTTGAGGTATTGGTCGGCAAAAGGAAAGAACTCTTTGAAGCCAAAGATATGGCCGTGGGGCATGCGCAGTTGGATGCTATAATTCTTTTCCGCTCGCACAAGGGCGCAGGATTTGGCGTAACTGTCCATGGGATAGGCAAAGTCATTGGTTCCATTGAGAAATGCGACCGGCATACGGGCGGAAGCCAGGTAACTGGAAGGGTCCCACAACTTGTGCCACTTGTCCGACTGAGCCTGGCTCATCTTGCCGAATTCCGAGGTTTTCCAGACACTGTTGTCCCGCAGGAAACCGCACCCGTAGACCGGCATGGCGAACTTGAAGCGGGCATCGACTCCCGCGACGATGCAGGTTAAGTAGCCACCCCAACTGATGCCGGTAACCCCCGTCTGCTCGGCGTCCACTTCATCAAAGCTCAACAACAGCGAATGGGCCAGCAACACGTTCGCCACGGCATGGTAGGACCATTGGTTCTCAAACGGTTCGTCGATGGTGGAAAATTTCTGGCCATGGCCCTGGTCGGGACCTCCGTCGGGCAAAGGCTTTCTGTTTGCCCCCTTGCCGGCCAAATCCATCGCGATCGCTACGTATCCGCGCTTGGCCCAAATTTCAGCCCATTTGTTGAAGGCAGTTCCTCCCCCGCCATGGACCAGTACCAAGGCAGGAAACTTCTTCCCCTTGATCCCGAAACTGGTAGGCGAGGCGTAATAGGCGAACACGTTGGTCGGGTTTCCCTTGTAAGGCAGGCCACGATAAGTGAGCGACCGCACCTTGGATTCCTTGTCGACCCATTCGAATTTCGGGGTCTTGGAGAGAGCCTTTACGTCCCAAGGCGTCGACTTCGGCAAAGGCAACGGCTCGGCTCCCCAACTGATGAC
>PBLJ01000060.1 GCA_002721705.1 Opitutia bacterium
CAGCCCGTTTGCAAACGATTTACGAAATCAAAGATGACACCTTGGTAATCGCCATCTACCTTTTGCAGGGAGACTCGCATGATATTGGACCGACCTTGGTCACCAATGAACATTTGGTTCTCGAAGGGGCCAAACTTACCGCCCGTATAGTTGAAAATAGGTTCACCGGGAGAAGTGGCCAATTCGCCGTGTGGAATCCAGACAGCGGGGCGCGTCCATAATTTTTCGTAGTCCTTGAGGGCAATGGCATTGAGGTCTTTCCCCTTGAAGTCGGGGTGGTCCCACAGTGATGAGGGATGCCCGTGAAAGCGGCCTTTCACGATATGGTGGAGGGAGCTGGTGGCTTCCCAATCGCCTTGGTTGTCGGTGAAGAACAATTCGTCATCTTTATTGATTCCGATGCCGGCGGGTGATCGCAACCCCGAGGCAAAGGGTTCGAACTTGCCCTGTGGAGTGACCTTGAAGCACCAACCCCGGTATTTGGCCGCCCGCCCCATCTTTCCTTCCGTGTCCTTATATCCAGTGGTCCACACCCGTGCGAGGTCCCACTTTTTGCTTCTTGCCCAACCTGGCCAGGAGAGCGAGGTGTTGAGCGTCCCGTAGAAGTTGCCCTTGCTGTCGCGCACCAAACCAAAAGCGTACTCGTGGTAATTGTCCGTCACGCCCCAGCCAGCGTTGAAGTTTTGGTAAAGATCGGCCCGGCCGTCGCCATTGGTGTCGACCAATTTCGTGATTTCACCTCGTTGGATAACGAAGGTTTCCGAGGTTTTCGGATCGATCCAGAGGCCGAGCGACTCGTGCAAGCCGTCCGCGAACAAACTCCACTGCTTTTTGGAGACGACGTACTTCCATACCTCCCCCTCGCGAGTGCAAAGCATGAGGGATCCGTCCGGGGCGAATTCCATGCCTCCGACGCCAAGGGACACGCCTTCCGGCGTCTCGACTTTCTCGGCGGTGTACCCCGCGGGTATGCGAGCGGGCTTGTCTTGAGCGTGAAGTGGAGTGGCCAAGGCGATGGCCGTGGCTGCGGAAAAAAGAAAGAAGGAAATTTTCATGGCTGCGCTGGAAACGTTTTATTTGCGTTCAAGGCTGACGAAAAATTCCGCCGCTTGTTTTTTGGGAACTTTCAATACACCTGTCTTTGGGGACCAGTTGCCGGCCGTGGAGGAGACCTGCAGGCCTTCTCCCTTCAACAGCAAGTAAACGTCGCCCGATGCATTTTTTACCCGAAACCCATAAGTCAGAGCCTTGGCGCCCGGTCGTCCCGTCACGGTCTGGCTAACCTTTGCGCCATCCACTTCGAAGAGAAAGGCCGGGTTGCCGAGTCTCGAGTACCCACCGAACCTTGCCTTTGGCGCCTTGTCGGGGTTTCCGATCCGCAAAGGGAATTCCGTTGCTCCCACGTCAAACTTTTCACCCAGTATGCGGCAAGTTCCGCCTCCGCGTCCCTTGCGGTCGGGGCCCACGTTGAGAAAGCCGCCCGTCCAACCGAACCGCACCATTAGTTTCTCGGCATCGAAAAGGTAATTCACGCCCCCGGGCAAACCGACGGCAATGGAGCGCCCCGAGTCGACGTCCTTGACGTGAACCCTTACCACCCGCGGTTCGTCGCCCACCTCGAGGATTCCGTTTCTCGGTGTGGTGTTCTCGGCCACGATTTTGTTGGCTTGGGCAATGGCGTTCTCCGGGTCTTCACTGACCTTCATGATGCCTCGCATGGTAAGCGAATGACCGGGGAAGGTGCAGACGTATGGGTAGTCACCCGTTTCCTTTGGGGCGGTGAAGCTGACGGTTCCCTTTTTGCCGGGTTGAACGAGGCCTATGCTGGCGAGGATGGCTCGGTCGTCGGGGATAAAGCCCTTCTTCATGCCTTCGGCTCCTAGTTGCAAGGCTTCCTCGGCAATCCGGGCGAGGTCTTCCTTGCCTCCTTTGGCAAGCAGCCAGTTATGGATCATTTCATCGCTGTTGTCCAAGGTCACGCGTACTTGGGACCCGGGTTTCACCGCAAAGGCTTCGCTGGCATAGCGAAGTTGCCCATGCAAGGTGCCGATTACGACGTCGTGATCGATTTTCTTGTCTGCTCCGTGGGCGACTAGGCAGCCAAGGAGACAGTAGACATAGGAGAAGCAGGTTGGTTTCATGGGAAGTCAGGAAGTTGTCGATCGGTTGCGAGCAAGGCAAGACCTGAACTTAATTTGTTCAACAAACTTGCAAATATGCCTGTTTACTCACAATGGCAAAGACCGCTGTGATTCTTTTCTCGTACTCCATGTGAGACCTGCCGTGGATCCTGTTGCAGTTCGTGGTATCAGGTAGCTCGCTATCAAGCCTATCAGAAAGCAGGAACCTAGGCCGGCAAAGGCGTAGAACCATGGATGCACGGGAGCCCATGTCTTCAGGGAAAACACCGTCACGGCGGAAGCAACCAGACCGATGAGAGCACCCTTTGCATGTGCTTTGTCTGCGAACAGAGCGAGCAAGAACAAACCACCCAAGCCTCCTCCAAAGAGCCCGAGAAAATCAACGAATTGATCCCAAAGCGACTTGATGTCGCTGCCTGCGAGGACTAGCGCCAAGGCTGTGCCTGCCACGCCTACCACGATCGTCGCGATGCGAGCCACCTTGAGTTTTCGTTCATCCGAGGCATCGGGATGATAACGTCCATGAAAGTCGGTCGTGACGGCGGCAGCCACACTGTTCATGCTGCTGTCCAAGCTGGACATGGCGGCGGCGAAGAGGCCTGCGATGACAAGACCCGCGATCCCATCCGGCAGTTGGTCGACGACGAAGAAGGGCAAGATGGCGTCATTGGTGTTGAGATGCGGATTGAGAGTTTCTGGATTGTTGGTGTAGAATACGTATAGGGCGGCTCCCACGAGGAAAAACAGGAGGGTGGCCGGTATCGTCAGCGCTGCGTTGGTCCAGATGCCTCGGGCAGAGGCTTGTTCGTCCTTGGTGGTCAAGTATCGTTGGACGACGGTTTGGTCACTGCCGTAGCTAATGACGCTGGCTGCCAGTCCGCCGAGCATGAGCGTCCACAAGGTGGGTTCGGAAAGGTTCCAGCTCAGATCCACGCAACGCAGTTTTTCCGCTGCGTCGGCTTGGTTCATCATGCCTTGAAAACCGCCTGCGGTTTCCCCGGCAATGGTAGCGACCACGTAAATCGCGCCGCCCAGCAACACCACAACTTGTATGACGTCCGTCCAAATCACGGCCTCGATACCTCCCATCGTTACGTAGATGATGCACAGTACCCCCATGACCAGTATACAGGTGTTTACGTCCACTCCGGTCACCACTTGCAAGGCGAGCGAAGGCAGGAGGAGAACGATACCTATGCGAGCCAGTTGCAGGAGTATGAAAAAGCTGCTGGCGACTAACCTTACGACCGCATTGAATCTTTTTTCCAAGTATTCATATGCGGTGGTGACGTCCAGTTTGCGGTAGAAGGGGAGAAAACAGAACACGATCAAGGGAGCGACCAGCACGATGGGCAAATTTCCGAACAGGTAGGTCCAGTCGGTGGCATAGGCCTTGGCTGGCAGAGCCATGAAGGTGATGGCGCTCAACTGGGTGCCAAAAATGCTCAAGCCGGCGGCCCACCAAGGAATTCGTCCACCCGCCTTGAAGAAGTCTTCCGGCGACTTTTCCTTTCTCGCCAAATACACGCCGATGAAAACGAGTACGGTGAGATACAGGCCCACGACGACGTAATCCAAGGTGCCGAAGCCTTCTTTTCCGGCGGGTTTTCCCAACAGGACTTCGGTGGTGCGCACGCCTGGAGAGAATTCACCCGAGGGGATTATGAGGTATGACCTTTCCTTGCCTCCATTGATCGATAGATTCCATTCAACCGCTTGCGTGGTGACCGGAAAAGGTGTGTCTGCTTCGCCCATCTTGGTCCAGGTGTTCGTGATGGTATGGTAAGCCAAGACGTCCGGTGAGAATCCCGTATGTTTCTCGTGAAAAAGCCGGTGCTTGGCTTGGAGCTCATCCCATTCTACGGATCCCTTCTTGGTTGTGTTCTCAACTTCATTTTTCAGGGCTGCAATGCGTGCGTTCATTGCTTCGATCTCGAGGAAACGCTTACCGTCCGCACCGCCGAAAACCCCAACGTGAGCCGCTCCCACGGGGGCTCCAATACCTGCCATGACACACAGAGTTTGGCCGTCACCCGACGAAACGTCGGCAAGTTGCGTCCAAGTTTTACTAGTTGGCTCATACTTGTAGGCATCGGTCAGGAGCTCCGTGGGCATCCCTGTTTTGGGTAGCCGTCCACTGAAGAGAAAAAAGCAATCGTTCCGGCCATCGCTTTGGGCGGCCGCCACGGGCAAGACGCGGGGGGGGCCAGGCCATGCGGGGAGTTCCTTCCAAGTGAAATCTCCATCCGGTTTGTCTTCTTCGGAGAGGTCGAGGGCCCAAAAGTTTTTGGTGGCCTTGCCTTTGGCCGTTTCCTGTCCACCAGCCAAATATACGACGTCACCAACCTTTACCCCAGCCATGTAGGCGAGCGGGCGAGGCAAGTCGGGCAACGGTTGAATCTTCACCTCTTTTTCCTTCGGCAACCACTGGAGGCGGATAACGTCCGCGTGAATGCGCTCGGCGTCGCTGCCGCCGATGCAGATCACCCCTTTTTCGGTGGAGATGGCTACGCCGTAGGCAATCGGGTGGGGTAATTTGAGCTTGGGGGACCTGAACCAATCCTTTTGAGGCTTGCCCGTTGCGTCCTTTTCCAAGACGTAGACATCGTCCCACCAGATCTTCTTGCCGCCCAACCAAGGCATTTGCTCCGGAAAGTTGGCTCCACCCGCAACCAGCAAAGCGCCTTCGTGTACGCCGACGTAAGGACCTGCCAACCCACTCTGGTTTGATTCATTGTGGGCAGGCGGCAGATCGGGCAGTGACGTCCATTCGAAAACCGCATCTCCCGAGGAATGGTTTTCATCAGTGTCACTACACCCAGCGAACGCCAAGAGTGAGAAAAGAGCGATTGGAAGCGATTTGCGCATGTATTCAGTAAAAAAGGTCGAGGTGGCAGGCGTTCTTCCTTGTGCTCAGGTCATATGGGCGCCGATGGCGTCGACGTAGACGGCGTACAGGCTATGGCTGGCGGTCATGAATAGGCGGTTGCGCTTGCGCCCGCCGAAGCAGACGTTGGAGCAAATCTCGGGAAGAAGGATCTGGCCGATACGGGTGCCGTCCTTGGGTTCAAAAACATGTACGCCATCGAAGCCGGCCCCGACCCAGCCTGCGCTGGCCCATATGTTTCCATCGACGTCGCAGCGGATGCCGTCGGCTCCACCGGTCTTCTCGACCCCATCGACCTCCATCGTCATGGAAGCGAACACCCGGTCCTTCTTCAGTTTTTCACCATCTACTTCCCACACCTTGATGTTTTTGCCTTTTCCCGTGTCGGAAACGTAGAGCTTGTCGAGGTTGGGAGAGAAACAGAGGCCGTTGGGCTTGTCTATCTGGTCGGCCACCTTGGTGACCTTGCCTGTCTTGTCGTCGATGCGATAAATCGATTCCTTGTGATGCAGAGGACCCTTGTTGCCTTCGTAGTGCCACATGCTGCCGTAGCCGGGGTCGGTGAACCAGATCGAGTTGTCACCCTTGTGCACCACGACGTCGTTGGGGGCGTTGAATGGCTTGCCCTCGAATTCCTTGGCCAGTACGGTGACCGTCCCGTCGTACTCGTAACGCACCACGCGGCGGTTGCCATGTTCGCAGGATAATTGGCGTCCCTTGTAATCGAAAGTATTGCCGTTGCTGTTGCCGCTAGGCTTGCGGAAGAGCGTTACGCGGTTGTCGTCCTCGACCCATCGCAATTGGATGTCGTTGGGAATGTCACTGAACACGAGGTATCGTCCCACGCCGTTCCATGCGCAACCCTCGGTCCAAAGGGTATCGGGGTTGGTGTAGAGTCGGCGAATCGGCGTATTGCCTAGCTTGTACTTGTTGAATCGCGGATCGAGGGAGATGATGTCCGGATCCGGGTAGCGGGTCGGGTTCTTGCCCGACCAGTCGCGAGCCAATAGGGAAGTGGCTCCCAAGGTGGAAGCGGCGGCGAGGAAGGATCGGCGTCCGGGAGCGGAACAGTTGGCGGATGATAGGGAAGACTCTTTCATGGGTATTGCGTGCTGAAGTTTGTCCATTGGGTTGCTGCTGGTGTAAGTGGGGATTTACATCTCGCGACGTTTTGCGTTTCTGCGCAAGCCCGAAGGCTTCTTTCGCTTTGTTTCCATTTTAATCGTCAGGCTTTTTATCCGATGTCTTGACGTCGAGGCATCCCCTTGAATGCTCATTCGTTCGATGAGCGATTCCTACCAACCAGACCCCCAACGATACAACGGGCGCATGCCGTATCGCCGGTGTGGGCGCTGGGGAATCCAATTGCCCGCGATCACCCTTGGGTGCTGGCACAATTTTGGCGGAGATATCGTCACTGATAACCAGCGCGCCATGATCTACGCGGCTTTCGACGCCGGTATCACGCACTTCGACCTAGCCAACAACTATGGCCCACCCTACGGCTCGGCCGAGATCAACGTTGGGAAAATCCTCAAGGACTTGCCGCGCGACGAAATCCTCATCACGAGCAAGGCGGGCTACGACATGTGGCCGGGCCCCTACGGGGAGTGGGGCACTCGGAAATATCTGCTCGCGAGTCTCGACCAGTCGCTCGAGCGCATCGGGGTCGATTACGTCGACTTTTTCTATTCCCATCGTTTCGATCCCAAGACCCCGCTGGACGAAACCATGGGCGCCCTCGACACCGCGGTGAACCAAGGCAAGGCGCTCTACGCCGGAATCAGCAGCTACTTGGCCGACCAGACGAGGGAGTCCGTTCAGGTCGCCAAGGACCACGGCTTCGCTCCCCTTGCCATACATCAGCCCAATTACTCCATGCTGAATCGCTGGATCGAGAATGGACTGATGGACACCTGCGGCGAACTTGGTCTCGGCATCATCGCCTTTTGCCCGTTGTTCCAAGGTCTTTTGACCGACAAGTACCTCGACGGCATACCCGATGGTTCTCGTGCTTCCCTAGAGCATTCACCACTGCGCCAATCGGAGGTGAATGAACAAAACTTGCGTGTGATCAGGGAGTTGAACGATCACGCTGGGGAGCGTGGCCAGACCTTGGCCCAGATGGCTCTTTCCTGGGTTCTGCGCGACGAGCGGGTGACCAGCGCATTGATCGGAGCGAGCCGCCCCGAGCAAATTCTGGAGAACTGCAAGGCGGCTAAGCAAACCGACTTCTCCGACGACGAACTCGCTAAACTGGACCGTATACTGGCCAAGGCCAACCTGCCGAAATCTCTTTGGGCGAAGGAATAGCCCCTTCGCGCCAATCAACTACCGGGAGCAAAGTCCTCGCGAGCGTGTTCCAGAACGGGGAACTTTTTCCGCCACTCTTCCAACGCACTTAGGTTCAGTTCCGCCGATATCACGGTTTCGGCTTCACCGGCATCTGCCAGAATTTCGCCGTACGGATCGACGATTATGCTGCGACCGCAGTATTCCAGCGAAGGATCGTTGCCCGTGCGGTTGACACCCACCACGTAGGCGAGGTTCTCGATCGCGCGGGCTCGCAAGAGCGTGATCCAATGTTCAATCCGTACCGCCGGCCAATTTGCGATAACGGTGAACAGGTTGGCTCCCTTTTGCGTCCCGATTCTAAAAATTTCCGGAAAGCGCAGGTCGTAGCAAATGAAGGGGCAGGCCGTGAAGCCACCTAGTGGAAAGATGATCACTTCGTCTCCTGCATCGTAGCTTTCGTGTTCGCCGTAGATGGCGGCCGGATGCGTCTTTGCATAGGAGCCGATTCGCTCGCCTTCCGGGGAGAAGGTAACCGAGACATTGCGGCCTTTTTCGATGGAATCCGAGGGGATCGTCATGCCGGAGATCACCCAAGCCTCATGCTGGCGGGCCAAGTTGGTGAGAAAGGCTTCGGTTTTTCCCGGTTCGTCCGCCGTGGTGAGGGAGACGTTCATGCTGAAACAGGTCGGAAAAGTTTCAGGTAGAACGATCAAGTCACCCGGAGACACCCCTGCGTCCGCAACCAATTGAGCCGCCTTCTCGTAGTTGGCTTCCTTGTCTTCCCAGACTTGGTCGAGCTGGACGGCATGTACTTTCATGATGACGGTGGTCAATAAGAGCGTATTTGGTGGAAAAGCATAACCATCATCCTGTCAATGCCGCCAATCCCGAGCCCAACCGGTCGAGCGCTTCCTCGCAGGTTGCGAGGTCGAGTACTCCATAGGCGATGCGAAGGTAGCATGCCTTATCCAAGCCGAAGGCCGAGCCCGGAATGACCGCCACCTTGTGATCCTCGATCAGCCGGCGAACCAGTTCCAAGGAGGGCAGGGTACTGTTAACCTTGAGCAATACGTAGAAAGCGCCTTGAGCGGAGGCGGCCGTGGCGAACGCGCCCCATTCAGCCAGTCGCTCGAGCAATAATTTGCGAACTTCCCTTGTCTTGGCCAGTTGATCCTCGCAATAGGATCGGCCAACTTGCAAGGCGCCGACGGCAGCGTATTGGGAAACCACCGGCGGGCAGATCAAATTGGTGTCCTGTATCTTTTTGACAGCCTCCAGAAGCTGGGGCGGCGTCACCATGTAACCTATGCGCCAACTGGCGAATCCATAGGCCTTGGATAGAGAATAGATGGAGATGACGTGTTCGTCGGCTCCATCGGAGGAACCGGGTGAGAAATGGCGGGCTTGGTCGAAGGTGAAGTACTCGTAGGCCTCGTCACTGACGTGAAACAGGTTGAATTCCTGGCACAACGCGGTCACGTCCCGCAGATCCTCTTCGGGGTAAACCGCCCCCGATGGGTTGTTGGGCGAAATCGTGACGATGGCCCGGGTGCGTTCGGTGATGGCGGAACGCAGGGCGACCAAGTCGAGTTGATGGTTGTCCAAAGTGGGCGCGATGACCGGTTGACACCCCAGCATGGTGATGGCCATCTCGTGGTTGAAGTAATAGGGGGCGGGTAGGATGATTTCATCTCCGGGATCGGTGATAGCAAGGATGGCGTTGATGAATGCCATGTTGGCTCCTGCGGTGACGAAAATTCTTTCCAACGGATTCAAGGTGATGCCGTTCTCGTCCCGTAGTTTATTTCCTATCAGGTCGAGTAGGGGAGGAATTCCTTGAGCCAGTTGATACTTGTGGTTGTCGGGATCCTCCCGAAAGCGATCGATCCCTTCGTAGGCTGCTTCAGGAGGTCCCCAATCGACCACTCCTTGACCCAGTGAGAGAGTGCCTGGGTTGTCGCGCGTCCATTCCCCCACTATGGGGATGACCGGAGGCTGAATGGATGCAGCTCGAATTGCTTGAGAAAACCGCTCCTTTGATGCCAGCTCGTTCATCAGCCAGTTCCCAAGCCAGCGTTGCTTATCTCGTCTCTAACGAGATTGGGTTTTGTATGTGACTTTTGCTCCGTTGCGCGGATTGCTCATGGTATAGGTTTTGCCGTCAGCGGCTACGGAGAGCTTTAGGTAGTGTCCCTTGCACTCGTCCCGGTCGGTCAGGTTGGCGACGTATTTTTCAACTGTATTGTTCTCGGGGTCTTTTTTTCGCAAGTTCTTGTGCACTTGCCACATGGCTTGGATGGACTTGCATCCCTTGAGGGCGGCGAAGCTACCGGCGCCGCATCCCTTGGTGTGGCCGTTGTTCATCACCGAAACCGTGGGCTTCAGGCTGTTGATGAGGATCGGGTTGTTGCTGGAGTCGAGGCCGTGGTGGTTCACTTGGTAAACGTCGACCGTGCCTATCACGTTGAATGGCGTGACCAACTTGGCCTCCACGTTCCAAGTGAGGTCGCCGCAGTCGATGAAGCGAAAATCGCCCAACTCGAAGAGAGTGGCTACGCTGTTGGCGTTGTCGGAAAGATCCTCCGGTTTGGCCGGCACGGTGCCGGTCAGTGGATTCTTGGCCAAGCGGACGTTTGGCGGGGGCTGAATGATCTTTTGGTTGGCCACCACACAGGTCACTTTGAGCTTGGCTGACCCTTTTGCTTGCTTCAGGGGGAAGACGTAGCCCGGCTCGACGACGTTTCGGCTGTCCACCTTCATGTTGCGGTAGGGTCTTATCAGTTGAGGAAAGAGGGGGTTTTTGCGGTGCCTGTCCGGGCTTTTCGCGGGTATGCCGTTGTCGTTGACCAGACCGATGGGCATGAGGTTCGCCAGCATGGCGGCTCCCCCGTAGTGGTCGCCGTGGAAATGAGTCGTTATGAGGTGATCGATCTTCTTCAAGCCGGCCACCTTGGTGGCGACTTCGTGGATGCGCCCGGCATCGCGAGTTCCGGGATTGCCGGTATCGACCAGCAGCGATTCGCCTGCCGGTGTAACCACGAGGGTGGCGGCCCCGCCCTCCACGTCCACCCAGTATACGTCGAGCGTGCCTTTGGCATGAAGAAGGGGAGCAGTGAACAAGAGCAAGAGTAAGGGTGAGATTCTCATGGGTTGTGTTTTTGAATTTTGGCCGGACTTAAAGCAAGATATCCTTCACCACGCGGGCTTTTTCCACCCCTGTCAACCGTGTGTCGAGCCCTTGGTGCTTGACCGTGAAACGCTCCGCGTCGATACCGAGTTGGTGAAGCATGGTGGCGTGCAAATCGCGGACGTGCACGACGTTTTTCTCGGCATGGTAGCCCAGTTCATCGGTTTCGCCATAACCCACACCACCCTGGATGCCTCCTCCAGCCATCCACATGGAAAATCCTTTCACGTGATGATCGCGTCCAGCCCCTCCTTTGCCTTGAAACATGGGAGTACGGCCGAATTCTCCGCCCCAAACGACCAAGGTGTCCTTCAACATGTCGCGTTGCTTGAGGTCTTGTATGAGAGCCCAAGTGGGCTTGTCGGTAAGACCGCAGCATTTGTTCATGTATTGAACCAATCCGCCGTGGTGATCCCAACCCCTGTGATAGAGGTGGATGAAGCGCACGCCGCGCTCGGCCAGCCTGCGGGCGAGCAGGCAGTTGGAGGCATAGGAACCGTCGCCTGGCTTGGCTCCGTACATGTCGAGGATGTGTTTCGGTTCCTTTGAAACGTCCATCAGTTCGGGAACCGAGGCCTGCATGCGAA
Organism: Opitutia bacterium; assembly: GCA_002721705.1. GTDB lineage: Bacteria > Verrucomicrobiota > Verrucomicrobiia > Opitutales > Seribacteraceae > UBA2993. Next base: position 11,098 of record PBLJ01000060.1, read on the forward strand.
ACGCCATTTCATAGGCGGCGATGCGGGTTGCAGTCTCGGGATCGTTGATGGTCTTGTTTCGGTGCCCATCGAGGGCCGTGATGGCATCCACCAATTGCGATTGGGATTCCCTCGTGATTCCCTTGGGATTACGGACGTAATGAACGGGATCACCAGTTGAGTTGAATTCCACTCCTTGGTGCCGGCTTGGCAGAAACCCGGCTCCCCACTGACGGGAGGCGATGGGTTGCGGGTTGCGTCCTCCCACGCTGGTCATGACGACGAACCCGGGCAAATCCTTGGATTCACTGCCCAATCCGTAATTCACCCAGGCGCCCATTGAGGGCCGCCCATTTATGGCCGTCCCTGTGTTCATGAAGGTGTGGGCCGGGTCATGATTGATTTGCTCCGTCACCATGGAGCGAATGATGGCGATATCGTCCACCATCTTGGCTGTCCAGGGCAGGAAGTCGCTGACGTATTGACCGCTTTGGCCGTACTTCTTGAATTTCGTCAAGTGCCCTTGCACCTTGAGCTTTTGCCCCTGTAATTGAGCGATGGGTTGTCCCTTGGTGTATGAATCCGGCATGGGTTGCCCATTCAGTTGGTCGAGCTTTGGCTTGTAGTCGAAAGTCTCGAGATGAGAGGGCCCCCCGGCCATGCATAGAAAGATGACTCGTTTGGCTTTTGCCTTGGGCAAGAGGTACGCTGGCTTGGCGCCAGCCTGACCACTTTCGGCCAGCAGGAGATTGAGAGCCGCCGATCCAAGACTCAAGCCGGAGCCGGCGAGGAAGGCGCGTCGATTAATTGGTGTGGACGTCATGTCAGCGTCTTAGGTTGGTTTCCGCTAGGTTCAGGATGGCTCGAGCTACAGTCGTCCATGCGGCATCTTCCTTTGCGCCCTTGGCTGGGAGAAGCGCCTTCAGGGTAGCGCGCTCGAAGTTGTCCGGTTTGCGTGACACGGCATGGCGAAAGGCGAAGTCCAGCCTTGTGTCGGTTGAGCCGCCGCCCTTGGCCAGAATACGCTTGGCGAATGCTTGGGCGGCTTGCACGAAAGTGGGGTCATTGAGCAACACCAAGGCAGCCAATGGTGTGTTGGAGCGGGCGCGCTGGGCGGTGCATTCCTCGCGTCTGGGGGCGTCGAATGCCTTCAACATGGGATGAAGAAATTGTCTTTGCCAGTGTACGTATATTCCCCGTCTCCACAGGCGTTGATCCTTGTGGTGTGTGTATTTCCGAGTCGGGAAATTGAGATGGCGATAATAGCCCGCGGGTTGGTAGGGCTTGACGCTTGCTCCTCCTATCTCGCGTTCGAGGAGACCGCTTATGGCCAAGGCGTTGTCGCGGATGGATTCAGCCGGCAACCGGCGGATGTTTTGGAAACTCGCGTGGACCTTCTGCGTGACAGCGGCTTGGCGATAGGAGCGGCTGAGGACGATTTCCTTGATCAAGTCCTTGATGCGCCAGTCCTTCTCAATGAGGCTCATGGCCAAGTTGTCGAGTAGTTCAGGATGATCGGGGGGTTGCCCCTGCCCACCGAAATCGGTCAAGTCGGGAGATAGTCCCTGACCGAAGAGCAGGTACCATAAACGGTTGGCTAGCACGCGGGCAGTAAGCTTGCCGGATCCTTTTTCCGAGTCGGTCAGCCAATTCGCCAAGTCGAGCCTAGTGAGCCGTTTTTCAGAGGCTAGTTTTCCCATGAAGGAAGGGATAGCGGGCTCGACCACGGGACCGCTTTCATCCAACCAGTCACCTCTTGGCAGGATACGGGTCACGCGCGGCTTGGTCGCTCGGGTGATCATGGTCTTGCGAGTCGCTTTCTTCAGTTTCTCTCGAGTGGCTTTATCCGCCTTGATCTCTGCCAGAAGTTCGGGCTTGGGCTCAGTGATTTGGCGCCTTTCCTTGTCTACGATGATCTGCTCCAGTTTATCCAGTTTTTCACGTTGTCGCCTACTCAAGACGTTGATTTCCGGATCCCGTCTGGTAGGAAGGCTGTTGGTGCCGTTCTTGAGGTGAGCGGTATCTCCGATGTCTGCGAAGAAGGCCGCCATGGAATAGAAATCCTTGGCTGTATAGGGATCGTATTTGTGGTCGTGGCATTGGGCGCATCCGATCGTCGCGCCCATCCATACCTCGGAAACGTTGCGCACGCGATCGGCCGCGTACATGGCGACGTATTCCTTTACTTGCACGCCCCCCTCGTGGGAGGTTTGGAGCAGTCGGTTGTATCCCGTGGCGATCGTTTGGTCGATGGTGGGCTCGGGAAGGAGGTCGCCGGCTAACTGTTCTCGGGTGAACTGGTCGAATGGCAGGCCGTCGTTGAAGGCATCGATCACCCAGTCGCGATAGGGAGAAATACTGTGGTCTTGGTCGCCATGGTATCCCACGGTGTCTGCAAAACGCACCAAATCGAGCCAGTAGGCGGCCATTTGTTCACCATGGTGTTCGGAAGCCAACAAACGATCGACCATTTGCTCGTATGCCTTGGGGCTTGGGTTGGCCGCGAAGGCTTCGACCACCTCTGGTTCCGGAGGCAAACCGATCAGGTCGAAGTGGAGTCGCCTGACCAGAGTTACCGAATCTGCATCGGGAGCAGGGCGTTGTTCGTTTCCCTCGAAATGTTTTAGGGTGAAGCGATCGATCCAGCTATGCGGCCACTTGGCATCCTTGACCTTGGGGTTTTCGTGTTTCCTTGGGGGCACGTAGGCCCAGTGCTCGGACCAAGCCGCTCCTTCCTTTATCCATCGGGAAATTAAATTTTTCTCTTTAACGGTAAGCGTTTTTCCGGAGTCCGGGGGTGGCATGAGATCGTCCTCGTCGTCCGTGGTTATTCGGTAGATGAGTTCGCTGGCTTGTGGGTCTCCTGGTACGACTACCTTGTTCTTCGGATTCTTTGCGGAATCTTCCACGTCAAGCCGGAGCTTGGCTTTGCGGTGCTCCTTGTCCGGGCCGTGACAAAAGATGCATTTGTCCGAGAGGATGGGTCTAATCTCGCGATTGAAGTCCACTTCACGAGCTTGCGTTCCAATCGACAAGGCAAGCAGCAAGGGGGCTAGGCGAACAGTATTCATCTTCAGGATTCTTCACCTTGAAGAAAGGATGAATTGTTGCCAAGCGACAATCCATTCCTGTGGAGAGTTTCCCAATGACCCTTTTCAGGGTGGAGACAAATGGTTTCAAGCAAGGGTTTTTCGAATAACCCGACCTTTGACGTCGGTTAAGCGAAAGTCTCTACCTCTATAGCGAAAGGTCAGTTTCTCGTGATCCAGACCCGTAAGGTGAAGCATCGTGGCATGTAGATCATGGACCGAGACCCGGTCTACGGCCGCGTTGTATCCGAAGTCGTCGGTCTCACCGTATGTCAAACCACCCTTGATGCCCCCACCGGCCATCCAAAGGGAAAAGGCCTTGATGTGATGGTCCCTGCCTGATCCCTGAGCCATGGGAGTGCGGCCAAACTCGCCTGCCCAGACGACCAAGGTGTCATCGAGCATGCCGCGTTGCTTGAGATCTTGGATGAGGGCCGCGGATCCTTGGTCGACGAGCTTGGTCGTCGCCCGCATGCCGTTTTCTATGCCGCCATGATGATCCCAGCCGCGATGGTAAAGCTGAATGAAACGCACCCCGCGTTCGGCGAGTCGCCGGGCCAGCAAACAATTGCCTGCAAAGGAGCCATCCGCACCCTTGGTACCATAAAGGTCGAGGATGTGCTTGGGTTCCGTCGAAACGTCCATCAAGTCGGGTACGCTGGTTTGCATGCGAAACGCCAGTTCGTATTGCCTTAGTCGAGTGTTGATGGCGGGATCCTTCACTTGGCCCGCCCTGATTTGGTTGAGGGCTTGTGAAGCATCGATCACGTTGCCCTGACTTTGCCTGGAAACACCGGCTGGATTCTTGACGTAAAGAACGGGGTCTCCCGTGGAATGAAAGGGAGATCCTTGGAAACGGCCTGGGAGGAAACCGCTGTGCCATTGGCGGGCGGATATGGGTTGGTTTTGGCCACCACCAGTGGACGTGAGCACGACGAAACCGGGCAAATTTCTAGTTTCGGAGCCGAGCCCGTAAAGAAACCATGAACCCATGGCGGGACGCCCGCTTATGGTGGTGCCGGAGTTCATGAAGGTGTGGGCGGGATCATGGTTGATGGCCTCGGTGTACATCGAGCGTATGATGCATATGTCGTCCGCTATCTTCGGAATATGCTGAAACACTTCGCTCATCTGCTGGCCCGATTGGCCGTGGCGGTTGAATTTGAAGTAAGGACCTCGGCAAGTAAGTTTCTTGCCTTGCAGTTGAGCAATGGGTTGACCCTTGGTGAAGCTGTCCGGCATAGGCTGTCCATTTCTCTCCGCAAGCACTGGCTTGTAGTCGAAGCTCTCCAAATGCGAGGGACCACCGGCCATATAGAGAAATATGATCCGTTTGGCCTTGGCTGTCGTGGGCAACAAGGCTTGGGTGGACGATTGTTCCGCTTGCAGCATGGACCCAAAGGCTAGGCTACCCAATCCGGCTGCGGTTTGGCCAAGAAAGGAGCGGCGGCAAACGCTTTGTTGGAGAGGTTCCATCAGGATTAGTTCCTGGTGATGGTTTCGTGCAAGTTGAGGATCACCCGGGCTAGGGAGGTCCATGCCGCCAGTTCCACTGGGTTCAGGTTTGCATCAGCCGGTTTTTCACCGGTTTTCAAGAAGGCGTGGGCATCTTTTTCGTTTTCTGCATAGATGGCGCGCTCCTTCTCCAGAAGGTTTTGCAGGACGCCGATCTCCTCCTTGGTCGGTGGGCGAGCCAAGGCGAGGCGGAAAGCTAGGTCGAGTCGCTCGAGGTCCTTCGCATGGGCACCGATTATTCGTTCGGCGAAGATTCGGGCCGCTTCCACGTAGGTGGGGTCATTGAGGAGGACGAGGGCCTGTTGCGGCGTATTGGATATGGGACGTTCCGCCACGCATTCCTCGCGGGCGGGGGCGTCGAAAGCTTGTAGACTGGGATGCCAAAAGGAACGACGCCATAGTGTGTATAGGCCACGGCGATAGAGTTCATCACCTTTGTCTTGGACGTATTTTCCCGAGTTATAAAGGCGAAACCAATAGTTGGCGGGCTGGTAAGGCTTCACGCTTCGACCACCGATTTTCGGGACCAAGAGACCACTGATGGCGAGTGCGTTGTCCCTAATGAATTCAGCCTCCAGACGAAAAGAAGCCTGCCTGGCCAACAGACGGTTTTCAGGATCCAGGTCGATGGAAGATGGATGATTGGATGATCGGCGATAGGCTTCACTGAGAACAATTTGTCGAATGAGATTCTTTACGTCCCAGCCGTTTTCCATGAATTCAACGGCCAGCCAATCGAGCAGTTTGGGATGGGTGGGCCTTTCTCCTTGGGAACCGAGATCGTCGAGGTCTCGAGCGAGGCCTTTGCCGAAGAATTGCTTCCAGATGCGGTTCACGAACACGCGGGCGGTCAGTGGGTTGTCGCGGGAAGCGATCCAGCGGGCGAGGTCGAGGCGGGTGGCCCGCCGATCCCCTAAGTTCAGTTTTCCGAGAAAGGCTGGGACCGAGGGAGACATGACGGGGCCCGTTTCATCCAACCAATTGCCGCGAGGCAGCATGCGAACGGTGCGTGGCTTGGCATTGAGGGTAACGAGTGTCTTTGGCCACTTTTTGGAGTTTGAAATTTTGGTTATGCTTTCCTTGAGTTCCGCGATGCGCTTGTTGAGGGCATCTTTCTCCTCTTGGAGCACAGTGTCCTTGGTCTTTTCCCGCAGGCCCTTCAATTGGTCTTCCAAGTCGGCCCATTGGTCGAGATCGGCATAGGTCGGCATGGCCGTGTGTTCTGGATACCCCACGCCTCGTTCCTTTACGTCCGCGAAAAAGGCGGCGAAGGAGTAAAAGTCCTTCATCGTGAAGGGATCGTACTTGTGGTCATGACATTCCGCGCATCCCATGGTGGAGCCAAGGAAGATGGCGGCCGTGTTGCGTACGCGATCCGCTGCATATTTCGCTACGTACTCCTTTGCTTGCGCTCCACCCTCGCTGGTGGTCTGGTTCATTCGATTGAAACCCGATGCAATGAGCCAACTGCGCTGCTCCAAGGGATCACCTTCGAGCAAGTCGCCCGCTAATTGTTCGATAACGAAACGGTCATAGGGCTTGTTCTCGTTGAAGGAGCGAATGAGGTAGTCGCGGTAGAGCCAGCAATCTCGCAAACGGTCTTTTTGGTATCCTACGGAGTCAGCGTAACGGACAAGGTCCAGCCAAGGCACAGCGAGTCTCTCGCCGAAGTGAGGAGAAGCTAGAAGATCGTCGACCAGTTGCGTGTAAGCCACAGTTGAAGGATTGGTCACGAAGGCTTCTGTTACGTCTGGTTTCGGGGGTAACCCAATTAAATCTAAGTGCAGTCGCCTGACAAGGGTTCTAGGGTCAGTAGCCAGGGCAGGGGAAAGGTTGGCTGGCGCCAGTCGCGCGAGAACGAATTGGTCGATGGGATCGAGATCTTTTCCGGCCTTTGGAACGGGAGGGCGGATGGGGGCAGTATAAGCCCAGTGATCCTCCCATTTCGCACCTTGCTCTATCCACTTCTTGATCGTGTTGACTTGCGGCGAAGTGAGGGGTTTCGGGAATTTCCGCGGGGGCATGCGTTCCTCGGGATCCCCATGAGTTATCCTGAGATACAATTCGCTCTGCTCCGGTTTTCCAGCCACCAGCAAAGTAGGCTCGCGTTCACCGAACAAATCCTCCTTCCGATCCAGTCTCAATTTGGCTTTCCGCTGCTTTTCATCCGGCCCGTGGCAGGCGAAGCAATGGTTGGATAGTATAGGGCGAACGTCGCGGTTGAACTTAATCTCGCGAGCCTGCGAGGCAGGCAAACAAGCGAACAGCAACGCAATGACTTGAACCATCTTCATTTTCGACGGCGTGCATATTGAAAGCCGGTAAGTTTTTTGCCAAGCGGCAAAAGTCGTCCGGTTCGATCCAAGGAATGTTTATTCCACTACGCGCATGACGCCCCGCATGAGCATGTGGTGTCCTGGAAAGGTGCAAAGGTAGGGATAGTCGCCCGGTGCGGGCGCGGTGAATTCAATGGTGGCCTCCTGACCATTGTCGAGCATGGAGGAACCCCAAAGTATCTTGTCCGTGTTCGGGCGAAATTGCTTGGCGAATCCCTCGGCTCCCATCGCCACCGCCAAGGCGGCCACTTCATCGGCGGTCCCGGGTTTGACGAACAGTATGTTGTGCGGTGGGAAATCGTTGTTTTTGAAAGTAACGGTTACTTTTTGCCCGGTTCGCGCGGTGAATTCCTTGACGTCGTAAAGGAGTTTTTCCTTCACGCAGGAAATGACGATGCTGAATTCATCGCCTTCAATGGCTTCCGTGGCATCAACAAAGCCCGCTCCCGCGACGTTCATTTCAAGGGAATAGAACCCGGTGCGGGCAGTTACGAAGAGGGTCTTTCCATTTTTGCCTCCAAAACAGACGTTGGAAGGTTTTTCAGGGAACTCGATTTCAGTGATTTTCTTGCCGGTGGGGTCATAAACCAAAACGGCGCCGGAGGTGAGGTAGAGGTTTCCCTTGTTGTCGAGGGTCATGCCATCCGAGCCTGACTCCACGAACAATTTCTTGTCCGACAAAGTGCCCTCTTCGCCCTCTTCGACGGTGTAGCGAAAGGTTTTACCCTGTCCCGGATCGGCCACGTAGAGTGTTTTTCCGTCAGGTGAGCCGATTATCCCATTGGGACGCTTCAATTCTCCATCCACTCGTAAAACCTGATCCCTGTAGGGGGTGATGAAATAGAGGTGTTCCCCGTCTTGGGAGAGGTCCTGCTTGCCATAATTTGGGTCGGTGAAGAAGACGCCGTTATTGGGGTGAATCCAGAGATCGTTCGGTTTGTTGAAGGGGCGCCCGTCATACTGGTCGGCCAATAATTCCTTTTCGCCACCGTCGTCCAAGTAGAAGGAGTTGACTTGCTGCGACAGGCCTTGGCAGGCGAACAGGTCGCCTTCCTTGGAGAAATAGAGACCATTGGCTCCACCCGAGTTTTCCATGTAAACGGATGCCGTCTTTGCCTTCACGTCCCATTTATGGATCCGGTTGTTGGGAATATCCGTGAAGAAGACGTTTCCGTCAGGACCCGTTGCGGGGCCTTCGGTGAACTTGAAACCGCCTGCTAATTTCACGGGTTCCGCTCCTTTGGCAACAAGCCCATCCTCTTTGGCGACAGGTGTCTGCCGTTCTTCCCCCTTGCCGGTTTTGGATTGTTGGTAAGGCGAAGGGCCGGCTTTTGGTGTCCTGGAGCCTTGGTCTTGGGCACAAGAAGACAAAACAGCGACTGATACAAGTAGCGAAAGCAATTTCTTCATGTTTGCAGGGAGGCTCTTCAAAGCCTGGTTTTACTTTCCTTCCATTCTAAGGAAATCTCGCCGCAAGCGGCTCCAATCAAACTGGTCCAATCTTGCGATTAAAGACGATCACGCCAGAATTGCTCTACTGTCTTGGCGGCGACGCGTGCATTGCTCTCCTTGGAATTGAGGAGTGACTGCAGGAGTTCCTTGTTCACCACATTGTGTTGCTGATGGACCCAAAGCCCTTCGAGTTGGGCGTTGGGATCCTTGTTTTTCTTCAGCCAGTCCTTGGTAGCCTTGATGACCTCGTCGGTGTCTCGACTGCTTAACTCGAATCGAGCCCGCAAGCGTATGTTGTAGGTATTGTGCTTGAGCAGGTCGAGTACCACTGGAAGCGGTTGTCCCACCACCTTGACGTGCTTCATAAGGGGGCGATCCTTTACCTTGATTCGAAAAATGCGGCCGTGGTTTTTGTCGCGGTTTGGGTCGCGCACGTTGTGCTGCATGTGCCCGATGATGACGTTTTGCCAATCCGCCACGTAGAGGGCTCCGTCGTCGCCGATTTCGAAGTCGGTGGGACGGAAGTTCCGGTCCTTCTTGGAGACTAGGAGATCCTCGATTTGCGTGCCTTGAACATTGCCGTTTTCATCGGTTGCAAGGGTGTACTGCTTGATGCCCAGGAAACCGATGGAATTGCAGATGAGGAAGTTTCCGTTGTTGCGCTCGGGGAAGTGATCACTGGATAGAATTCCGCTTGAAGGCACGGGACGCACGGTTTTCTTGAGCAAACTTTGCATCTTGAAACCGCCTTTGCCATCAGGGCGTACCTGATAGGCTCGGCCACCGGTTCCATCGGTTGCGAAATGATAACCCCAATGATTGAAGGATACTCCGTGTGGGTTGGGGCTGTTGTTGGCGTGGAAGGAGTATTCGAAAGTACGGGGGTTGAAGCGGTACATTGCGCTGTTCCCGTGCTGTTGGGGACCTTTCCAAGGGGTTTCCACGTTGGACACGTGGAACACGCCGCGTTGGTAATAGACGTAGCCCCCGGGGCCAAAGGTCAGGTTGTTGGCGGCATGGTGGGTGTCGGCTGAGTCGATGCCGTGCATGATGCGAATGCGGACGTCGGCTTTGTCGTCGCCATCGGTATCCTTGAGGAATATAAGGTCGGGTGCCGAAGCCACGATTACTCCGCCATTCCAGAAGGTGAAGCCGGTTGGGTTGTGGACCTTGGCGAAGACGATGGACTTGTCCGCTACGCCGTCCCGGTTCTCATCGGGGAGAATGGAGATGGTGTCTCCCATTTCCTTGAGTGGTTCCCATTTTGGGTAAGTACGCCAAGAGGCGACCCAGAGTCGACCTTTGGGACCGACGCCTAGCTGTACCGGGTTGATGGCTTCGGGAAACATTTCCTCGGAGGCGAAGACATTGGCTTCGAGCCCTTCGGCCAACTCGAGTTGCTCAAGCGTTTCCTTGGGAGTTTTATACTGTGCGGTACCCTCTTTGCCTGCATTGCTGCTACGCGATTTTCCGCCGATGTTTGATTTCACTGCCACGGGGGGAGGTACGTTGGAATCGTCTGCCACGATGGTTTTGCCCTTGGCGGCGGCATGAACCACCTTGTCGCGATTCGCCGTCATGACGTCGATCATCGTGAGTTCGTGAAAAAGCGCGTCCTTGTTGGATTGGTTATCCACGAAGCGCAGGCCCGAGCGTCCGCCCCAAACGTCGTTGCCGTCGGTCGCCCGGTAGCGGTTGAACCAGTGCCAGTTCTTTTTCAGTACGGCTTCCTTGGTCTGTTTCAGGTGCTTGTGGTTGGTGGGAGCGTCTTTTCCAAATAATGTCTTGAGAATGACTTCAGCGATTTGCCGATTGCCATCATCGGTCAGATGGATGCCATTCATCGTAAGGTTTTCGCCGCTCTTGGCGTAGAGTTGTTGGGAAGCCCCGAAAAGATCGACGTACTCCACGCCTTTTTCCTTAGCCACCTCAGCGGTGGCGGTGGCGTAGGCGGCGAGGTGCTTGTTTTGTTCTTTTCCATCGGGCAAGTTCGGATTGCCGAGATCCTCATGGGCAATGGGAGAGAACAAGACGATGCGCGGGGCGCTCTTGCCGTTGTATTGCTTGCCTTTTGTTTCGTCTATCCACTTGGAAAGGGTACCCTTGTAGGCGCCTGGATTCTTGTCCCATGCTTCGTTGGCCCCGAAGAAGGTCAGGATGACGTCCGCCTTGGAGATGGTGAGGTAGTCGTGTGGGTTTATGAAACCGCGGTTGCGGGGTCGCTTGTCCACTTTGTCTCCGCAAAAACCGTGGTTACGGAAGACCAGTTCCTTGTCGGGCATGGCGAGTTGGGCATAGGTTTCCAGCCACCCGTGGTGCTGCATCCGTTCAGCCAAAGCGTTTCCGAGGAGCACGACGTGGTCTCCTTTGTTCACCTCCAGGGCTTTTGCTTCCGGAGACGCGCCTATCAAGATAAGCGAGAAGAGCGCCGCCGGAGCGATGCCTGGAAGTTGTTGAAATTTCGCAAGAATTTGCGAAAATGCTTTTTTCGTGAGCGATCGTTTCATCGTTCTATGTTGGTTTCGTTTTGTTGGCTGAAATTGTTATCTGGCTTCAGGTCACTTGTTTTTAGTGAACGAGAAGGAAGGGAGGGTTAAAAACGAAGCTAGGCGCGGCTTATCCCTTGGCGAGTGTTTTCTTTCATGAAGCCGTACTAATTTTTCCAAGCAGAAGGCGGAACGCCCTGAGGAGTTCCGCCTTCATTAGTTGGAAATAGTCTGTGCTTAGGGACTTACTTTTCCGCTTCGTCCTTTTTCTTGCCGCCTTTACCCTTCTTGCCGCCTTCCTTCTTTGGAGGAAGTTTCTTGGGTTTGTCTTTCAGGGCAGCCATCCTGGCATCCTTGACTCGTTTCTTGTCTTCGTCGCTGATTTTAGCGCGCTCGTCCTTGTCGAGTTTACCGTCCTTGTTTTCGTCGTATTTCCCCGTGATCTCCTTTTGCAAAGCTCTCATTTCCTCCGAGACAGCAGGCCCTTTTTTCCTAGGGCCACCGATACCGGCATCCTTGATGCGCTTCTTGTCCTCGTCGCTGATCTTAGCGCGTTCCTTAGGGGTGAGTTTGCCATCCTTGTCGGCGTCGTATTTCTCCCTGATCTCTTTCATCAGTTCGCGCTGGTCTTCATTCAGGGCGGGACGCGGCTTCTTGCCCTTGGCGGGCTTTTTTTCACCATCGGCGGCAAAAGCGGAGCCTAGACCGATGGCGCAGGCGGTGAGCAAGGTAATGAATGTCTTCATGGGATTTCTTTTTTGTTTGGATTAGGTTGTTCCCCTTTTGGGACAAAAGGCATGTTTTTGGGATAAACGACGCATGATTCCAAAAGGTTGCGCTTTTCTCAATTACTTTCGGTAAACTCACGGCTTTTCCTGCTATAGAATTTCTCTCCTGATCTTAAACGGCTTGCTACTTTACTTTGGGCGGTTTTTTCTTGAGGCATGCCAACCTTGAAAAGACGTGGATTCCTGAAGTCGGCATGGGCCTTGCCCGCCTTGGCTTCACCCCTTCATTTGTCCGCCCATCCGTCCGCAAAACACAAACCCAAGATCAAGCTGGGAGTTTCCAGCTACTCCTATTGGCATTTCCGGCCGCCCAAGGTTTCCATTCAGCAGGTCATAGACAAGGCGGCTCATCTCGGTGTGCAAGGAGTGGACGTCCTGCATCGCCAAATGGATTCGGAGAAACCGGATTACCTGCAGAAACTCAAGAGACATGCTTTTCTCAACGGGGTAGACCTCATTGGCTTGTCCATTCACCAAGATTTCGTGGAACCCACCCCAGAGGCTCGCAAGCGCAACGTGGAGCACACCAAGAAGTGCATCGAGCTTGCTTTCCAAATGGGCATTCCCTGCATTCGCCTTAATTCCGGGCGTTGGGGAACGGCGAAAAATTTCGACCACCTCATGGAGTTGCGTGGCAAGGAACCCATCCTCAAGGGTTACACTTTGGACGATGGTTTCCGTTGGTGCATCGACTGCATCGAGCAGTGCCTGCCCAAGGCAGCGGAGTGCGGGGTGCATCTCGCGCTCGAGAATCACTGGGGACTGACCCGTACGCCGGAGGGCTTGCTTCGCATTGCCAACGCCATCGAATCACCATGGCTCGGCGTACTCATGGATACGGGGAACTTCCTGGAAGATCCCTACGAGAAGTTGGAGCAAATCGCCCCCAAAACCACTTTCGTGCAAGCCAAGACCTATTACGGGGGAGGGGAGTGGTACACCTTGGATCTCGACTACGACCGTATTGCCGCGATTCTGAGGAAGGTTGGTTATTCAGGTTACGTGTCCTTGGAGTTCGAGGGCAAGGCCCCAGCCGACGAGGGCGTGGCCAAGAGCATCGCCATGCTACGCAAGGCATTTGCCTAATAGGCTCCTTCCCTCAAGGATTTCTCAAGTAGGCGAGGAGATCGGCCACGCCTTGCGGATTCAAGGCGCTTTCCATACCTTCCGGCATCAAGGAGGCGCCGAGGGAACGAACGTTGGCAAGGTTTTCCCTTAACACCGTGGTTTCCTGACCCGCTGCCGTGCGAATGGTGAGGGCGTTGGCTGTTTCCGAGGCAATGACGCCGGTTAGAGCCGAGCCGTCCTTCCTGATCACGAGATAGGCTGTGTAGGTTGTTTCCACTGCCCGGTTCGGGTCAAGAATACCGACAAGCCAGTCTTCAATTGGCTTGGAGGAAAAGGCGGTCAAATCCGGACCTACCTTGTTGCCCTCGCCTTTGAAGCTATGACACAACTGGCAATTATTCTTGAAGAGCAGTTTTCCTTTCTCTGCCTTGCCTTCCAGCTCGGCGACTTTTTCATAAGCTTGGAGAACCTTTTCACGGTTGGCGTTGATGACGCCTAGAAGGTCTTTTGCCTTTTGGGAGATTGGGGCGTTGGGGTGCTGGATAAGTTTTTGCTTATGGGCTGGACTGATCTGGGCAGCAGTCAACTTACCGGCCTTGATGGCGTCGAGTAGTTGGTCGGTTGACTCGTCTTGGTGGAGAAGGTGATCCGTTACCCCGACCCGTTCATTTGGCCCATAGGAATGCCATTGAGCCAGCAGTGTTGAGGTGGTCAGAGAATGGTTGAGTTTGGGCAGGGCGCTCAAGGCTGCCTTGCGAATGAAAGGCAATTTGTCCGCAGCAAGAAGTTTACTCAGGAGCCCCATGTCCTCTTTTTGCTTGGTTGGGCCACGCCCCAGAAGTTTGATCGCGGAAACCCTTGTGGAATCCTCCGCATTCTCGTCTTGAGCCGTTACCCGAACGTTTGAAAAAACGGTTTCAATAGCCTGGGTTCCCTCCTTGGAATTCTTGGCCAATCTTTTTTGAAACTGAACCAAGCTTTCCTTACGTTGCTCGATTGCATCGACAAATCCTGCCATCAAGGTGAATTGTCGCTCCATATTCTTTTCGGCGGCAGTCTCTTTCAATACCCGCGTAAGAGAGCTCAAGTGGTCGTCGAGGATGGCGTAGCGAATGAGATCGGAGACGAGGTCAGCGGGGGCTTTCGCCTTTGCCTCGAACAGTAGTTTCAGCATGGCGGCTGCATGGGGAGAGGATGAGCTCTTTATCGCCACTTGGACCCGCGGTTCCGAGGTATTGGCAAGCGCAAGCGAAACCAGTGCTTCCGCTGCCTTCGGATCCCTCCATTCGCCCAAAGAAAATCCTACTTGTCTACGGACCCTGATCGATTCGTCATTGATTCTCGAGGCAATTAAATCCCCATGCTTCTTCTCGCAGACACGAACTGCATGTTCGCGAACACCAGGATGTAAGTCCTGCAAGGCTTGCTTCAACACTTTATCATCCAAGCCGTTCAGGCCTTCCAGTATGCATAGGGCCTGCAGCCGAACCTTGGGGCTCTTCGCCGTATGAACCAGCTTCCTCAATTCGATCGAAGCGGCCTTGTCTTTTCGTTCCAGGAGCAAGCGATGAACGGTGTCGCGCTGCCAGCCATTTGGACTGTCCAGTAAGGATACCAGCTCTTGGGCGGACTTTGTTTCCAGGATCGGCGTCTTGCGGAGCTTGGCGCCTTTGGGAAACACTCGCCAGATGCGTCCCCGGTCAGCCCCTTCCCGCAAGTTCACCCTGCTTTGCATGGTTGGGGGAATCCACTGCGGGTGTTCGATGACAAGGCGGTACATGTCGGCCACGTAGAGGGCCCCGTCGGGGCCGGTCTTGGTCATGGTGGGGCGGAACCAATTGTCCGAACTGGCTAGGAATTCCGACTTCTCCTCACCTTTGGCCCGTCGACTGGTAAAGGTGACGCCATCTGGCTCAAGGACTTCCCGATGGACCAGGTTATGGACCGGCTCGCTGATGAATACGCTGGTCCTGAATTCGGCTCCGAAAAGTTCGTCCCGATAGGGAGATGGGCTATTCGCGCTGGTTACGTTTCCGTATTGATTGGGGCCGTTTGGCCTTTCCATTTGAGGACTGATAGGGAAGCACCGACGTGAATCCCTGTAGTTAAAGAGTGTTTTCTTGGTATCCTTGACAACCAATTGACGGTTTCTCGAAATATAATGGTGAGGCAGGTGTATGTGCCAAAGCCAGTTTGGGTTGTTGTTTCCAAACCAGTTGCCCCAGTCGTCCCTGCGCAAACCGAACTGAGTTTGATTGAAGAGGGTTTCCATTTCGCCTGTTACTTTGAAACGGAAGTCACGTCCGTTGATGTTTACGCTTTTACCTGTTGCGGTACTTTTGATGATACCTCCACTGTCTCCGTTGGCGGCATAAATCCAATTGTCCAAACCAAGCTCAAACCCGTTCATTCGGTGTTGCTGGTTACCTTCTCTAAAACCAGAAAAGAGCACTTTCCTTAGATCGGCTTTGCCGTCCCCATTGGTATCCTCGGCATAGAGGATTTCGGGGGCTGCGCTTACCAGAACGCCTTTGCCCCATGGCATGACTCCGGTAGGGAAATTGAGTCCGGAGAGAAATACGGTCGAACGATCGTATTTTCCATCCTTGTCCGTATCCTCGAGGTATCGTACCACGCCTCCGGGTTTCCCTTGGCCGTCCAAACCCAGTGGGTAGTCGCCCATTTCCGCGACCCACAGTTTCCCGTCCGCTCCCCATTCGAAGGCCACCGGATCAAGAACCAGCGGTTCGGCGGCTACCAGTTCAACCGTGAAGCCGTCCCTTGCTTGCAGGCATTGCAGGGATTCTTGCGGCGTTCTTGCCTTTGGGGCGTCAAAGGCAAGGAGTTGTTTGAAGGAACGCCTGTCCACCTTTTGGGGCAACTTGGCGGTGTCCTCGTTCTGCACCCAGAGGTGATCACTGTGAAACCAGGCGCCGTTGTTCGGATATTCACCGCCTCTTGAAATCATTGGGATAGCTTTGCTGTCGCTACGTTTTCCTTTTCCCACGGTATAACTCCATCCCGGATGCCATCCGAGCCCTGGGTTGATGCGCGTTTCCCAAAGGTGGATGCCCCAGTGGTCTTCATCGGAAAACACGATGTCATCAAAACCGTCCACATTAAGGTCTACAAACCGCAGACCTTCGCTCGCATAATTTATATTTTTGGGCAGGCCATAGGGTCGTGCGCGCCAGCTATTCTTTTTTCCATCCCAACCGTAAACTTTTTCCCCGATGAGCTCGCAAACGCCGTCATTGTCAATATCGCGAAGGAAGCCTATTTCCTCGTTTGGTTTACCGATTTCGGCAGAGAGTTTCTTTAGGTTTTCGACTATGTTTTGTTCGGCGTCGATTGCAAACCAGCGGCGGGACCCAGCACCCAATGAGCGCACGGAAAAACTTATGGGGCGCGTCTTCTTAACGGTGTCTTTCTGCAGAATGAAAAAGAAGTAGCCACCGGAATCGAGATCCGTGATCCACCTCGGAAGATAAACCACCTCCACGGACCCGTCCTTTGCCTGCCAACGGGAAAATTCACGAGACAGATCAAAATGCAACGCATCCTTGCCATCCACCGCCAGCATGAAACCAGCGGTGCTGGGTTGGCTTTCGTAACCAAGACCACCGGTGAGACACAACGTGATGGGCTTGTCCGGATTAGCCTCCATCAATGGACTTTCCCAGTTCAACGCTTTTTCCTTGGACAATTGGCGGATCAGGTGACGGGTGGTCATGGTGCCGGTGAAGTCGTACCAATCGGACTTTTCCCCCTCGTTCTTGGTAATCCGTTCAAGAGCCGGCTTGGTATTGGCGATTAACTGGTGGGTTTTCTTGAGGCTAGTGGGCGATTTGTTGGATTGCTTCAAGGCATTCGTCTGCGCGAACTGCCAGCCATCTTCCTTGAAGGTCCAGATTTGCCCGTTGCCCTTCGCGTCCATAATCGAGGCCTCGCCTGATTTTTCCAATACGCCGGCAATACCTTGCGCTGGATTAAAGGGCAACTTGTGTTCGGTCCAAGACGATTGTTTCGGATTCCAAATACGCGTCCGGTTTTGTTCGCCTATCAACACGTCCATGAACCCATCATTGTTGGCATCGAGAATGCGAACTGCGTTGTCCTTGCCGGCTTTGTCGCGAAGCGAACTGCCATGCAGCAGATTTTGATTCAAGCGCTCGAGGCATTCCTTGAAGTTCAGGAACTTCACTTTGCTTCCGTATGTTTCCTCTGCGTAATTGATGAAGGAAACGAATTGTTCCGAACTACTCCATCCGTGGGGATGGAAGCAAAAGTTCATTACACCTTGCTTGTGAACGGTTACGTCCAATGCTCTTTTCCAATCCTCAAGCATTTGAGGGTTTTGGTTTCCAATCAAATTTTGGGCTTCCCAGTCGCTTGGAACGGTGCAGGGGAATTCCCAACAGTTTGGCTTGATGACGTAGGGATAGGGGTAATCCTCGATGGTGCCGACGTAAGAAGAGATTTTTTCCAAGTACTTCCCAAAGGTTTCCTTGCCGTCGGCATCGATGACTAGCTTGCGAGGCACGGACTTGTCCTTGGCGGTGAAGACATTGAAGACAGAGGAGTCGATTTGAAGGTAATTGCCCTTGGCGGTGGATCGTGAGTAGATTTCCGCGAAAAACCGCGGGCTTACGCTGTTCATGGAATCGCAGCAGGGCATCCTGTAGGCAACCGGATGGTTGCCTGGAATACTGGCCAATAGATCGAGGCTGTTATGGACGTTGTCGAAAGCGCGCCTAAAGTGTCCTTGCTGAAGCAACGGACAGGGATGGGACAGGGTATGCACCTCGATGGTGACACCTTCAGCCAGCCACTTTTGAGCTTGGGGATGGTCGGGCTTGAAGAAGTTGGTGAAAATACTGACCGGGGCTCGCCCGTCGATTTTCTTCAACCTTTCAAGAATGGGGCGCAGAAAAGCCTCGTATTTCTCAGGTCCTCGCATGTCGTCGATGCCCAAGGTGACAACGGCCTCCACTCCTTTTTCGCCGACCCATTGGGGTGTCGTCAGTTTCGGGAAATCCCGATGCGGATAAAACGGATCGACCTCTTCTAGGTAGGTGAGTCGATTTGCCGGGCTTTGGGGGACATGGGTCGCCGCCCCAAGCCCATTGGCAATTACGAGCAACAGCGTTAATCCTAAATTGTAAGGCATATTCAAGTCGTGGCGGCTATTTCCCAACCTTTGCGATATTTCCGCTTCAAGAACTTGGAAAGATCCCCATGGGGCCCCTTTAATTGCATGGGCTCCGCTTGCCAAGAGAGATGTTGTCCTTTGTGACGAACCGCAACGTTTCCTAGCAATACCGCTTCGGTGAGAGGACCTGCATAGTCAAAGCCATCACTTGGTTGCTTGCCCGAAAGGATACCGTCGAGCCAACCGTGGAAGTGATCTTGGCCATCCGCAAGTTGGTATGCGTAGTCGGCGAATTTTTCCTGTGGGTATAGTTTGGGAGCTCCCACGTGCGGGACCACAAGGGTTCCTTCATCCCCGATAAATAGTGAGCCACTGCTGGGAACCCTTTCGTTTCGAGGCAAATGCCTTCCTCTGTCTTTCGGCAATCGGTTGCCGTCATACCAAGTAATGGGAAGGATTTTTCCTGTCAGGTCGGTGCCTGGAAACTTGTATTCCACTACGTTTTGGGCAGGCCACACCTCGTCGTTCATGCCGGAATGATAGGAACACTTGATTTCGGTGGGAGCTTCCTTGATGCGAAGGGCCGTGAATACTGGATCGAGTATGTGACACCCGAAATCACCTAGGGCTCCGTTGCCGAAGTCCTGCCAGTCGCGCCATCCCCATGGATGGTAGACCTTGCCTTCGACGTAGGGGCGTTCAGGAGCTACCCCGAGCCAAACGTCCCAAGCCAAGGTGTTTGGCACGGGAGCAGGTGTCGGTCGATCAATATGTCCGGATTTACCATGCCCCGAGGCGGCCACCCAGGAATGGACGCGTTGCACTTTGCCGATGGCGCCTTTTTGGATGAGTTGAACCGCGGTGCGATAGAAGGAGTGCGAATGGATTTGGTTGCCCATCCGGGTAATTACTTTTGATTTTGCCGCTTGGAGGCGCATCTGACGCGCTTCCCATACGTTGTGGGTGAGCGGCTTTTGACAGAAGAGGTGTTTTCCTTTTCGCATGCAATCCAGACTCACGCGGGCGTGCATGTGGTCGGGTGTGCCGACGGTCACGGCATCCACCTTGTCGCCCATCTTGGCAAGCATTTCACGGTAGTCCTGAAAGACGGACGCATCAGGGTTTTCCTTTCGGGCGCTTGTGGTGCGAACAAGGTCCACGTCGCACAAGGCGACGTACTTCGCCTTGGCGTGACTGGACATGGCTCTGAGGTCCGCTCCACCTCGTCCCTCTGTGCCTACGGCGGCGAGTTGCAGTTTCGAGTTCAGGTTGCGACCGCTCACTATGGAGGGAGCCATCGCAAGGGCGGAAAGAGTGGTGGAGGATTGAAGAAAACTTCGGCGATTCATTGGTTTTGTTTTTTTGAAATATTTACTTCTTTCGCTTGGGAGGTTTGGGCCGATCGACCCAAGCCGCTTTTTCGCCGCTTTTGGCCATGATACCGTCAATCCATTTTCGGACGGCAGCTGGTTGTGTGGCGCGACCGCCACCATGAATAATTCCGAACAGGACGTGTTCTTTCTTGTCGGGACTTTCAATCACCCATCCTCCTCCGCTGTCACCGGCTTTGCCCGGATTGTCCGCTTTCTTCGTTATATGCTTTGCGTGCAAACCAGTGCCCTTTGCTCGTCTGTCTCGATGAAAATGTAGCCCGCCCGAGTGCCCCACCAGGGTAAAGGGCACAACGCCGTCTTTTTCGATCAACGAGTTTTTAAGCAAGGAGACGGGTTCCACGCTCTTGATGGGTCTTTTCAATTGCAGGAGGGCCAAATCCCCCTTCGGCGCAAGGAAGGCTTTCTCCACTCGAACCGTATTATCCGGACCGAATCGAAGCTCCACCCTTCGTTTGTTTGGGGTAAGGGCTTTGGCTCTCGCCACGTGGGTTGCCGTGAGAGCCCAAGAGGGAGAGATTAGAATCACAGTCCCCGTACCGATTCTTTTACTGTCGACGTGATAGCCTCGCCAGCCTCCACAATAGCGAAAAGTCGGCTTCTTGGCTACCTGTTCTTTTCCGTTCGTGATGCCTGCGAACAGCAGGGCGATAATGAAGAGCTTAACGACGTTGGGTATCATGATGAAAGACCTTACAGTTTGGGCAACACGTAGGGCTTCCGCCATTCAGGGCGACCCCGGAGGGCGTTGGCTTCTTCGTCGTTTTCGAAGGTTTCGGTTTTGGGTTCGAGGCGAAGGGAGCGGTCGAGGCGAGCGGAGAGGTTGCCCGCATGGCAAAGAACGGAAGCACGATGCCCTACGGTCTCAAGGTCGCAATTAGGCCTTTTGCGGGAGCGTACGCAATCAATGAAGTTGGCGACGTGGGGCGTGGCGTCGGAGTTGCCGCCTTCTTGGGCGATCACCTTGCCACCTCTTTCGATGGCTTTCCAGCCGCCATTGCCGATGACTAGTTGCGCTTTGTCGCCATAGACGACGGCTCCCTCGGTTTCCCCCATTTGGCGATAAGGCGTCCAAAGCTTGAGCTCATAGGTTAGGATCCGTGGGGTGGGGGAGTCATAGCGATAGGTTACCTGCATGGTATCCGGAAATTCCTGGTCGTCGTCATAATACCACTTCCCACCCGCCGCATGGATTGTTCGGGGATGGTGAAGTTGCGGCGCCTTTTCCCATTCGAGGCAGGCGTTGAGCATGGCAAAGGCCATATCGATGCGGTGCACGCCGTCGTTACCGAGGTCGCCCGTTCCGTAATCGTAAAACCACCGCCAACGTCCATGGAAGCGGTTGGGGTTGAAGGGATGTTTGGGAGCAGAGCCAAGCCAGAGATCGTAGTCCACCTCGGCAGGAGGCTTTCCATTGGGTGGTCGTCCAATTCCTCCTTGGCGGGCGCTTTCCCAGCCCTTTGCGAAAAGGCATCGGCCGATTCCTCCTTCGCGACAAAACTGCATCGCGGTCTGCAGTCTGGCCGTCGAACGGTGTTGGGAACCCATTTGAACGATTCGCTTGTGCTTGCGCATGGCCTCGACCATGCGTTGTCCCTCGACGATGTTGTGGCCGTCAGGCTTTTCGACGTAGACGTCCTTGCCCGCTTGGCACCCGAGTATGGTGGGTATGGCGTGCCAGTGGTCGGGAGTGCCTACGCAGAGTACGTCGATCGTGGGATCGTCGATGATGGGGCGAAAGTCCTGCATGGCCTTCGGTTTCTTCCCCTGCATTTTCCCAACCAATTCCACCACTGGGCGAAGTCGCCTCAAGTCCACGTCGGCGATGGCGGCTATCTCGACGTCGGGGTGAGCGGCAAAGATACGGTTAAGGCGCGAGGCCCGTCCACCCGCCCCGATCATGCCCGCCCGAATGCGATCGTTCGGCGAACCCTTCTTGGCAAACCCTTTTTGCAGGGCGAGGACGGGGAAACCAAGAGCAGAGGTTTGGAGGAAGCGGCGACGACTTTTTGCGTTCATTGCAAGTGGGTTTGAACCGGGTTACGAATGCAACCCTGCGATTACGGTTTCGAGGAATTCGCGCGCACGGCGAGCAAGGGCATCGATTCCTTCGGGTTTGGTTGGACGGGCAACCAGGGGAGCGAAGATGTTTTCGCAACATAGCGGCATGACGCGCCCGGTGAAGGCGACGGGTTGGAGCAGGCGGTAATGGTCGATTTCACCGAGGCCGGGGCCGCAGTCTTGGTCCTTCGGCCAGTTGCGGTGGTCCTTGATGCAGAAACTGCGCACTTCCTTGGCGCACTTCTTGATATCGGGGATAGGGTCTAGGTCGAGATAGTCCATGACGTTGCCGGCGTCGAAGTTAACCCAGATGCCGGCGTCGTCCACTTCGCGTACTATCTCCGCGCAAGCCTCGCCCGTACCGGTGGTGCCGCCATGTTGCTTGACCACGATAATCACCCCGTGGTCGCGAGCGATGGGGCCGAGTTTTTTAAACCTCTCGATCCACAGTTTGCGATTGCCTCCCTTGGTATGGCCAAAAGTCAGAACTTGCGGGATGCCCGCTGCCTCGGCCTGCAGGATACGATTTTTCAATGCCTCGAAGCCATTCTTGTGCTCCGGATAAACGGTGGAGAACATCATGACGGGTTTGAGGCCCAAGTCGCGGCAACGCTTGCCCAGGTCCTTGGCTTTTTTAGGGGGAGCGTCGACGGGCATCACGGGAACGCGTTTGCCTGAACCCGTTTCATCGTGAGAGGTGCCCCACGCCACGTATTCGTAACCCGCTCCCTTGATTCCCTTGAGGGCTCTCTCCAAGGGAAACTTGGAGTAGGGCAGGGTCATGCAGGCGATCTGAAAATCGGTCAACCGAGGTTTAACCTCTTCCACTTTGGATGATGCCCTTTGAGCCAAGGCCATGGTTCCCGCCAACCCCGTGGAGCGAAGAAAGGAACGCCGATCGAATGTAAGAGGGATCGTGTTCTTCATTACAGGTTCATCTTTGGGGCTGATTTCGAATTGGGATAGGAATCAACTTGCTTAGGACAATGCTCTTGCGCAAGGAAAAGTCCGTCCCCTTCAATATTAAACCTCGTGAAGACCTTTCTGACACTTTTGCTTACGACCTGTCTGGTGACGTCGGCCAAGAGCCCTGAACCGGTTGCCCCGACCAAGACCATCGAGCTTTTCCAGGCGAAGGATTTGAGCGGATTCACCACTTGGCTGGAAGGTATTGGAGGGAAGGATGAGAAGGGTGTTTTTTCGATCAAGGACGGGGTGCTTCGGGTGTCCGGAGCGGGGCGTGGTTACGTCGGCCCCAAACAAGCCTACAAGGACTATCACCTCAGGGTGGAATACAAGTGGGGCAGGAAGACGGATGGCGGCAAGTACGTGCGAAATTCGGGTTTGCTCATCCATGCTACGGGTCCGGAGGGTAATTCAGGAGACAAGTGGATGGCTTCGGTGGAGTGCCAACTGGCACAAGGGTGTGAAGGCGACCTCATTGTGATTCGAGGGACCGACTTCGACGGCAAGACGATCCCCGTCACCGTCACCAGTGATACCTTGAAAGCTCGCGACAATCGTACCCGCTGGAACCCCGGTGGAAAGCCGACCAAGTGGTATGGACGACAATTTTGGTGGGCCTTGCATGATCCCGATTTCAAGGAACTGATCGACACCCGTGGGCGCTGGGATATCGCCTCTCCTCTCGGGGAATGGACCAATGTCGAAGTGATTTGCGTGGGTGCTCGCATCGCCATTAAGGTGAACGGAGTCACCGTGAATGAGGTTTACGAGGTATTCCCGGCAGGTGGACGAATTCTTTTTCAAAACGAGGGACACGAGATTTTCTTTCGCAACGCCATCCTCCAACCCGTCAAAAAATGAGGCAGCCATGAAACTTGAACGAGCATGTACCCGACGTAACTTTATCTCTCAATCGGCCGCAGTTGGCGCAGGTGCCTTGGCTGCGACCAACTTGGCCGCTGCCGCGGATAAGAAGGCCTCTCCCATAAAGATCGGCCTCGTCGGTTGCGGCGGACGCGGCACCGGAGCTTGCCGCCAGGCTTTGCTGGCGGATCCGGGAGCAAAGCTCGTGGCCATGGCGGACATGTTCTCTGATCGCTTGGAGGGAAGCCTCGAGCGTTTGCAGGTCCTTCCCGCGATTACGGACAGAATAGAGGTGCCCGAAAAGAAACGGTTCGTTGGATTCGAGGCCTTCGACAAG
This sequence comes from Opitutia bacterium, assembly GCA_002721705.1. Lineage (GTDB taxonomy): Bacteria > Verrucomicrobiota > Verrucomicrobiia > Opitutales > Seribacteraceae > UBA2993. The sequence continues at coordinate 34,582 of PBLJ01000060.1, forward strand.
TTGCTGGCCAGCGGTGTGGACGTCGTCCTGCTTGCCACGCCACCGCACTTTCGGCCCGCCCACTTGGAAAAAGCGGTGACTGCAGGGGTGCACGTCTTTGCCGAAAAACCCGTAGCCGTGGATGGTCCGGGCATTCGATCCGTGCTGGCGTCCTGCCAATTGGCGAAGAAGAAGAAATTGTCCGTGGTCTCGGGGCTTTGCCTGCGTTACTCCTACGGTTTTCAAGAACTCGTCCGACGTCTGCAAGACGGCGCCATCGGCGATATCCTTTCCCTGCAGGCCAACGACTACCGAGGCTCGATTTGGTACAAGGAGCGCCAACCTGACTGGACGGACATGCACTACCAGATGCGCAACTGGTACTATTATACTTGGCTGTCCGGCGACTTCAACGTGGAGCAACACGTTCATTTTCTCGACGTCTGCTCATGGGCCAAGGGGGCTTACCCCGTGAAGGCCATCGGCATGGGCGGACGCCACGTGCGAACGGAAAAGAAATACGGCAACATCTTCGACCATCATTCCATCGTCTACGAGTATGCCGACGGAGCTAGATTGTACAGCAACACCCGTCAGATGAAGGGTTGCAAGAGCAACCTGAGCGCCGAGGTCCAGGGATCCGCCGGCCGAGCCCGTTTTTCCGAGAGACGCAATGGAGTGACCCTCGACGCCAAGGGCAAGGACCTTTGGGTGTATCGCGGAGAGAATAACGACGTTTACCAGACGGAGCACGATGAACTCTTTGCCAGCATACGCTCAGGCCAACCCATCAACAACGGGGAGTACATGGCAAAGAGCACCCTCCTTGCCATCATGGGTCGCATGGCTACCTACACGGGTCAGGAAATCACTTGGGACATGGCCCTCAACTCCAAGGAAGTCCTTGGTCCGGAGAAGTACGAGTGGGGTCCGGCGCCTACTGTTCGCATCGCCATGCCCGGATTGACGAAGTTCATCTAGAACGGCCACAGCGTGGCTCGCTTTTCGTCGTCCAACCGGGAGGCGTATTCGCTTATTTCATAGGCTTCGCATAAAGTGACGGCTTTTCCACGTTCCTCGCCGTAGGTCGCGACGAGGGCATCGCGGAAGCGATTGGCTCGCTCGCCGACTTGATCGATGAACCACTGACGCAGCCAATCGAGTTTTGCGTCCTCCTCGTCAGGCACTTGGTCCAGTACGCCTTCCTCATAAGGCAACCACTCGAAGACTTGGGTGCGGTGACAAGCCAGCATATCGATGATGGAGTCGACTTGTCCGTCGACGTCGAGGACGAGATCCGGCCTGAAAGGCGAGGGTCGGGTGAAGAGGTCCGCCATGTAGAGGATCACTGGGTCATTGAAGAGAGGAGGCACCTCCGGCAATACCTTGGGCACGGTGACCAAGTAGGAGGCATCCTGGGTGAGTTGGCCGACTGCGCGATGGTCCGGATGGTAATCGCAGGGTCGATGCGTCAGCACGAGATCGGGACGAAAGGAGCGCATTTCACGAATTACGCGGTCACGGTTTTCAATAGACGGTTCGAGGTGAGCGTCGGGCAGGTTCCAGTTGAGGTATTCGGCTCCAATCACCTTGCCTGCATTTGCCGATTCCTCTTGGCGAAGTTCCCGCAATTCCTCGGAGGAGCGTTCGTGGTGACCAGCTGCTCCGTCGGTCATGGAAATCAGTTTGACCGTGGCATCCAGTTCCTTGCGGTAACGGGTCAGCAATCCGCCGGCGTGGTATTCGGCGTCATCGGGATGGGCCCCGATAAGCAGGATGCGTGGAGGCACGGACATTTCGGTTTGCGTTGGTTTTTATCTTGCGACTCTCGAATAGGCGAAAAGACTCTCGGTCCTTATCGTTCCCCTTTCGGACTCATTCGCCAATCCCAAAACTCGTTACCCAAGGAATTTCCCATGGCCAAATACAACGTTGGAATCATCGGCTACGGTTGGGCCGCCACGGCCCATATCAATGCCATCAACGCCTGCCCCGACGCCGAGGTCGTCGCAATCTATTCTTCACGACCGCTCGACAAAGACGAGCTGAAGCAACGCTATGGGTCCGACATCACGCCCTACCGCGACGTCAAGAAATTGATCGCGGACGAAAACGTCAACGTGGTGGACATTTGTAGTTATCCCTACCAACACGCCAAGCAAGCCATCGCGGCGGCGGAAGCGGGCAAACACCTCATCGTCGAGAAACCCTTGGCTCTTTCCTTGAAGGACGTGTACGCCATGCAAAAGGCGGCCAAGAAAGCCGGCGTGGGCACATGCGTTTGTTTCGAGGCCTGGTTCTCGAACCAGTTTCAGTCGACCAAGGCCATCATCGACAAGGGTTTGCTTGGTTCCATCCATTACGGGGAAATCGATTACTACCATGGAGTAGGTCCTTGGTATGGTCAGTATCGTTGGAACGTGAAGAAACGGGCTGGTGGCAGCAGTTTGCTGTCTGCGGGTTGCCATGCCATGGACGCTCTTCGCGGGTGCATGGAAGGTGAAGTGGTGGAGGTCAGCAGTTACGCCACCCAATCGCAGCACAAGTACTTCAAGAAATACGAGTACCCGACCACCACCGTGACCATCATGAAGTTCAAGGACGGGCGCGTGGGCAAGACCGCTTCCGTGCTCGACTGTCTGCAGCCCTACTATTTCCACACCCATTTGGTCGGTAGCAAGGGAAGTTTGCTCGACAACAAGTTGCATTCCGAAGACCTCAAGTCGGACAAGACCGAATGGAGCGAGCTTTCCATGAAACTGGTCGACTCGGGTGACGTCGCGGATCATCCCTACCAAACTCAGTTCGAGGCCTTTTTCGATGCCATGAACAAGGGCAAGGATATGCCGCACACCAGTCTCGATGAGGCCGTCCTCTCGCATGAAATCATTTTCGCAGCCGATCTTTCCGCCGCCAAAGGTCGTCCGGTCAAGATCTCCGAGATTCGCAAGACGGGCAAGTAAACCGACGTAGCGTGACCTTTGCCATGATCAGGATTGCTCTGGCGGCCTTGCTTTCGTTTTGGGCTTCGTACGCTCGGGCTCAATTGGAGTTCAAGAAGGGGGATCGCATCCTGCTCTATGGTAATTCCTTCGTCGAGCGCTTGCAGGAAGATGGGCGCTTCGAAGCGTCGCTGCAATTGGCCCATCCCGACAAACACCTGCAATTTCGTAGTTTGGCTTGGACGGGTGACGAGGTGGGATACCGTTTGCGGCCCGAGCGCTACGTCAACCATCTCAAGAAGTTGCTCGACCAATGGCCGGCGAACGTCGTGATCCTTGGCTTCGGCCTGAACGAGTCTTTTGCAGGTGAAAAAGGATTAACCAAGTTTCGGGCTGACTTGACGGGCTATCTCAAGGAAATCGAGAGGCGCCATCCCGATGCGAGAGTCATCCTTCTTTCCCCCATCGCCACGGAAGACCTGAAGCATCCCCACTACCCAGATCCGCAAAAGCGCAATGCGGAAACAAAGCAATACCTCGAGGTCATGTCCAAAGTGGCGACCGAGCGAAAGGTGGGATTCGTCGACCTCCATACACCCAGCAAGGAGGCTTATGCTCGTCATGACGCGCCGCTGACCGAGAACGGCATTCATCTCAATGACGCCGGTCACCAATGGGTTGCCGCCCATTTGGCTCGCGAGCTCTTGGGAGAGGCGGCTTTTGCCAAGGTGAAACCAAGCCGGGCGGCGGAGGTGGCCAAGGCGGTTTCCCGCAAGGCGGGATACGTCGCAACCATCGTTCGACCGGTCAACACGGTGCTCTACTTCGGTGTTCGCGGGCGAGCCAATGAATACAACGCCGACATGCCTCGCTACCACGCCTTGGTTGCAAAAGCCGATGCCGTTACTCATGCCTTGTGTAAAGACACGAAGCTCGCTTTCGATGCCACCCCTTTGACCTTGGAGCCTCTGGTCAAAAAGGAACCGGTCGCCCTGCCGTCACCGGCCGAGATGCTGAGGTCCTTCCAGGTGGCGGATGGTTATAAAGTGAATCTCTTCGCCTCGGAGAAGGAATTTCCTGAATTACGCAATCCCGAGCAGATCGCCTTCGATGCCCGTGGGCGCCTTTGGGTGGTCACCATGCCTTCCTTTCCCAGCACCATTCCCGGGGACGTTCCCCATGACAAGATCATCGTGCTGGAAGACACCGACCACGACGGCAAGGCGGATAAATCGACCATCTTCGCCGACCAACTGAACGTTCCGGATGGCTTGGCTTTCTACAAGGACGGCGTAATCATTTCCCATCAACCTCGTCTTGTCTTCATGAAGGACACCACTGGCGACGGCAAAGCCGACCTGAGTCGTGAAATCATGCGAGGCATCGACGTCACGGATGCCCATCATGGCGGCATGATCGCGATGGGTCCCATGGGGAACGTCATGTTTTGCGACGGGGTTTTTCACCGTTCACAACTGGAGACTCCTCATGGCGTCACGAGAGGCGTGGATGCCACTACCTACCGCTTCGACCTGCGCAAGGGTACCGTGGAGCGTGAATACCAAACTTTGACTCCGAACCCTTGGAAGATCACTTGGGACCGTTGGGGGAACTTGTTCCAAATGTATGGCGACGGCTTCGTGCAGGACAGTCATGCCATTCCCTGGACCCCCTTTGGTGTTTATCACCCCTTCAAGCGAGCCATTAGCGTGGCCTATGGAAAAGGGTCAGCCGCGGCCGTCATTTCCAGTCCCAATTTCCCCGATGAGTACCAGCAAGGCATGGCCTCGGCCGTCTTGCTCCGCAAATGCTTCGTGTCGATCTCCAAGCACAAGGCGGACGGGGCTTATTTCAAGGCCAGCGATCGCCTGGACGTCTTGTCTTCCCCTAACCAACTGTTCCGTCCGGTGGACATTGCCTTCGGTCTCGACGGCGCAATGTACGTCTCGGACTTTTGCTCGCGTATCATCGGGCATGCCCAGAACTCCATGCGCGATCCGCGCTGGGACCCTCAGTGTGGACGAGTTTGGCGGATCGTCCATACAGGTAAGCCTGTTGTCAAGGAGTGGCCCAAAATCGAGGGAGGCTCGACCAGCGAACTGCTCGATTTACTGAACCATCCGCAGGACTTGGTGCGTGATCACGCCCGCCGCAAGTTAAGACACACCACCGGCATTGTCCCGATCCTTGATCGCTGGCTGAAGACCGTCGACATGGACGAACCAGCCTTGGAAGCTCTTTGGATTTTGCAGGATCAGGACGAGGTCCGCCAGAGCCTCTTGGAGAAGCTTCTGGGCTCCTCCGATGCCCGCATTCGGGCCGCCGCCACCCATTTGATCCGTTTTCAGGCGGACCAGCTCAAGGATCCGCTGGCTTTGCTCAAGAAAATGGCCAAGGACCCGCACAAGCGGGTACGAACAGAGGTCATTCAGGTGGTCTCCCATTTGCAACGCAAGGATCCAGCTTATGCTTCCTTACTGGGGCAAGTGAAGGTGGAAGGCGACAGGTCATTACAGACCATTCTCGAGGACGCCAGTCACGGTGTGAGGTCTGGTCAAGGTCCCGAGATCCCCGTCATGGAAAAGCCCCAGTCGGGGAAGTTGACCCATTGGTTTCTCAAGGAAGGAGAAAAGCCCGAGCGAGTGTACCAAGTCGGTGGATCCGCTGGTTCTTTCGGCTCGATGCGTACCTTCGTACGTTCCTCAAAGGCCGAGCGGGCCATTCTCTCCATTCGGCACAGCTACGTGAAGGTATTCCTCAATGGTGTTCCCGTCATTTCCTCCGCCAACTGGTGGAGCTCCGACTGGAACGTTCAGGTCGACCTACGTGCCGGGGTGAATCAGATCGAGGCGAAATACGTCAAGGGAAGGGGGGCGAGGGGCTATGCCCCGGTATATTTGTTCGATCCCTTGGGGCAAGCCCTCGAGAATCTGGAAACCTCCAAGGACGAAGCTTCTCTAAAGATTCTAGCCACTGCCTACGACAAGGCACATGGCTTGAGCGAGGGCGAAGTTCGCATCAGCGCCGTGCCGAACCAACTGGCCTTTTCACCGACCGAGTTTCGGCTTCCGGCCGGAGGGAAGGTGAAGCTGACTTTCGACAACCCGGACATCCAGATCCATAATTTGGTGATCGTGAAGCCCGGTTCGGCAGACGAGGTGGGTTTCCTAGCCGACCAAATGGCTCAGGATCCCGATGCCTTCGCCAAGCATTTCGTGCCTGCCAGCGACAAGGTCGTTTGGTCTACCCCGCTGGTTAACGCCAACCAGAAGGTGGAACTGGATTTCATTGCCCCGAAGGAACCAGGGCGTTATCCCTTCCTTTGCACTTTCCCCGGTCATTGGCGTGTCATGAAGGGCTTGCTGGTCATCAAATAACTGCTCCTCCTATCTTCACAAGCATGAGAGAATTCTTTTGTGGGCTGTTTTTATCGCTTTTGCTCGCTGGTTGCGTAGGTGATGGCAAGGAAGCCGAGGAGATTGAGGGTTTGCGTGGGGAGATAGCCCGACTACAAGCCGAAAACGGACGGATGGACAGCAAAGGTGATGAAGCGGGTCGTGATTCGTCGGGGGAAAAAGTTTCCTTCCCTCCTCTGCCTTTGAAGTGGCAATCCAAGGGTGGCATTGCAGAGGCCACCGAGGACTTGAGGGCCTTGCACCTTGCTGCCCAAAGATACCTGGACGCAAACGATGACGTCTGGCCCCAGGCGCCCCGCTCCATTCACTTGGAATTCTGGGAAGCCGAACTTAAGCCCTTTGGAGCGACGGCGGAGCATTGGAGGCATTCCGAACATCCGTTGAAGGACAAACAACCTTACTATAGGGCTTTCCCCATTGAAGCGAAAAAAGGGGCCCCTTATCAAAATGAATACCAGCCTTGGTTTGGCACCAGATCCGACCTCGGTGGGATCGCCATTGAGATAGAAATCCTCTCAACTGGATACTTGGTGGATTTGCATAGAGAACACATGGTTCAAGTGCCGGTGGATACAAGGAATCAAACCCTGACCCAGTTGACGGGTAACCTGGCCAAGATCAATATTCGCCCAAGCGGCGCCTATGTTGTGATGGGCAAAGAATTTACCGAGGAACAGGTTTCGGAATGGTTGACTGCCAAGGTCGACAAGACACCGGACCTCAAGGTGCTCATCCGCTGCGACAAGGAAGCCAAGCACCTCTACTTGGCCAATCTCATGTCGATTTGCCGCCATCTTGGTGTACCGAAGGCGAACATCGCCATAAAAACCGAGAAGTAAACGGACCTAACCGTCACTCTTGAGCCCTCAGTTCTCGTGAAAAAACAAGGGGGCGGCTGGCTGGCGTTCCCCTCCTTCGAACTCGACGTCGAAGCTGAGGGCTGCATCGCCTTGGGCCTCGAAATAGTCGATGCGTATCGGTAAAAACCCTTTATGGAAACGGAAGAGGCGTCCGGCGTCCTGGGCGGGGTGGAGACCGTCGTTGTCGATGACGAGCTGGTCTCCGATATGAAGAATCCCGCCGTCGTCGGAATTGATGATCAAGCGATAGGTGCCGTCTTCCGGAATCTTGAGAAAACCTTCCAATGAGATGGCGAAGTCATCGGTTTTTGGGTCTGACATACCCACGATATCCAAGGCTCGCGCGATGCCTTCCTTGACGACTTTCTGTTTCGCCATGTCAGGCGTCTTCACGAAACTGCCGAGACAGACCTTGAACCGCAGTCCGGGCGTGGGGTTCTTTAGTTCGACGGTTTCAGGTTCTTCGTAGGGAGCCAGCTTTAGTTTCACTTCCCGTTTTTCCTTTGCCCTCCCTATGGTGAGCTTCAGTTCGTCACCGACCTCCTGTTCCAGTAGCCTGGCCATCCAGTCGATCGGGCCTTGGAGAGCTTTTCCGTTGATGGCCAAGACATGTTCGCCGTTTTTGATGCCCGCCTTGGCGGCGGGGCCGTTTTCCTCCACCTCGATCACTTTCACTTCCCTCGAAAGCGGATCGATGAGTAGGCCGGTCTCGAACGCCTTCCGGATTTCCGGGGAAAAGAGCTCGATCAGATTTTGGCGGACACGATCTATGGGTATGGCGAAGTTGATATTCTCTTCCCCGGGGCTCTTGTTGGAGACTACCCCAATTTGTTCACCGAGGGCATTGATCAACGGACCGCCTGAATTTCCTTGGTTGCTGGCGGCGTCGAATTGAATGAATCGATCCCTGACGTCATGACGAAGGTAATGGACGACCAGTGCGTTGGGCGCGGTCAGCATGAAATTGGGCGAACTGATTATGCCACTGGAATAAACGATGCCCCGTCCCCCGGGATTACCCGCGCAGAGAATGGGTTCGCCGGTCACGAGGTCGTTACTGCGTCCCAAGCGAAGGGGTTTGACTGCCTTGGGAGGTTTTGCCCGCAAGAGGCATAGGTCCTTTTCCGGGATACGTCCGACAATGGAGTAGTTGATGGGGTCCTGGTCCTTGAATAGGACGACCCCTGGGTTACCGCCGATGACATGATCGTTGGTCAGGACGTAGCCGTCCTTGTGAATGAGGCTCCCGCTCCCCATGTTCAGGACATTGCCCTTTTGGCTGAACAGGGCGGCTACAGCGTGTTCCGTTTTTTGGACCACCCGCACGATGGGAGTGTGTCGAGGCGAACCCCTTTCAGGGGGTGCCGGCAGATCGATTGTCGAGAGGCCGAAAATCAGTGACGCGATGATTCCACGAAGGCCCATGACCTTCCCTTTCGCTTCTTACAGCTCCTTGATCCGAATATTACGGAAATGGAGGTTATTCGGTTCGCCGTGGTCCTGCAGGGAAATGTAGCCTTCCAAGGGGCGATCGCCGACACCGGATTGTTTGCCTTCACCTTTTTTGTCGAGTTGGTGGTCGATGATCTTTTCACCGTTTAGCTCGACTTGAAGATGGTATCCCTTGCAGGTCACGATCATTTTGTTCCACTCGCCTGGCTTCTTCGACATATTCTTGGAGGCGCCGACGGTGCGTATGATACCACCATGATCATGGTGCCCCATCTTGTCGTCGGGCTTGCCGAAAGAGTCCA